>CAJCIP010000017.1 GCA_903970445.1 Verrucomicrobia bacterium Tous-C9LFEB | reverse complement strand
TTCATTGTTGTGCTGCTGCTCACGGTGGTGCTGGTGCGCGGCATTCGCGAGTCGGCGCGCACCAACAACATCATGGTGTTGATCAAGATTTGCGCGATCCTGCTGTTCGTCGGCTTCGGCATGAGCTTCATCAAGCCGGGCAACTACGTTCCGTTCTCGCCAAATGGCTTCTCGGGAATTCTTGCCGGTGGGTCGATCATCTTCTTCACCTACATCGGTTTCGACTCTGTATCGACGGCGAGTGAGGAGTGCCGCGAGCCGCGCAGGGATGTTCCCATTGGCATCATCGCCACGCTAGTGGTCTGCACTGTGCTGTATATCGGTGTGGCTGCGGTGCTCACGGGCATCGTGCCGTGGCAGTCCATCGCCGGTGATGGCGCTCCGGTGGTGACTGCGTTGAAGCGGCTTTCGCTCACGCCGGAAGGACATCGCCTGCACTGGGTGCGGCTGGCTGTGCTGCTTGGCGCGATTGTCGGTATGATCTCGTCCATCCTGGTGTTCCAACTCGGGCAGGCACGCGTGTGGTTTGCCATGTCGCGCGACCGCCTGCTGCCGGATGTGTTCTCGTCGCTGCATCCAAAGTTCCGCACGCCCGCCTTTGCCACATGGTTCGCGGGCATTCTCGTGGCAATTCCTTCAGGCCTCTTCGACGTTGGCACCTTCGCGGAGATGTCGAACATCGGCACGCTCTTCGCCTTCGTGCTGGTGTCTATCGGCGTCATCATGCTGCGCTACAAAGATCCCAACCGCCGCCGCGGATTTCGAGTGCCGTTCGGCCCCGTGATCCCTGTGCTGAGCACCGTGTTCTGCATTCTGCTCATGGCTGGTCTGCCTGCGATCACCTGGGTGCGGTTCTTTGTGTGGCTGTTTGTGGGGCTGGGTGTGTACTTCTTCTACAGCCGAAAGCGCAGCGAGTTCTACGGCAGGTAAAAGTCTATGTCATACGATTCCGATGATCATGAACTTCATCCGACGCTGTGCGACGGGTATGAAGTTCTCGACAAATACGACAATACCGATCCTTCTCTGGGCGATCAGAAAGTTATCGAGAATCTGTCAGCGTTTGGTGCCGATCTTTCACGCGAGCGCCACGTCGTTCACTACCTTTACTTCGTCGATGATGCATCGCGTTCTTCTGCGAAAGCGAAACTTGGCGAGGGTGGCTACAAGACGCGCCATGGTGTCGAGTATCCGCCTTCGGAGCGGCCCAAGTCTCTCATCGCAGAGCGCATGGGTTTGGTAAATGATGAAGTACTCGCTGATGAACGTGTGGTGCTTACCGCTATCGCAGAAGCAGTAAACGGCGAGTACGACGGCTGGGAAGCCGCGCTAGACTAACGGCTCGTTTCCTTTGTACATCCGTTCGTCAAAGACGAAGTCGATGGTTCGCAGGATGCGAAGTTTGGAGAAGTCTGGATGCGCGGGGTTCAGCAGGATGTTCCATTCCACGTCAATGACTGCTGAAGGAACAGACGTTGCCACGGAGCTTCGAGATTTGCTCCACTTATCACCCACTCTTCGCGTTATGGCCTGACTAAATTTCCATCCGTCAGGTAGCGCAGCGGAGATGTCTTTGCGGCCGGCTTCTATCTCTTTGTCGAGCGGTAGTTCAGCTTGGACGGCTACGAGATCTCGTGGTCTCTCGCGGCCTATATGCACGAACAACTCAATCGCCGCTAACGACAGATGCTGCGAAGTATACGCAATGGCGGTCCCTGGGGTGTTCCATCGGCCCCCAGCCAGCTTCGCCCCCTCTCCAGAAAACGCACTGGCCACATACGGACGTCTGCAGATGCGCCAGAACTTCATTAGCTGTAGACGCCGTAGTCGATGCGAAGCAGAATTACTTCGACAGATTTACTTCCTGCATCCGTTTCCAGCAGGTCTAAGGGTACGTCGCCGGCGAGCGCAAGATTCGGTTCTTGCAGCCAGCGAGAAGCCTCCTCTGTTGTTCCAAATGTATCGACGGCCTTCGCAAAAACCCGCGCCACACGCATCGTGCGATCGCTCTCACTCAGCGAGAGACGCGACTTGCTGGACAGACGCCGGCTAAGGGTTCTGTCAGAAATGCCCACAACTTTAGCGAGCTTTTTCTGCTCTACCGCTAAGCCATGCGCGAGCACTGCAAGAGCGCCTACCGGGAGCCCCTCGCGTGTCATGGCGTGAAGGTCGGTTTCTGAAGTGACCTGCCTTTTCAATGTTCCTGGCCCACCAAGAACCTGCGAAATCGCTGCCGCTGTCATACGCCAATTGTCTTCTCTGAGCTGCCATTTGGCAATTAGGTAGCGATGGGAACGCAGCATTAAGAACATGTGCCTTCATTCGAGGAAATTAGCTCGCCCGAAAGCAGCATGTTTCCAAAGCTGGTCAAAAGCGTATTTGAAGCCGCCTTGGACGCACAAAAATGCACCAGTGATCCTTGGAATGGTTCCCCGCCACACGGTGGCAAACGAGGCTTGTGCAAAATTCCTGTCAAGCCCCCCGCCGTTCAAATTTTGGGCTAAGTGATTCATTCGACGGCAAATAATTCTTCAAAATAAATGGCATAGTTATTCCCTCCAATTTGCTAGTCTTGGAAGGTAGGCAAACAAGAGCGGAGAACCCTGTAACTCAGGCTTCTCCGCTTTCTTGTTTGCAAAATTACCTTGCATGGCAACGATGTCTAGTCACCCGGACGATACTTCCGCTCCGTATGGCCTTTCAGTTCGTCTGCGTAGAAGTAAACCTCGCGAAGATTGCCAGTAGCGTACCGCTCGGCTTCATCGCTGAAGTGCTTTGAAGTTGGATCGCCGCTCTCGCCGCCAGCCGTGACGGCTTTGGCGTGAACGCGCGGGCCGAACTCGACCACGGCGACGAAGCTGTTGCCGCTGGTGCCATAGCGAAGTCTTGTGCCCGGGTAAGTTCGCGACTGGAACGACGCTAGCGAGCCCCACTGCGACGGCGTGAAGCCTACGGGAATGTTCGCGCCGGTGTCGCTGAAGTTTGGGGCGATGTCATCGTTGAGGCGCTGGAAGCGATTGATGTGTCCCCACGGAATCTTCCAGGTGCCGAAGTCTTTCGCGAGCTTATCTGAGGAAGTTTCGAGAGCTTTCAGCATGGTGGCGCCGTCTACGTGCTCCACGACGTAGTCTTCCCACAGCGCACCTGCGCGTCGCGCATCTCCGGCCACGGGGTTGCCGGCGGCCTCAGCCCACATAACGGCAAGCGTGGTTGCAATGGAGTCAGTGGCCCAGCGTTTATCCCATGTGCGAAGGAGGGCGACCTGCGGGGCAAGGCGTGGCTTCTGCGGATTCGTGGCCGGGAGGTCGTCCCATGCTTTGACCAGCGCTGGAAGCGTGCGTACGAACCATGGGAGATAGCTGTCGTAAGCCGCCGCTCTGAGCGAGTCGAGTGTGAATTGATGCTGATTCGCCAGCAGCATAGCCGCATGGAGGCCGCGAGATGTCTCACCGCCTTGCTCGACGTACCGAGGAAAGTCGGAGCGGCGCAAAGAGCTTTCGCCGGCACCGCTCCACGGTGCATTGTTCACGTTGAAGAGATAACCGCTAGCGGGGTTCAGCAAGTGCGGTACTTCGTCGAGTGACATCAACGCGCCCCACTCTGTGGCTGGATTGCTGCCGTCGACCGGCTGTGTGAAGTCGAAACTGGTATCGCGCTTCGGGATGAAGTTGCCGTGCCAGTAAGCGATGTCGCCGTCAGCATCGGCAAAGATGGTGTTGTTGGATGAGTTCGCCTTCAGCTCCATCGTCTTTTTGTAATCGTTGTACGTGCGTGCCTTCGTGCGCAGGAAGCTTTGTTCAAGAGCAGCAACAGGTGTATTCATCAAGCGGGTGGCGATTTCTTTTGTTCCATCTCCACGAATGACTGGTCCGTGGTGCGTGTAGATGCCCTGAAACGTTCGTTGGCGCATGCCCGTGTCCGTCTTGTAATTCAGGGTTAGCGACTTCAAGCGTACGGGTCTGCTTTCGGTTCCATACTTGTAAACGAGATGCCCATCTGGAGGCGCAGCCGCTATGGACTCTATGTACTCATCCACCGCGTCGACGTTACTAGAGGTATGCATCCATCCAGCGCGATCATTGAAGCCTTGATAGACGAACATCTGACCCCATGTGACAGCGCCGTAAGCATTCAGTCCCTGGTCACTCGTGACCTGCAATTCGGAACGAAAGAAGAAGGAAGTATGTGGATTGATAAGCAAAAGCGCGTGATGAGTAGCGCTGTTTGATGGCGCAATAGCAATGCCGTTTGAGCCTCCATCGATGTCCCCTGTTTCCTGAAGCAGGGAGTGCACTTCCGGTGGATGGACAGAGGACAGTCGAGAGGAAGAATCGCTAGCAAAGCTATAGCCGGGACCGTAGAACTCACTCAAGTCTTTTAGATTGATCTTCTCGATGTCTCCGCCGATGCTGCCTTCGGTAAACGAGAGCGCCATCCATGGTTCAAAGTGCTTGAGCACGCGCGGATGCACCTCCGGGTGTTTCGCGAGGTAGAAGTTAAGGCCGTCCGCCCATGCATTCATCAGGCGCTTCAGCCAATCGGGACTGCCGGCATATTGCGCTTGCAACTCTTCGGGGTCGAGGAAGAGTCGCTGACGCAAATCCTGCCAGATGCGGCTCTCGCCTTCAGCTTCAGAAAGCCTGCCCAGCGAGACAAGGTAGTTTGTTTCGACGCGATTGAAGTCGTCTTCGCATTGCGCGTAGATCATGCCGAAGACGGCATCAGCATCGGTCGTGCCGTGGATATGCGCAATGCCCCAATCATCACGGGTGATGTTGACGGCTTTCGCTTCGGCGACCCAGCGAGCGCTATCAGCTGATTGCGCAGAAGCACCCAGTGTTGAAAGGACAAGAATGAAGCACGCGAAACGCTGTTTCATCGAGGCAGCTTCCTTTACTTGTAAAAAGCGATGCGATGACTATAGCTGGGCAGGAGGGAGCTAGACGGTGATTCCGTTCGCGTGCGGGAAGAAGATGGAGAAGGTGGTTCCTCGCCGCGGTCCCTCTGTGCAGCTTCGGATGGCAAGCGTCGCCTTGTGTTTGGTCAGGATGCCGCGGCTTACCCACAATCCCAGGCCCGTGCCGCGAGCACCTTTCGTGGAGAAGAAAGGCTCCGCCAGCTTTGCATGATTTTCGGCAGGGATACCGATGCCACTGTCTGTCACGAGCACGCGGACGCCCGGCTCGCCCGTGCGCAGATTTTGCTCGTCGCGTATCCGGACGCGGATGGCTCGCGGCTCTGTTGTGGCAATAGCGTCAAGAGCATTGCCAACGAAGTTTGCAAACACCTGCCGCAGATCCGAAGCGTAGGCCGCAAGCGCGTCTGTCTGGCGGTCTTCGACGAAGACGCTGGCAGAGGCGTGCCGCAAGCGGGTGGCGAACAAAGCGATGACCGACTCGACAATTTCGCCGATGCGTGCGGATTCCGGTGCGATGGACTGATTGTGAAAGCGTAGCGTCTGCGTGACGATGTGCGAGACGCGCCTGAGTTCGTCCTGAGCCTGCGCAACAAATTGCTTGCTTTCGGCGCCTTCAGTCATGGCTGCTACAAAGAGCAAATTGGTCACGGACTGCAGCGGATTGTTGATCTCATGCGCCATGGAAGACGCGAGCCGGCCCACGGCCGCGAGCTTTTCCGCTGTGCGCAGCACCTGCGCCTGTTTTTCTGCTTCGGCCATGCGGAGACGCAGATCGAGATGAGCCATCGTCTGCCGGGCAAGCGCTTCCAGCGAGTTGATTTGGGGAGAGGTAAGAGTGCGTGGTTTGGTATCGAAGATGCAGACCGTGCCGAGAACGAAGCCGTCCCCGGTGACAAGCGGAGCACCGGCATAGAAGCGAATCCCAGGCCAACCTGTCACGAAAGGATTGTCGCGAAAGCGCTCATCCAACAGCGTGTCTTCCACAATCATCGGCGAAGTTTGAAGAATCGCGCACGCGCACATGCTGTCATCGCGGTTCGTTTCGCTGACGCCGAAGCCTTGTTCTGACTTGAACCATTGCCGGTCTTGATCTACCAGCGTGATGGTGGAAAATGGTGCGTCACAGATGAATGCGGCCAGCGATGTGATGTCATCGTAGGCCTGCTCGCGCGCTGAATCGAGGATGTTGTAGCGGCGCAGGGCCGCCAGGCGCGCATCGTCATTCTCGGGAACAGGTGCGCGAAACTTGGCTTCCATCAGCAGGGTCGTAAGTGCCTCTAGCCGGTCGTGTACAAACAGTGGTCGTTACTCGGCTGATTGATTTCTACGCGGACGGCGGTTCGCCTGCAAAACTTTCTTGCGGAGGCGCAGCGACTTTGGCGTAACTTCAACTAGCTCATCCTCTGCGATGAACTCGATCGATTGCTCAAGTGTAAGCACCTTGAACGGAACCAGGCGAACAGCATCGTCGGAGCCGGAGGCGCGCATGTTGGTCAGCTTCTTTTCGCGCACGCAGTTCACGTCGAGATCGTTGTCGCGTGAGTGCTCGCCGATGATCATGCCTTCGTAAGTTTCCACGCCGTCGCCGAGGAAGAGGATGCCGCGGTCCTGAATGCCGTCGAGCGCATAGAGTGTCGTCGTTCCCTGGCGATCGGAGATCAGCGCACCAGTCTGACGCTGTGGAATGTCGCCGGTGTAGGGGATGTATTCGCCGGCGATCGAGTTCATCACGATGGTACCGCGGGTCTCGGTGAGCATTTCATTGCGCAGACCGATGAGGCCGCGCGAGGGAACTGTGAACTCCATGCGCACGCGTCCGGAGCCATGGTTCGACATTTTGGTCATCTCGCCCTTGCGCGGTCCGAGCTTCTGAATGACGGTGCCGGCAAACTCTTCGGGAACGTCGATGGTCATAATTTCAGACGGTTCCAATAACTTGTCATCGACGCGCTTGGTGACGATGGTCGGTCGCGAAACCATCAGCTCGAAACCTTCGCGGCGCATCATTTCGATCAGAACCGACAGCTGCAATTCGCCGCGTCCGAGCACCTTGAAGTTGTCCGGCGTACCCGTATCTTCCACACGAATCGAGACGTTAGTGAGGAGTTCGCGCTCAAGGCGTTCCTTGATGTTGCGCGAAGTGACGAGCTTGCCTTCCCGGCCGGCGAATGGACCGTTATTTACAGAGAAGACGATGGCGATGGTTGGTTCGTCGATCGCGATAATGGGCAACGGCTTCGGATTTTCCAGAGCGCAGAAGCTTTCGCCGATAGTGATGCCCGGAATGCCGGCAACGGCGATGATGTCGCCAACTGTTGTCTCTTCGGTGTCGATACGCTTCAGGCCGTCGAAGGTGAAAAGCTTGGTGACCTTTACTGTTTGCAGCGAGCCGTCAATGCGTGACAGATTCACTTCCTGGCCGATCTTCAATTTTCCGTTGAACACACGACCGATGGCGAGGCGGCCAAGATAGTCGGAGTAATCGAGGTTCGTGACGAGAATCTGAAGGTCGCCGTCCTCGGTGCCTGGGGCGGCCGGGATGGTCTTGAAGATGAGTTCGAAAAGCGGCTGAAGGTCGGTGCCCGGGGTGTCCAGGTCCATCGTCGCGGTACCAGCTTTGCCATTGGTGTAAATGACTGGGAATTCGAGTACATTTTCGTCGGCATCGAGGTCGATGAACAGGTCGTAGACCTCATTCAGCACTTCCTGCGGACGAGCATCAGGACGATCGATCTTGTTGATGACGAGGATGGGTGTGAGCTTGGCTTCGAGCGCCTTGGAGAGGACGTAGCGGGTCTGCGGCAGCGGGCCTTCGCTGGCATCAACCAGGAGCACGACGCCGTCGACCATCTTGAGTGCGCGTTCCACTTCACCGCCGAAGTCGGCGTGCCCTGGCGTATCGACGATGTTGATCTTCGAGTCCTTGTAGTGGATCGCCGTGTTCTTCGCGAGAATCGTGATGCCGCGCTCTTTTTCAAGGTCGTTGGAATCCATAACGCGCTCGACGACGGCTTCATTGGAGCGGAACGTGCCGGATTGGCGCAGCATGGCGTCGACCAGCGTGGTCTTGCCGTGGTCAACGTGCGCGATGATGGCGATATTGCGGATAGGCTGGGCTGAGGTGCTCATGCGGTCTGGACAATCCTGTCTTACTTGAATGGGTATGGGTTCAGAGGCGCTTCAGCGCAGAAAGAACGCAACCTTTCAATTTTACCGTAAGCGAGTAAGGAGGCCCCTAAATGACGACTACGGCTACCCTATACTGACCTTTCATGGAAAATGCAGCGCCGGAAGCCTCGCTCAACCCGTCCGAGTTGGAAGCCCTGTCGGGTTATGTGCTCAACGAGGCCTACGATGAGATGTTTGAGGCGGAAAACGAGCTGCACCCGCACTACATGCCTCTTCTGGAGCATTTTGCAGCGCTGCCCACGGAAGAGATTCAGCGGCGTAAGCAGTCTGCCGATCTCAGCTTTCTGAATCAGGGCATCACCTTCAGCGTGTATGGGCGCGAAGAAGGTACGGAAAGAATATTTCCGTATGACATGCTTCCGCGCATCATTACCGCTGCGGAGTGGACAAAGGTCGAAGAGGGGCTGACGCAACGCATCACCGCGCTGAACCTCTTCCTGAAAGACATCTACAACGAGGGCCGCATCCTGCAGGACGGAGTTGTTCCGCGCGAACTGGTGTATTCCTGCCCGCAGTTCCGGCGGCAGATGCAGGGCCTGCAGGTGCCGCGCAATGTGTATGTCGCTATTTGCGGAACCGATCTCATTCGTCTGGAGAACGGCGACTTTGTCGTGCTGGAAGACAATCTTCGCGTGCCTTCCGGCGTGAGCTATATGCTGACGAACCGGCGCGTGATGAAGCGGATTTTTCCGCAGCTGTTCCGCAGCTACAACGTGCGCCCGATCGAGCATTACACGCAGGCGCTGCTGGGCACGCTGCGCTCGCTTGCACCGGAAGGCCGGCCGGAGCCGAATATCGTTCTGCTGTCGCCCGGAGTCTTCAACTCTGCGTACTTTGAACACGCGTATCTCGCGCGGCAGATGGGCATTGAGCTGGTTGAAGGCCGCGACATGGTGGTGCACGACAACGTCTGCTACATGCGTACGACGAGTGGCCTGCGGCGCGTGGATGTTGTTTACCGTCGCGTCGATGACGACTTCATCGACCCTCTGTCGTTTCGTCCGGATTCGATTCTTGGTGTGGCTGGGCTGTTCAACGCGTATCGCGCCGGAAACGTCACACTGGCCAACGCGTTCGGAACCGGTGTGGCCGATGACAAGGCGCTGTACGCGTTTGTGCCGGACATCATTCGCTACTACCTGAAGCAGGATCCGATCTTGAACAACGTGGAGACGTTTCTCTGCATGCGGGACAAAGACCGGCAGCATGTGCTCGCAAATTTGGACAAGCTGGTCGTGAAGGCGGTGGGGGAAAGCGGCGGCTACGGCATGCTCATCGGACCACATGCCACGCCGGAGCAGCGCGAAGCTTTTGCCGAGAAGATCAAAGCAAACCCGAGAAACTATATCGCTCAGCCGACGATCAGCTTTTCGCGCGCACCGTGTCTGGTAGGTGATCGTCTGGAGCCAAGGCATGTCGATCTACGGCCTTATGTGCTGTACGGCGATAAGGTCACGATTGTGCCCGGCGGCTTGACGCGCGTCGCGCTGACGAAGGGATCGCTCGTGGTGAATAGCTCGCAGGGTGGTGGAAGCAAGGACACCTGGGTGCTGAGCCAGTAGGAGTGGTTTCGCGTTGGAATGATCTACTTCGAGTGGGACGAGAACAAGGCAGCCCGGAATCGACGCGTCCATGGGATCAGCTTCCAGACGGCTTCACTCGTATTCGACGATCCGTTCCGACTGACTGAAGAAGACTCTGTCGTTGACGGAGAGCAGCGCATGCGGACCACAGGACTCATTGGTGGAACGCTAGTGGTCATCGTGATCCACCTCGAGGCCGCAGACACTGAGGACCTCTTTGTGCGTATCATTTCAGCAAGGAAGGCGACACCGGAGGAGGGGAGGACTTATGAACAGAACCTATAAGAGAAAACAAGGCGACCCGATCAGCATTGAATCACTGGAAGAGATTCGCCGCCTCGCAGAAATGCCGGACGAACTCATCAACACCGATGACATTCCGGAGCGACCGATAGGCCAAGGCAAGCGCGTTTACTTTCCGGCAAAGGCAGAACCGATTGCAGGCCGGCGGAAAGCTAGCTAAGCACGCCTAGAACTGCTGGCTTCGCAGCCACTCACGAAATTTCGGTCCAAGGTCGTCGCGCTTCAATGCGAACTCGACTGTAGCTTTCAGGAAGCCCAGCTTGTCGCCTGCATCGTGGCGTTTGCCCTCATAACTAAAGCCGTAAACGCGCTCGTATTCCAGCAGCGCCTTGATGCCATCGGTGAGTTGAATTTCCCCACCTGCGCCGGGCTGCACGGATTCGAGCATGTCGAAGATGAGCGGCGTGAGTATGTAGCGGCCAATGATCGCGTTCTGACTGGGAGCTTCTGATGCTTTTGGCTTCTCCACCAAGTTCCGGATATCCAGCAACCTGGGATTGAGCGGATCCGGCGTGCAATCCAGGCAGCCGTAATTGGAGATCGCTGCACCTTCGACCACCTCCGAGCCAAGGATCGAGCTGCCTGTGCGTTCGAAGGCTTCCACCATCTGCTTCATGCATGGCACTTCCGCGTCGACGATGTCGTCGGGAAGAATCACCGCAAACGGCTCATCGCCCACCAACGATTTCGCCTGGAGAACTGCGTGGCCTAGACCGAGAGCTTCTGCCTGCCGGGTATAGGTGATGTGCGCAATGTTGGTAACGGAGCGCACGATCTGAAGCAGCTCGGTCTTGCCTTTCTCTTCGAGTGCATGTTCCAGATCCCACGACTTATCGAAGTGGTCCTCCATCGTGGTTTTTGAGCGGCTGGTGATGATGATGATCTCGGTGCAGCCTGCAGCAACGGCCTCTTCAACGCCGTACTGAATCAGTGGCTTGTCGACGAGCGGCAGCATCTCCTTCGGAGTGGCTTTTGTGGCGGGAAGAAAACGGGTGCCCATACCCGCGGCAGGAAACACAGCCTTGCGGATTTTTGCTGCCATAGGAACAACTACCTCAAGCGAAAACTCAACCCTGCCATGCTAACAACTAAGAGCGGTATGGACGATAGCGCCTGCGTGACAGTTCCGTGTGACGAAGTTGTAGCCGATCTATCTCTTCAAAGCAACTAGAGCACCGGCGAATCGTCGTGCAACATCGTCTTGCGCACAATTTTGATCGGTGCAAGTCCCTGGCGCATGAGGTCGTTGTGGAAATTTTCCAGGCTGAAGGATGCGCCCCGGCGTTGGCGCACGTCTTCGCGAAGCTTCATGATCTCGAGCTTGCCAAGTGTGTAGTAGAGGTAGAGCGCGTCCGATGTGCCGCGCTTAGCTTCCATCGTGCCGATGGACTTGGATTGGTAGCCTTCTTTCACGAAGAAGTCCACCGCCTCGTCGAAGCTCATCGCACCGCCGATTGCGGTATGCATGCGAATAGCAACGATGAAGCGAGCATCGCGCAACAGTGCATCCTGCAGTTGGCCGAGCCGAATCAGCTTGGCCTCGCGAGCATCCTTCGCGCCGGTGCCTGGCTGGCCGTAACCCTCGTCCAGCATCATCTGTTCGCAGTAGTGCGCCCAGCCTTCGATGTTGGTCCCTGCTCCGATAAGCTTGCGAACCTTGGAAGGAAACTGATCCTGCCAGAGGAACTGAACGTAATGGCCTGGATAAGCTTCGTGCACTCCCGTTGACACCAGTGTGCCGACGTTGAACGCTGCCATGTGTTCCGCGATGCGTTCCTTTGACCAGCCCGCTTCGGGCAGCGTCACGTTGAAGTAGGCTTTAGTTGTGCCTTTTTCGAACGGGCCGGGCGTATCCATCGAGGCTTGTGTTGTGGCGCGCATAAATGGCGGCGTCTCCTCGAGTGTCGGCTGCACCTCGCTGGGGATGGTAATGATCTGATGTGTGCGGATGAAGGAGATCAGCGTATCAAATTCATCGTGGAAGGCCGTCAGCAGCTTGTCGGGCGCAGGGTGGATTGTGGCTAGCTCCGCCAGCTCTTCCTGAGGCGTCTTGGAAGGATCGATTTCCTTCGCTACACGTGCGAACTCAGCCTGGTTCCTGTGCAGGTCTGCATAACCGACTGCAAGAAGATGATCGAGCGGTGTGTCGACCATCTCCTGGTACAGCAGAGCCTTGCGGTATGTATCGGCGCCGTAACGGTAGTCGCCGTTCGAGCGAGGGAGCAGCTCACTCTTCATCCATGCGCCATACGATGTGAGCGCCTCGATGACCGCCGCGTTCGTTGTCGCGAAGTCAGCCTTTGCTTTGGGATCGTCAGCCGCTGCGAACGCGCTGGGCACATCATTCTGGAAGAAGCTGATGAGACCGTCGATCTGTTCGAGCGCAATCTCGGTGTAAATCCGCGGCGGGTTCCTGAGGTTCTTGCGGGCTTCAGCAAACACCTGCGGGATCTGCCGCTCACGCTCAACTGCCGCACGCAGACGTGTATTCACAGGGGCATAGGGACGTTCCATGATCGTGAAGATCGATCCGGTAACGCCGCTCGAGTAGCTGTCAGGATTCTTCTCCCACCCACGAATCACCTGTAGCTGCAAGAGTGTGCCGCGAATGCTGTTCAGCAGAATTTCACGGTCGGCTGCGGGTTCGGCATCGAGCGCGGACGGGTCAATGGCTAAGATTTTCTTTTCCCAGGTTTGCAAAGCCGCGACCTGTCGCTGCACGCCCGCTGCTGAGTAGTTCTCGAGCTGCGTGTCGTACTGGTGCAGACCGGCCTGCGTGGCAGCTGTCGGTGAAAACTTGAAGTAAACCTGATCAAAGTATTGATCTGCCAGATAGGTGAACGTCTGGCCTGCCCCATCGGCTGAGAGCTTTTGAGCGGTAGCTTGGGTCATTGGTAGCAATCCAGTGAGAACGATAGAAAATGCGGCGAAGCTGCAAAGGAAGCGCATGCGCCGAGTGTACCGGAGAGGCTGCGATCCGATGCGTAGCGAAGTGGCGCAGCTCGTTGTGCGTTCGGAGGAAGACGCACCTGAGGCACAGATGACCGGCGTGCTGCGCGGGTAAGATGGTGCTGTCCACATGACCTATGTCGCGCCCGGAACACCATCGCTAAGCGGCCACGCCGCGCCGACCCCCGCGGATGGGCTGGTGAGGCGTACCCGAATGCTGCTGTCCATCATGCTGCTCGTTTCCGCGGTGTACTACGTCTTTGAAACTGTTCACTGGCCGCTGGCACTTGATGCTCCGATCATGCATTATGTCGAGTTCCTGACTCGACACGGCATGCGGCCTTACGTTGACATCACGGACAACAACATGCCCGGCGCCTATTACACCGAAGGGCTGGCGATGCGAATCTTTGGCGGCAGTGACATCGCCTGGCGTGTTTACGACTTCTTCTTGCTCGCGGTGATGACGCTTGGTCTCATCGCCATCGCGAAGCCATACGACTGGCTCGCAGGTTTGTTCGCCGGCTGCTTCTTCGTTGCGCTGCACGGCACCGAAGGTCCAGGGTTTTCCGTCGAGCGTGAGCAGGTGATCACGGTTCTCCTGGTGCTTGGCTACTTGGCCTTGTTCCGCGCTGTACGCGATCGCAGACCTTTATGGATGCTGCTGTTCGGCATTGCGAATGGTGTAGCCGCATCCATCAAGCCCACGTTTCTGCCAATGGGTTTCGTGCTGCTCGGCTTTGCCGGTTTTATATTGTGGAAGCGGCGAAATGCGTTCGTTACGTATGTGGCCTGGGGCCTGGCTGGCATAGTTTCTGTCTTCGCTTACGACATTGGATTTCTCTTGCATTACCACGCAATCGAAGGCTTTGTTTTCATCCTGCGCCGCGTGCTCCCCGCGTACTCTGCCTTCGACCGTGCTTCACCGCGTCATCTGCTCACTGCCTTCGATCATAAGTTCATGTTGTTGGTCGCCGTAGCGATTCCATTGGCGATTGTGAATTGGAGGAAGTTTGGTGCGTGGTCCTGGGAGAAGTGGGCCATTGCCACTGGCGTGGCCGTTGCAGGGCTTTCGTACTTCATTCAGGGAAAGGGATTTCCGCATCACCGCTACACCATTCTTGTCTTCACATTACTGCTCGTTGGCATCGAGATCCTGCAGGCGATGCGGTATCCAGGATGGCCGAGGCTCGTTGCTGTAGCTGCTTGCTTCTTCGTCATTTTGTGGGCGTTGCCGCGCAAGATGCAGGCGCTACATCGCATTCGTCCAGAGAGCCCGTTTACTGAGCAGCTCGAAAGCGATCTACGAACGCTGGGCGGTACGGCTGAGCTGCAAGGCAAGGTGCAGTGTTTCGATCTTGTCTATGGGTGCTTGAACGCGCTGTACCACTTACAGCTTGTCGAGAACACCGGGTATACAGGCGATTTGCTGCTGTTCAGCGATCCGAACAATCCTGCGACACTGTACTACCGGAAACGCTGGTGGCAATTCGCTCAGAGCGATCCCGCAACGGTGCTGGTTCTGAGTAACGAATGGTTCGAAAAAACGAATTCGTACAGCAAGCTCGATCAGTGGCCTGAGCTCGAAGCGTATGTGGCGGCGAACTACAAAATGGTTGTCGAGCGCCATTTCTTTATGCGCCAGGGCACTGAGTTGATGCCCGGCGACACGGACCCAGGTGAGCGAGATTCTTATCGCATCTATATCCGCAAGGGGTCAGCTGAAAGTCCGCGAGCAGGAGCACTGGCACCGTAAGCAGGCGCCTAACGATTTATTACGAAGCAGCGGCGTCCAAGCCCGATAGCAGATCACGCGTTTCGCGGATGACATCTTCCGCCTGGCCGCTTGTCAGCGGCCAGCGGAGGACACCTTGCGGCGTAAGCTGCGCACCTTGCTTTGCGTTGCGCGCGACAAGCTTCATCAACGAGCCGACGTTCACACCTTTGCCCGGTTCGGCGGCCGTAGCGTGCAGCTTCTCGCTGAAGGTGACATAGAGCATGTCACGCATCGCTTTCATCTGCCCGGCTTTCGATGTCGGAGCGTCTGCAGCCTTTGTTGCTACAACGTCACGGACTGCGCGCGTTGCGTTTGTTTCTGTTCTATTGAGCGCGGCTCGGCTCGAGAATTGCAGAGAAGCCGTCTGCGGCGCCTGTCCATGTCGGCCAGCCAATGGAGCACGTGGAGCAGCCGGCGCCCAGCGCGAAGGAATGTTGCTTGCTGGGGCGGCGGCCTTCGCAGGTACTGGTGCGGCTTTCTTTGGCTCTTCTGCTGCAACGCGCTTGCGTTCCATCTGCGCGATTCCCAGGCGTTCGCAAAGCAAACGCATCTCACCAACCGCAAGAAGATGCAGCACCGGATCGGGTGGTTTGCCATAGCGATCTTCCAGTTCGGCGCGAACATCGGTGAGCACGGCGTCGCTTTCTGCGCCCGCGATGCGTTTGTACATGCGCAGACGCTGGTTCTCTTCCGGGATGTAGCTGTCGTCGATGCGCAGGGAGATGCCGAGATTGACAGTGACTTGCGGACGTTCTTCCCGACCCTCACCCTTCAGGCGGCTCACCGCTTCTTCGAGCATCGTCGTGTACATCTCGAAGCCGATGGCTTCGATGTGACCGCTTTGCTCGCCGCCCAGCATGTTGCCTGCGCCACGAAGTTCGAGATCAAGGGCCGCAATCTTGAAGCCTGCGCCGAGGTCAGAAAACTCTTTGAGAGCCGCGAGCCTCCGTCGCGCGATCTCCGTGAGTTGTTGTTCCGGCGGAATGAGCAGGTAGGCATACGCCCGGCGATTGGATCGACCTACACGTCCGCGAAGCTGATAGAGCTCGCTCAAGCCATGACGATCCGCGCGGTTGATGATGATGGTATTTGCGCGCGGAACGTCTAACCCATTTTCGACAATGCTCGTCGCGCACAGCACATCGAAACGGCCTTCCATGAAGCCAAGCATCACGTCTTCAAGTTCCGACTCCGGCATTTGACCGTGACCAACCGACACGCGCGCCTGCGGCACCAGCTCGCGAATCTTAGCCGCGAATTCGTATATCGTTTCTACGCGATTGGAGACGAAGTAGACCTGGCCGCCGCGCTCAAGCTCGACCTCAATGGCAGTGCGCACGATCTTCTCGTCGAATTTCGCGACAACAGTCTGGATGGCCATGCGATCTTTGGGCGGCGTCTCGATCACGCTCATGTCGCGCAGGCCAACGAGGGACATGTGCAGCGTTCGTGGGATAGGCGTGGCCGACATGCTCAGCACATCAATAGCGGCACGCATCTGTTTCAGCCGTTCCTTGTGGCGCACGCCAAAGCGTTGCTCTTCATCGACAACCAGCAAACCCAAATCCTGAAAGCGCACGCCCTGCGCGAGGATTGCGTGTGTGCCGATGAGGATGTCGACCTTGCCTGCTTCGGTGCGTTCGAGAATGTCTTTCTTTTCCTTTGCGGTGCGAAAGCGCGAAATCATTTCTACGGTCACGGGGAAATTTGCAAAGCGCTTCTTGAAGCTTTCAAAATGCTGGAAGCAGAGGATCGTCGTTGGCGTAAGAACGGCGACCTGTTTACCATCCTGCACAGCTTTGAAGGCCGCACGCATCGCGACTTCCGTCTTGCCGTAGCCGACGTCGCCGCAGAGCAGCCGGTCCATGGGCTGCGTGGATTCCATATCAGCCTTGATGTCTGAGATTGCGCTGAGTTGATCGTCCGTTTCGTTGAAGTCGAAGGCGTCTTCGAACTCACGCAGCATGGCGGAGTCAGGAGAGAACGCGGTGCCTACCGCAGCTTTGCGTTGCGCGTATAGCTTTAGCAGCTCTTCGGCCATGTCTTCCATGGCCTTCTTCACACGAGCCTTCGTCTTCGACCAGGCCTGATTGCTCAGCTTGTTCAACTCGGGCGGCGGCCCGGTTTCGCTCGAGCGATACTTCTGGATGAGGTCGAGACGCGTCAGAGGAACGTACAGCGTGGTGTCCGCGAACTGAAGCGTCATCATTTCGAGCGGCGGCCCAACCTGCTGATCGAACGAGCGCAGGCCTTCGTAGCGCGCGATGCCGTGCTCCACATGAACGACGTAGTCGCCGACAGCGAGATCGCGGAAGTCTGAAACGAATGCAGCTGTCTTCGACTTGCGGGAGACAGGACGAGCGTTTACATCGGCATCGTCGTTCAGATCGTTTGCGCCGATGACGACGACCTGCCGCGCGGTGGATCGTTCGAGATCGAGCACCTGCACGCCATTGGCAATTGCCGCGCGCACGATGACTGGCGTGCGGAGTTCGCCCGCGAGATAGCTCGATTCTGAGTAGACGGAGTTTGATACAGCGTGCTCCGAACGCCAGCCGATGCGGTACGGGACGCCATACTCCTGCAGCAGGCCTGCGAGGCGTTCAACTTCGCCCTGATTCGGCGCAGCGATTAACACGCGAGCTTCGCTTTCCATCAGCTTGCGAATCTCGTCAATCATGGCGGGGATAGAACCGTGGAAGCGCATCGTGGGCCGCGTGGCAAATTCAATTTCGCTGCCCGCACTGCGGTCGCTTTCAAGTACGTCTACCGCGCCAAGCTGATCGAGTTCCACACCAGGACAATGGCTGATCTTGTCGCCTAAGTCCCATGGCGATAGGTAAAGATCTTCTGCGCGTACAAGTGAGCCGATGCCGGAGCGTTCGTGCCGCTGCTCGACTTTGTTCCACCAGCGCTCGCCCTGGTTCGTCACCATGGCCGGCTCTTCGACGAAAACGCGGGTCTGCGGGCCCATCAACTCCAGCAGCGAAGACCTGGCGCCGCTGACCGGTGCATAGAACTCCCACCCGGGAAAGATCGTGGCCTCGCCGCCGCGAGTCGCGACATGGGTCTGCAGTTCGCGTGGTGTTTCGCCGCCCTCGAACTCAGCGCCTGCGGCAGTTCCGGAACGCGTGAGTCGCGCATTAATCGCCTCGAGCAGTTTTTCTGTCGCGGGCGTTTCCGTGAGCGGCAGTAGAAGAGCTTCGTCGAGCTGCGTGCTCGAGCGCTGCGTTTCAGGATCGAACTTGCGAATGGATTCGATCTCGTCGCCGAAGAAGTCAATGCGCACGGGGCGATCCATCTCCGGCGAATACACATCGAGAATGCCGCCGCGAACGGTGACTTGGCCCTGCATCTCGACGACGTCGACGCGCGTATAGCCAACGGAGACGAGGTGCTCCACGAGCATTTCCGGGATGTGCTCTTCGCCCTTGCGCAGCCGAAGCGCGAGCGCGGCGTAGTAATCGCGCGGAAAGAGCTTCATGCAGGCGGCTTCTACCGGAGCGATGACCAGGCGTGCCTGTCCGCCAGAAATCTTCCAAAGTGCCGAGGCGCGTTGCTCCTGGATTTCCGGGTGCGGCGAAATGTTTTCGAACGGCAGAACATCATGCGCGGGAAGGCGCAGGACTTCTTCGCACTTCAGTACACCTGTCAGCTCGCAGGCCGCAAGTACGGTGCTGTGCAGCGCCTCGGCCGCTTTGTTATCGGGAACCAGCACAAGGGCAGGCGCCTGACCGGCTCTCACGAAATATGGCAAGTAGAGGGCGCGGGCTGTTGCTGTGAGGCCGGACACACGTCTCCGCCCCGTGCCGCCCGCAAGGTGGTGCCGCACACGCTCAAAAGAAGGGGAGCTTTCCAGGTCCGCCATCATCTCGCGGACAAAAGGAAGAATCATGCAGATACCAGTTTAGCAATCTGGAGTAGTACCATGATTATGCGAGGGACCATGAATAAGCCTGGATTTGGTCGAATTACTATGGATGCAAACACTGCGCAGCGTGCGGCAAGTACGAAGGTTGGTGGCTTCAAAAGTTCAGTGCCGGCCAACGCAGTACGCCCTAAGCCAGTTGTGATTCCGAAAGCAAAATAGGTGTCATGCCTGGAAAAGTTGAAGCTCTTGCGATCTTCCTCTTACTTCTTCCGGGTTTCACGTGCGCCTACATCGTTCAGTTCCTCAGCCTGAGACGTGAACAAAGTGAACTAGACAAAGTTGTAGAAGCTTTGCTCTTCAGCTTTCTCTTATACCTGATGAGTTGGCCTCTCGTTGGCTATTCACTTCCGCTGTCCTGGATTGCGGGTACAAACGGTGAATACCAGGTTCATGTTCATTACGGCTTCCTAATCGCGCTCTTTCTTCTGGCGGTTGCTTTTGGAATCTTGTATGCGGCCAATCTGAACCGCGACTGGATCTTGACCTTGCTGCGGAAAGTACAAGTCACCGAGCGAACCTCTCGAATAGCAGTTTGGCACGACGTTTTTCAGGGTGCCAGCGGTTGGGTCCAAGTATCTATGAGGGACGGCAAGAAGGCATTGGGCTGGGTCAGGTACTACTCCGATGATGCAGAAGATCGCTCATTGTTCCTGGAGCAAGCTTCATGGATTGGAGACGACGGAGTCGAAGAGCCTATCGTCGGTCCAGGGCTCTTCCTTACAAAGGATTCTCAGATCGAATCCGTTATGTTCCTTGAGTCGAGGACAACGAATGATTGAAGAGAACCTTGGGAGCCCTTCATTCAGCCGTCTCTGTTTCTTCCTTGAGCGACAGTCCAGCCATCGCCTGCCCGTACTCCAGCAGCGTGACCATCAGCACGCCGCCGCAGATGTTTCCCGCGACCGCGAAGAGCAGCCAGTGCGGGTATGCAGTCCAAACAATCTGCTTCGTGAGAACTGCCGCTAGAATTTCGCCCGATGTTGCGATGCAGTGAGCGAAGCTGCCCAGTCCGACGACGAATGTCAGCACCCAGATGATCATCACGGAGCCTGTGATGGAGTGCGAGCCCGAGACCAGCCACGCCGTGGTGGCGATGATCCAGCCGCCCATCACACCGCTCCAGAAGATGGTGGAGGCCGGCGTATGTGCGGCATCGAGGCCCAACTGGGCGATCGCCTGCAAGATGTTGTGCGGAAGCGCCGGCGTGAGTGCAATCAGCGAAGCGAACAGCAGTGCACCGAAGACGTTCGAAGGCAGAACGATGCACCAAAGCCGGAGCGTGTTCCATAACTGGCGCTTTTCAGCGAGAACCAGCGCCACGGGATAGAGTGTGTTTTCGGTGAAAAGCTGCGAACGGCCAATGATGACCACGATAAAGCCGAGTGGGTAAAACATGCGTGACAGGATGAACGTGTGTGGCGAATTCCCAAGTAACGCGGCGATGATGCCCACCCCCAAAGCAGAGAGCCCCATGAACATGCCGCCGGTAACGCCGGAGATTGCAAGAGAAAGGCTCGTGCGTTTCAGCTCGGCTTCAGCGTTGCGCGCAACCTGCTGGAAGATTTCTTCCGCGCTTGGCCGCTCGAGGTTTCTCTGCGCGCCCTGAGGCTCAGGCGTGGCCTCGCTTTGCGTTTCAGGCTCGGGCTCACTTGCCGATCCGATTTCCGATGGGAGATCAATCGCTGGCTCCTCAGCCACTGCGATTGCGGTTTTGCTTTCGTCCGGCATGCTGTTCTTTGCACCTGTTGGTACTGGTGAGATGCGGGTTCGCTGAGGAGCACTCTTCGCCGTTGGTAAAATCAACTTCTATGCCTGCTGTTGCCGCGCTTTCGCCTGAGGTGCTCGCCAGATATCAGCCCGTGATTGGGTTGGAAGTACACGTCCAGCTCCTGACAAAAACGAAGGCGTTCTGCGGATGCATCAACGAGTACGGCGGAGAGCCCAACACGCACGTTTGCCCCACCTGCTTAGGTTTGCCCGGGGCTTTGCCCGTCCTGAACAAGCAAGCAGTGGAGTTTGCGGTGTTGGCGGCGAAAGCTATTGGCTGCGAGATACGCGAGGCCAGCGTCTTTTCGCGCAAGAACTATTTCTATCCGGATTCGCCGAAGGGCTATCAAATTTCGCAGTTCGACAAGCCGATTGCGGAGAACGGCGTGATTGTGGTTCCGGATGCTGAGGGTCAGCCCAAACGCATCGGCGTAACGCGTCTGCACATGGAAGAAGACGCCGGCAAGAGCCTCCACGACGGGTTTGCGGACTCGGCGTCGCGCACGTACATTGACCTGAACCGCTGTGGAACGCCGCTGGTTGAGATCGTGAGCGAGCCGGATCTTCGCACGCCGGACGAGGCGTTCGAATACCTGACGCGTCTCAAGGAAATCCTGCTCTACACCGGCGTCAGCGACTGCAACATGGAAGAAGGCTCGCTGCGTTGCGACGCCAACGTCAGCGTGATGTTGAAGACCGATACGCAGTATGGAACGAAAGCGGAAGTGAAAAATGTGAACTCCTTCCGCTATATCCGTGCCGCATTGGAGTACGAAATCGAGCGCCAAATTGGCGTGCTGGAAGATGGTGGCCGCGTAGTGCAGGAGTCGCGCCTTTGGAACAACGCCGAAGGCCGTACCTTCTCGATGCGCTCGAAAGAGCAGGCGCATGACTATCGCTATTTCCCTGAGCCGGATCTGCCGCCGTTGGTCGTAGGCACGGAATGGCAGCGCCAGATTCTCGCCGACATGCCGGAGTTGCCGGAGGCCAAGCGCGCGCGCCTGGTGGAGGCCTACGCCATCTCCGCGCAGGACGCAGCAACGCTTGCTGCCGACCGGGACTTCGCTGACCGCTTCGAGATTGCCGCAAAACGCGCGAAGTCACCGCGGCGTGTGGCTTCAATTCTGCTGAGTGAGATCACCATGCGCTTGCGCGTGGGCGGCCTTCAGTTCGGGCAGTCACCGGTGACGCTGGACGGCATCGTGCTTGCGGCCGACCTCACCGAGGCTGGAGAGATTTCTTCCAAGCAGTTGAAGCAGCTTCTAGACACCTGTTTTGCCGAAGGGCACGATTTCGCGCACGTGTACTCGCGTGACAAGCCGCAGCAAATCACCGATTCCTACACGATCGAAATGATGATCGACGAAGTGATTGCTGCCAATCCGAAGCAGGTGGAGCAGTACCGTGGCGGCAAGAAAACAGTCAGCGCGTTCTTTGTTGGACAGGTGATGAAGCTCAGCAAAGGGCAGGCAAACCCGGCACTACTGAATGAACTGGTAGTGAAGAAGCTGGATGCGGCGGTCTAAAAAGCTGCACCAGAAGCGGGGCGGCCAACGTCTGCTCGTTATAGTGTTATTTCAGCCCTGAACTTGGGCAGATTGGGTACCGCTTGTCCCTCGTACAGAAGAAATCGGTTTCGTTTCGGCTCGGCAACTTGAAACTGCGCCCGAACGAGGAAGTGATCGGCTTCGAAATCGAGGTCATGGGCGGTGGCTTTGAGGGGTTGTCTTCGCTGCCAAAGGGTTGGCAGCTTGCAATCAACAACAAGTCGGCCACGCACACCAAGCTCGACGCCGATCTGTCGTTTGGAACCGAACGCATGAACGTACAGGCAGCGGAAGGCATCGTGCTCACCGTCACAGAATTTGATGGAGCCGCGTCAAAGCTCGCCGGATATCTCGTGGTGACAAACACAGCAAGTGAACGCCACCACTCGCTGACATCGCAAAACTTCATCCGGCAATAGACGTATGCCCAGCGCGCGCGACCTGATTGCTTATGCGTTGCCGGTTCTGCAGTCGCTCTATCTGGGAGCGTTCTTTCACCTGCTTCCGCCGCGAATCGCAAGTCACTTCGACGCAGCAGGCACACCGCACAGCTATGCTCCGCGAGCCCTGACCTGTGTCATCGTATTCATCACGGCGGCTGACGTTGCGCTGCTCAGATTCGTGCGTTCGAAACCTCAGTTTTTCAATCTTCCTGCTCCACGCAACTCGCCTCAACGTGTAGCGCAGGAAGCTGCAACACAAAATGCGCTTACCTGGATTTCACTTGAGATCGCGCTGCTGTTCTCATTCGTGCTTTGGGCGATTGTGCAGGAGGGCCTTCACTCTCATGCACCGCTCAAGCTCGTGTATCTGCCGATCGCCGTTGCCTGCAATGTCATTCTTGCGCTCATACACATTTGGGGTGTGGTGAAGGCTTCGGGCACCTGACATAGATGCGCATCTTAGAAACTATGCGCCTGTCCCGCAGAATTGTTGCACTGGCCGCTTTGCTGGCGGCTTCCGGCTGCCGTAAAACGTACGTTGTGCCTGTGATGCCCATGCCGCCGAACACCATTCTGCTGTCGCAAATGATGCGCGAGCTTTCCGCAAAGCCTGGGTTTACGGAAGCACTGATTCATCAGCTCGATCACGGCGGTAAAAAGGGACCGGCGCTGCTGACGCCCGCGCTTATCGAAGAGCTGCGGAAGCGGATCCTCGGTGAAGACTGGGAGGGACTTGACCGCTTTCCGGGCTGGACCATGCGTGAGGTCAACCCGACGGTCCGAGTCGCGGGACACTTCGCTGGCAAGAACCCGAAGCTGGAAGGCATGGCCGCGGTGCATCCCGGCTCCCCTGCGGCATCGATGAGCGAAGAGCAGGCGCGACAGTTTCTTGATCTAGGTCCTTATGCGCTGAACAAAGAAGCGACGGTCTCGCTAAGCGAGCCTTCGACTTTTCCAGCGTTCAATCTTGCTGCATCGCAAACGCAACTTGGCGGTGGCGTGGTGCGGGGCGACGGGCCAAATGCTCTCGCGCCCATGCAGCCGGAGTCGCAGCGGTTGGCGGATGTGCTGAACCGCCTTGCGGCGAACAAGCTGGATGGTTCTGCCAAGTTCAGTGCAGCCGTAATGAGCGCCAAGCCGGGCACATGGGAAAGAAGCCTTGAAGGAAGAGCTATCGTCACGCCGGAAGACTTGATTGCCGCACTGATCACCTCAGGTCACACGGTCAACGTTACCGACTCGCGCTACTTCGCCAACTTCGGACATCTGCATTACAAAGGCGAGGACGTAATGATGCCGTTCTGGCTCGACACGCAAATTGCCGTCCCAAACACGGGAAACTGGTTCTCGCGTCCACGTCCGTTGCTTGTACCGGTTTCGCACGCAGAGTACGAGTGGCACATCCGCGGGCCGCACGTGAACGCGGATGTCAGCTACTACTTCGGCATCGACGGCAAGAGCGAATGGCGAACCATGGACACGCTCGACCAGGCGTGGGTGCTGAAGCGCGACGCGCATACCTACACCGGTGAGCAGGCAATTGAAGTCACGCGCCTCGTCGGGCTGCTCACCGTGATGTACATGCACCAGCATGCGGCGCGGCCCGAGCTTTCGTTCGGCGGCTACTACGCGCTTGGCGTGTGTCAGGATGGCGTCTCCGCGATCGAGCACAGGATGACGGGCCGCTCTACGCTGTTTCCAAACACGGCTGATAGCTCGCTGTTCGATGATCCCCGCGATGCGGAAGTGAATGCGCTCATCACGGCAATTCCAAAAGACCGCGTCGGCGAAAAGCCGGAGCCGGACCGGGTATTCGGTTCGCTTCCGACAACAACCTTCAACGACATCACAATTCCAGGTCTTGCTGATGATCTGAATGCAACGTACGCCGCGTGGCAAGCGGGCAAGTTGCAACGTACACACGGTGCACTGTTCTACGCAGCGACGCAAACGCTCGTTGCGCTTGCAGCGGCAGCGCTTGTGTTCGGTGTCGTGGCAGCGCGCCGACAGCGGCGTTGATGATTGCATCATGCGGGATGCAACGAAGATGGTGCACATGCGCTCCAAGCACGTGGGAGGTTCAACCCACATGGCAACCGCAAACAAGGCAACGAAGAAGTCTTCGGCAACGGGAAGTTCTTCGGCAAAGAAGGCAGCGAGTAAAACGCCCGCGGGCAGGAAAGCAACCGCAAAGAAGGCAACGAAGAAGTCTTCAGCAAAGAAGGCAGCCGCTAAGAAGAGCCCGGCGAAGAAATCAGCCTCAGGGCGGAAATACGACCCGTCTGTTGGGAAGCGCGTCGAGCGGGAGATGCACGAGATGCATCAGGGCAAGCTGAAGAGCGGCCGCAGCGGCAAGAAGGTAACGAACCCGAAGCAGGCGATTGCGATTGCTCTTGCAGAGAAGCGTCGCGAAGGCGCCAAGGTGCCACCGAATCCGAATACAAAGAAATGACCGCGAATCCAGCTAGGCAAGAGGAAAGGCGATTGCAAATCGAAGCCGCCTTTGCCATAGGCATCTACTGGTTTGCGTCGGGGCTCTCGCGCAGGGTTGTTGCCGGTGTTGGCGGAAGAGAACGTATCTGCGCCACCTGAAATGTCTGCCGGCGAACGGCAGGCAGGTACGAGCGGTACACACTGATGTGGAAGCAGGCCTGTTGGAACTCTTCTTCGACATCGACCTTGCCGGCGTCGATGAATGGCACGAGGTATGTCCGCATCCACGCAATCTGATCCGCAGTCATGCCGCGCTTCGCAAGATCGATGGCCTGCCCGGTAAGGTGAGGCGACGCGGCTTCACCGCTGGTGGCAGCGGCATTGCCATTGACGCGCTGCAAACGCGCCTGGTATGACACTGTGCGCACGGCAGAGTTGACCTGTAACGGCTCACCGAAGTGCTGATAAAACGCTCGCGCTGCATCGGCGGCGAACTGTACTGTCCACGGACGCGCATAACGGCGGTTCTCAGGCAGACCATCATTCACGCGCAGACTTGGCGACTCAGGAAAGCTAACCAGTTCGCGTTGCGCACGGAGACGGTTCAACTGGATGTCATCGCGGATGCGTTCCAGGCCGTCTTGATCGGCCATCAGGTTCTGATGCACAAGTATTTCGTGCGAGCCCTTCAGTGGAGCAGGCATCATCAGACTGCCGTCGCGCGTGTACATCGGCGTAACGAGCGGCTGCATGGCATCGTTCGCCAGCGTACGCGCGGACGGAACACCATCAGCAGCAAGGTCCTCGCCCAGGTCTTGTGCTTCGTTTGCAAGTGCAGCGTCGCCAGGAGCGTTGCGCTGATGTGCAGACGACGGAAGCGGCGCAACTTCGGCGCCAAAACCAGTGGCGACGCGTGGCTGATAGTGCTGCACGGGATTCGGCGGAGCATCGATGGCGGCGATCTGTGCAGGAGACAACGCACGGCGCACGACGACGGACGAACGGCGTGCTTCATCGGCAATCGGATCGGCTGTGGGTGCGGAAGGGTGATTTTCTGGCGTCGTGTCGGATCGCAATGCCGTGCCTATCTGCGTGTCGCCTTCGCGCCTGGCATAGGCGTTCGGCCGTGTCGCCTGATCGACGGCGCGCGAAATGTTGTCATAGCTCGCCGCATATTCGCGCGAGGCGTAGCGCGACGCCGAAGACTCTGGTTCGCGAGTTGCCACCTCTCGTACAGGCGCCTCGAACGTCTTATGGGCGTGACTCACTAGGTGCGCGCGACGCGCGGCGTCGTAACGCGCTGCCTCGTAACTGGCTTCCGCCATTTCCTCTTGGCGCTCGCGCCTGGTCAGCACATGGCCGTGCGCGCTGGCTCGATGCATCACGACAGGTTCGTCTACGATCTCGGGTTCGCGATGCCTGCGGCGCGAGTCTTTCGTATGTGACTTGGCGGCAGCCAGAGGAACCTTGCCCCCGCTCGAATTCTTCCCGTGTTTGCTCGGGCGAGCTTCAACAACCTGAACGTGCGCCGCGCGATGTTCGTGTTCACGCGCAGCCTCAGCTCGAGTTGCCACGACGTGACCGACCGGATGCGAAGCCGCGTGGAGGCGTGGGGCACGATTCGCTGCGAAGGACGGCACGGCGGCCATCGTCGCAACGATCAAGAAAGCGAAGGTGCGCTGGGTTGCGTTCGTGCGCAAGAGCTGCGTTGGCATCATCATCGAACGCCTGATTTGTGGAGGCCGCGAAAACGGCCAGAGCTTTCACAGCCTAACGTCGGGTCCGGGCGCAATCTAGTAGCAATGCGGATTCGTTTGTATGGAGTCAACAGCACACCTTTTCACGATAAATTGTGTCTAGCGGAACAGGAGAATCGCCGCGCCATGCGCACAACGAAATCACTGCATGTTGTCGTGCTCGGGCTTGCTGCCGCAGGGCTTGCTTCTGCTGCCGTGTTCTGGCAGCCGGTAACGGTACAAGCGTCACCAAGAGCATCGCAGCCTGATCCGGTGGAGTTCTATACCACCAAGGTGCAGCCGATACTCCAAACGAATTGCTATCGCTGCCATGCAGGTTTGAATCACCGCGGCGGGCTGATGCTCGACACGAAAGCCGGCATGATGAAGGGTGGCCACGACGGGGCAGTCATCGTTGCCGGCCACCCGGAGCAATCGCTGCTGATCAAGCTCATTCGCCACGAAGGCCCGGCCGACGACCCCATGCCAATGCCGCCGAAGAGCAAGCTGTCAGATGCTGACATTGCGATCGTGACGCAGTGGGTACAGGCTGGGGCAGTGATGCCGGAGTAAGGCTGTTAACTGTTCCTTGTTAATTGCCCTTAGTACGCCCTTTGATACATCCTCGACATGCGGTCGTGCCATCCCAGCCGCTCCTCATCAAGGAACGTCCACGCAAGCCCTAGGGCAACAGGTGCTGCTGCGAGAAGGACAGCGCCAATGCGACGGCGCATGGCTTTGCGAGTTGGGTTGTCATCGCTGAAGGTGCATAGCGCGATGCGGGCGTAGCGCATGCCCGGTGTCGCTTCACCGAAGGTGAAGAACAACAATTGGAACGCAAGAAAGAAGGTAAGCAGTACTCCCGCTGCAGATGCAGCCATGAGTGGCTTGGGCAGATCGCGCAGGCTCGAGCCACACACTTCGACGACAACGCTTCCGAACGCCAGGAGTGAGGTGAGCAACAAAGCTCCATCCACAGAAGCGGCCATCAGACGCAATTCCAGGGGAGCGGTCTGGGGCTGCATGGTGAAGTGGGCCTGCGCGTGAGCCGGTGCATCAGGCACGCGCGCTGCATTGCCGTCCAGCAACAGCGTTTGCCACTCCGCGACGGCCGCGGGTTCGATAGCCGCCACCGAGAGTGGTTCTACAGAAATCTGCTCGGCTTCCACCTCGAAAATGCGTAGCTGCGGCTCCGGCGCCACATCTTCGCGCAGCGGGCCTTCAGCGAGGCGCGGACGAGCTTTGCGTGGCGCGATGAGTTGCCGTGGAAACTCGATGAGGTTGCCAGGAATGGCAGTTGTTTCGATGATGTGCGGCTGGAACTCTGGTGCGCGACGAAATTCGATTTCTTCTTCCAGGTCGCTCATTTCGGCTTCGCCCGCAACCGACGCACCAACGTGCTTGCCTAGCCGCAAGTCCCCTGGTTTCAGCCGCGATGTGCCGATCTCTTCGAACAGCCGCACTGTGAGGCCCGCGGCAGACACCTCATTGACGGGCTTTTCGTTGGCGTCGTTTTGAAGGGCCGGCAGAATACGTGGGGTAGCCGTCGCAACGGGTATGAAGATCGGTTCCGCGATGAGTTCGCGCGCGCCCATCGCAATATCAGCCAAGGCATGGGCAAGTTCGCCGCGCGCTTCGGCGTGCTGTTCTTCCTTTGCGGCCTCACGAAGGCCAGTCTCGGGTGATTGCCACTGCTCCAGCTCTTCCAGCAACTGCATTTGCGCTTCGGCAACGGCCCGCGCGTTGCGGTTAGCGACTTCGGCTTCAGCTTCGGCTTGCGCGATGGCGCGCTCCGCTTCGGCGGAAAGGTATTCGCGATAGCTTTGGCTCGCCTGGAAACGGGCAGCAACGGCGTCACGCACCCGCTGTGATCCCAACGATCCTGATAATCCCCGGCGGGCCTCAGTGCGCTCGCGCACCATTGCCGCAGCCTGCTGCGCCTGCCATATGCGTTCTGCGGAAGCGCGATGGCGATGGGATGCAAGACGTTCCGCCGCCATTTCCCGCAGCGCAGGTGCACCTTCCGTTCCGTTTGCCTGTACGTCAAACAGATCAGCCGATTCTTCCCGTTGTGCTGCGCTCTTCATGCTCTCCTAACCCCTGGCCCCGCTGCCGCAAACTGAGCGGCGAGCTCCATGCTTCCAAAATCGTCTAATCTCAATCGTGTGGACGGCCCAATCCAAGCTCCGCCTGTCTTCCCGTTGGTGAAACGCGGGCGGCTTCGATGCTTGAAACAGCTTGTCCTGGTTCTCATAACTATCATCGCCGCTCTGCGGGCTCATCCACATTTCCTCGCACAAGAGGTAACGCAGAAGACACCTCCCTCGGCGGGGTATCAATCTCCCACTCAGCTTCCGGCTGCGCCTCAAGCGCAAAACGCCAGCGGAACGCCCGACCTGGACACGCTGCCGCGCGCTACGGTCATCGGCACCGGCAAGCCCGTTCCGCAGAGCTCGACCGATGCCGACAGCCTCACGGTGCAGGGCAGCATCAAGATGCTCTCCGGACATGTGGTGGTGCATTACGAGGGCCGCACCTTTCAGGCTGACACGATCAGCTATGACGAAGAGACGGGCGACATCACGGCGAACGGCCACCTGCGACTCTCCGGTGGCACCAACGGCGAATATCTTGAAGCCTCCCACGGCACCTACAACGTAAAAACAGAGCTGGGCCGCTTCTATGACGTGTCTGGATCAGTCGGACTTCACGCTCTGACGCAGGGTTCGTATAGCAACGCGAACCCGGTGCTGTTTTCCGGCCGGATGGTGGTGAAGACCGGTCCGGAGAATTACGAGATTTATGAAGGAGCTGTCACGTCCTGCCTTCTTCCCCGGCCGGACTGGCAGTTGATTTCCAAACAGTTCTCTCTGAATGGCGAAGAGGCTCGCGCGAAGAACTCTACGTTCAAGCTCCTCGGCGTGCCGGTGCTCTTCCTTCCATACGTGACGCATCCGATCGACGCGCAAAAGCGGCAGTCGGGGCTGCTCATTCCCGTCATCAGTCAGTCGAGCACCAAAGGCTTTGTCTTCGGCGAAAGCGCGTACTTTGCCTTGGGCCGTTCTGCTGATTTGACCGCAGGCATGGAGTACTTTTCCTCGCGCGGCTTTTCGGAGTCCGGAACGTTTCGCTATCGCGGCGTCGGAGACGAGTTCTTCAACGCGCACTTCACGGCGCTTCAGGACCGTGGCTTCATCGATTCAACGACGGGACTGTACACGAATCAGGGCGGGCAGGATGTCACAGCCTCTTTCCGGCGGCAGCTTACGCCAACAATGCGCGCTGTGGGTGATGCCGAATACCTCAGCTCCTACGTGTATCGCGAAGCGTTCACCGAAAACTTCAATCAGGCGGTCAGCTCAGACATCAATTCAACGGCCTACGTCGTTCGCCAGGATGACGGCTACTCGGTGGACGCTCGCGTGGATAGATACCAGGGCCTGAAGCGTGTGCCGATCGGCACCATACCGGGGCAGCAGGTGCGCATCTTTCATGCGCCGTCGGTCGACTTCGACGCAGTGGATCACCGCATCGCGAACTCACCCTTTTTCTGGAGCCTGACGGGCTCTGCCGCAGGCTTGAAGCGATCTCAGCCGAACTTCACTTCTTCCGGCATTGTCGAGCGTGTCGATATCGAGCCGGAACTCTCGCTTCCGCTTTCGGGCGGAGGCTGGCACACAATGAGCAGTGTTGCCGTGCGCGAAACGTTCTATTCGCGTTCCAGGCAGGCGCAAGGTGTCGTGCCGGTCGAGTCCACAAACTCACTCAACCGCGCAGCCGTCGATTTAAACATCCACATCGATCCGCCGACTATGGAACGCACGTTCGAGATACCACGTTCGATGCAACACCTCTTCGGCACAGAGGTGCGCCATACGATCGAGCCGGAGATTACATACCGCAACGTGCATGGCGTGAATAGCTTTCTGAACACTCTGCGCTTCGACGACGTTGATTTGTACAGCGACACGGACGAGCTGGAATACGGCGTGACGCAGCATCTCTACTTCAAGACCGCAGCCCAGAAGCCCAAGCCGCTGCCGCCAGGGTGTCCGGCGCAACCTGGGCAGGTAGGATACGACGCGCAAACGGCGCTAGACTCCGGCGCCGCACCGCCGGAGAATCCTACGCCAGATGTGCTCGACCCCACGGCTGACTCTTCCACGGACGCCAACGGCATCCCCAACGCTTCAGCTACCGCGCCGGATGTACCTTTGCAAAGCCACGCGCGTCACCACGATCCGTGTGCGCGTGTCACGATACCGTACCAGCAAACGGAATGGTTTAGCTGGAAGCTCGCCCAACGGCATTTCTTCGATCCAACCTTCGGCGGTGCCGTGACCAATAGCCGTCGCAATATCTTCGACACGACACTGTCGCTCTCCGGCGTGGCCTTTCTCACGGAGCCTCGAAGCATCTCGCCGCTCGTCTCGCGCATGCGTTTTCGCACCTCCAGCCACACCGATGTTGAATGGGACTTCGACCTGGACACAGGTGCAAAGAAGTTTACGAGCTCCAATATCTTTATCGATGCGCACGAAGGTCCCGTCTTTGGCGGCGTCTCTTTCGCGCAGTTGAACGCGCCAGGCCGCTTCTATACAGAAAATATCGACAGCAATGGTGTCGCTAAGCTGGTCGGATCGCCGACATCGAGCTTCTCGCAGATGCGTATGCTGCTTGGCTACGGCATGCCTACCAAGCCGGGGCTATCGGCAGCGGCAAACGCCGGCATCGACCTGAACCTCGGCAGCCTGCAGTATGGCTCGGTGCAGGCAAGCTACAACTGGAATTGCTGCGGCCTGTCGGTGGAATATCGCAAATACGAGCTTGGCTCAGTCCGCAACGAAGGTGTAGAGCGCTTCAACTTCACGCTGGTAAACATCGGCACGGCAGGCAATTTGCGTCGCGCGGAGCGCCTGTTCTAAGCGATTGCCGTTAGCTCGCCGGCTGACGTTCCGTCGTGCAGAACGTCTCTCTACCTAGCCCCGCGTTCCTGCGATAATGGATGGTATTGTGCCCTTTGCGCTTCGCCCTTTTTGCCTGCTCCTCGCTGTGACCCTCACCCTCGGTTGCCACGCCCAGAAACCCGCGGTGAATGCCTCACCAGCGACGCCTGCCGCAACCGGTAAGCCGCTGCCGCCGGAACTCGCGCATCGCGTGGAAGTACTGCTTCGCCAGAAAGCCAACCTGCCGCCCGGCTCGACCATGAACATCAGCGGGCCTACGCCATCTGACGTTCCCGGCTACGGCACGTTGACAATTACGTTTACCAGTGACGAGAAAACGTCCCATCCGATCAACTTTCTCTTGTCGAATGACGGCAAGACGCTGGCGCAGTTCAGCAAGTACGACATCTCCGCGAACCCGCGCGACCTCGTTTCCGCAGAAGGTCGCCCAGCGCGCGGGGGGCCGGCAAGCGCACCGGTTCTGATCGTCGGCTTCGATGACCTTGAGTGCCCCTACTGCGCTCGTTTGCACGAGACCATCTTCCCGGCGATCAACACGCGCTATGGCAATCAGGTGCGCGTGGTGTACAGAGACTTCCCCATCGAGCAGCATCCCTGGGCGATGCGCGCGGCAGTGGATGTGAACTGCCTCGGCGAGCAGTCCGTGCAAGGCTATTGGAATTCTGTCGACTACATCCACGCGCACGCATCTGAGATCGGTGAGGGCGACGACAAGGCCAAAGAGAAGACGCTGCCGAAGGCGAACGAACAGCTCGACAAGCTGGTGCGGCAACAGGGCGAGTTCCAGAAGGTGGACATGCCGAAGCTAAATGCCTGCATCGCCAAACAGGACACCAAAGCGGTTGAGGCTTCGCGCAACATCGGCGTCGGGCTCGGCATCGACTCGACGCCGACCCTCTTCATCAACGGCGATAAGATCAACGGCGCATTGCCGGTGGAATTTATCTTTAGCATCGTCGACGATGCGTTGCGCGCCGCTGGACAGACACCGCCGCCACCCTACGTTGCTCCTGCTGCCGCCCCCGCACCCGCGAAGGCTACTCCCGGCCAGTGATCCAAGAGAGGCCTGCTCGACAAGCGAAGCAGTAAGATGAACGTTGCCATGAATCACCGCTCGACCTACATCCGATTTACCGCCGCTGCCATCCTTGCGTTCGCAGCCGTCACGCTGCTTCCAGCGCAAACTACATCTGCTCCTGCACAGACCCAGTTACCTGCTCCTGCGCAGCAACAGGGGAACGCACCGCAAACGACGCCTCCGGCAGCCGGAACCCCCGCAGCTGCGCCCGATGCTTCAGCCGCACAGCAGAGTGAAACGACGCCGGGCGCGCCCACCATCACGGTCTATTCGCGCGAAGTCAACCAGGTCTTCACCGTGACGGACCGCCACGGGCGCTTCGTCACTGGCCTGCAACAGCAGAACTTCGGCTTGCTCGATGACGGCCGGCCGCCGCTGCGCGTGGTGCGTTTTACACAGCAAACAAATCTGCCGCTGCGCGTCGGCCTGATGATCGATACCTCAAGCTCGATTCGTCAGCGGTTCCAGTTCGAGCAGCAGGCCGCCACGGATTTCTTGCTGCAGGTGCTTCATCAGGATGACCGCGCGTTTGTCGAAGGCTTCGACGTGTCGACGGACATCTCGCAGGACTACACCAATCGCATTGATCTGCTGGACACCGGCATCCGCAAACTGCGTCCTGGCGGCGGCACATCGCTCTTCGACGCGATGTACAAAACCTGCCGCGACCAGATGCTGACGCTGCGCCAGACGGTGCCAGTCCGGCGCGCCATCGTGCTGGTGTCGGACGGCGACGACGATTACAGCCGCGTGCTCGAAACCGAAGCGATCAAGGAATGCCAGCGCGCCGAGACGATCATCTATGCCATCAGCACCAACGTCGGACCCAGCAAAGACAAGGGCGACGACGTGTTGAAGCAGATCGCCGAAGCCACCGGCGGTCAGGCGTTCTTCCCGGACAAGATTGAAGACGTGAGCATCGGCTTCAAGAGCATCGAAGAAGAGCTGCGCAGTCAGTACCTGCTGGTGTATGTTCCGTCGAACTTCCGTCAGGACGGCTCTTTCCGCACGGTCTATCTACAATCGCTCGACCAGCGCTATTCCGTCCGCACCCGTAAGGGATACTTCGCGCCAAAAGCCGAGTAGCTTCGCCACCGCCGTCATTCTAAGCCGGAGGCGAAGAACCCCTGTATTTGGCCAGTGGCAGCACTCCCGCTAGTGACAACCGGAACTTTCTCTGTGCCCTAGCGTCTACCTAGAAGCGAGGTTTTCCGCGATGCGTTTCCGTGTGCCTGTTGCCGTTCTTGCCTTTGGTGTCGCTCTTTTGTCGTTCTCCGGGAAAGCACAGCAGCTTCAGCCACCCGGCGTCGGCGACGCGCTGATGAACCTGGCATCGCAGCCGGCCACGCACACCGCCGTCGTGTTTGACCGCGACATGATCCAGGGGCTGCTGAATGAGCGTCCGCTTGCAGCGCTGAACAGCGTCACCTTCGAAAGCTATCGCTACCATGAGCCGGCGTTCTATGTGCCCGAAGCCGTCGGCGCACTGAACGCGGCCTACGACACGGCAGGATGGCACCACCTGGTGAACGCCAACGCGACGCCGCGAGACTCCGCTGCACCTGCAAAGCCGATCACTGACATGTGGTTGCACTTTCAAGGCGTCGACGTCGATGGCTGCACAGTCGTCATCCGCGGGCCGCGGCAAATGAACGTCATTGAAGTATCTGGGCTGTTTCGTCCGCTCGATCTCGTAAAGCTGAGTGGCCACCTGGGAATTCCGCAGATTGATCCCGGCGCTGTGATGGTACCCGCTCCGCCGTCCGGCCGATAATATGTAAGCTTTCCTGATACCAAGGAGGGCGCATTTGATCATCTTTCAGGGTTTCGGTTTTCTAGTTCTGTTTGTCCCGATTGCCTTCTATGCGGCCGTAGTCAGCGTTTGCCGATCGTCCTTCGGAGTGTCGTACACAAACACGCATGCCTGGCCAGGAGCTCTCGGAACCGCCCTTGGCGCGGCGCTTCTTTGGTTTTTAGCGGAGAAGCTGAAAAGTCCCGGACGCGTGCTAGTCGATCCTGCCACAGGCCAGCAGGTCATTTTGCGGAAGAAGCACTCTTTCTTCTTCATCCCGCTCGCGTACTGGGGCTACATCATGCTCGCCATTGCTTTTGGCATGTTGCTCTTCCGTAAGGATTCGCCGTTGTAAGCTACCAGCCGTAGCGCTCGACCTCGCCAAGCAGCGCCAGCTTCTTCTCCGGCGCTAAAAAACTGGCTTCGACCGAGTTCGCCGCAAGCTCGCGCATCTGCTCCAGCGAGAACTCAAAGTCGCGATGCGCAAGTTCGTACTCGTCGAGAAGGTTCGCTCCGAAGAACGGCGGATCGTCGGAGTTGAGCGTTACCATCAGGCCTTCTTCGAAGTAGCGCTTCACGGGATGCTCCATCAGTTCAGGGCAGCAGCCTGTGCGCAGGTTGCTGGTGATATTCAGCTCCAGCGGTATCTGCTTCTCGGAAAGGACCTCGATGAGCTCAGGATCTTCCTGCGCGCTGAGAGCGTGGCCGATGCGCTCTGCACCAATATTGATCGCTCCCCAAATGCTTTGCGGTCCGGTGGATTCACCGGCGTGGCAGGTCAGATGGAGGCCGTTGTCTTTCGCTTCTTGAAAAAGATCGCGGAATTCGTGCGCCGGTCCTCGCGCTTCATCGCCGCCGATGCCAATGCCGACGATGCTTGGATACTTCTGCTTCAGTTCGGCCGTTTTGCTGAATACCTTGGCGCACTCCTCAAGACCGAAGTGCCGTACCGCGTCGATGATCCACAATAGCGAAACGCCGAAGTCTTTCTCAGCGCGTGCGCGCCCACGCTCCGCGGCTGCGATCACCGCGTCGACGTGCAGGCGGTCGAAGCGCAGCAGGATGCCGACGGAGAGATAGGCCTCGGCATGACGCACGCCCTGCGCCGCCAGATCGCGAACCATGTTGTAGGTGATCGTCTCGTAGTCGTCAGCCGTCTTCAGCCGCTCGGTCACGGCCTTGAAGCTCATCAGGAAGCTGAGGAAGTCTTCGTACTTGTAGATCACGCGAGCGTGTTCCAGTGTGAGTGGTTCCACATCGTTCTTACACGAAAGCTCTACAAGCGTTTCGGGAGTGACAGAGCCTTCCAGATGAAGGTGCAATTCGGCTTTCGGAAGCCCGCGCAGCCACGTTCGTGCATCCGGAGCATCCATATTTTTCGTACTTCGAGCCATCGTAGTAGTTTATCGGGAATGAGAGGCATCGCCTCTGCTGACGAAGCCGTGGATCTTTCACAGGCATTTGCTACGAAGTAAGCGGGGATTTAAGCGCGCCAAGGGCGCGGCAATAGTACAGCCCAGCCCGACAGGGCTGGGTCAGGTGGCGAGAAACTTGGCAGGGCGGAAAGCCCGGTTCATCAAGCAAGCTATGAGGCGCGCCGTCAGCGCTTTTGATTCTGCCCACATACCCAGCCCTTGCGGGCTGGGCTGGAATGAATCAGGCCCTTGGCCGTCAGAGGTCGAGCGGTCAATGCAATCGCGCGCGCTAGATCAGGCAATTGGTGTGAGCTGTAGCCATTGCTTGCTTGCTGCAACCGGCGAGCAGAAAGAAGATTCCTTCGGGAATGACAACAAAAGCGGACGCGAACTAGCTCCAGCCGCGATCGCGACGACCACCGCTGCCATTGCCAAAGATCTGCAGCAATGCAAGAAAGATATTCAGCGCGTCGAGATAAATGGAAAGCGCCATCTGCACGGGTGCATACATGCGGCCCTGGTTGCGCAGACGCATGAAGTCCACGAGCATCAGCACGCTGAAGATGGCGAGCGTGAGCCATGCATAAATGCCAGGGCTCAAAAAGTGCACGAACATCGACACCAGTCCGAGCACGATCAAGCCAAGCAGCGCGCCCAACGCGTAGTTGCCGACGCGACGGTAATCAAAGCGGGCAATTTGTGCCACCATCGCCATCGCGGCCATGCCCATCATGGTTGTCAACGCAGCTTCAAACACCATGTTCGTGCCGTTCGGCATATGCAGGTAAGCCTTCAGCAGGGGACCGATCTCGACGCCCATCAGCAGCGTCAGGCCATAGAACAGAACCAGTGCCAGGCCGGGTGAGCGGCGCGACGTCATGTTCACCGCAAACACCAGACCGAAGGTGACGAGCATCAGGAAGCCGTAGCTTATGCCGCCGAGCAGAGCGGGCGCCATGTACGCGCCGAGTGCCGTGAACAGAAATCCTACTGTGGTGATCCAAAGCACCTTGCTCAGCAGACTCGCGGACTCGCGCGAGTCAACGATCTGAATACCCTGTGTTGCGTCGATGGTTCTCATTGCTTGCTCCTACCTTCAAACCTCAGTCCATTAGACGCATATTCTGCGCTACGGTCGCGCGAGCGAGAGTCACTTCACCGTGCCGCCCCAGCGAATCGCAACCGGCGCGCCTTCTGCCAGCAGAACATGATCGGGGGGGCGTTGCGTGAGCGAAGCGAAGCGGCTTCCGTACAGTGAGCCGAAGTCCGCGTGCACCTCTGCCGAAGCCACCGGGTACACCTTCCAGCGCGCGTGCTCTACCGCATACTCCGTAGCGCCGCCGTTGCGTCCCTTGGTGTAACCCCAGTAGTGCTCTGTGATGAACTCTTCCATGCTGCCTGCGAAAATTTCCTGCGGCGTCATGCCTGCGCACACACGCACGGATTGCCACTGCTGCTTGTGCGCCCATTCGTAACTGACGCTCAACTCGCCACCATCCGTGATCCATGCATGGCGTGTCTTTGCGGTCGAATACGCTTCGCCATACAGCATGTTTGCCGTGATGGTGATTGCTGCCTTCGGAACGATCTCGCTGATAAAGATGACACCGCGGCGTGACGTTCCATCCGGCATTGGCCGGCGCACATAAAAGCGCAGATTTATTTCTTCGAAGCGCGTGTGCCAAGGGATCGGCAGCCCTAGCAGACGCACTCGATCGAAGAGGAAGCCGACCAGCGAAACAAAGCAGCGACCCTCATACAGATCGAGCTCAAGCCCGCGCGGCAGGTAGGGCAGCAAGATCTCGGGCGCAACTTCGTACTGCGCCATGATGAGCTTGCGCCACTCTGCGGTGAGAAAGGTAAACGCCACAGCTATGTGATGCCCGCGCCTACGGCAGCCTGCCGCTGATGGCGTTATCCAGCTCGATGTTGTTCTTCTCGAGCAGATCACCCAGCGCGCGGTCCAGCTCAATCTGAGCTTTCTTCCAGTTGCTGCGCGCAGCCACTTCGGTGGAACGCGCCTGCGCGAGGTAAGCTTCGTTCTGCAACACAAGCAGATCGGTCGATTGGCCCACCGAGAGCTTGTCACGCTCTGCGTCGAGCAATTGCTGCTGGTAGTCGCGGCTCTTGGCGGCCGCACGGTAGGCAGACTCGGCGGTTTCGAGCGCGACCACGGCTGTTTCAACGTCCTGCCGCACATCCTGTGAAAGCTTCTCGGTGCGCGCCTGCACCTGGCGAAGCTGCACGGCATCGCGTGCCGCGTCGGACTCAGCAACGCGATTGCGCAATGGCAGGGTGAGCTGGATTCCGCCCTGGTAAATGGTGGACGTGCGTAGACCGCCAAGTGCGAAGTTTTGCGGCAGCGTTGGTGCGCTGGTTCCGGGCGAGCCCAGTGTCTCGTACGCTTGCTCCGTCGCACCGCGGACCTCCACGTTCGCGTAGGCATTCAATTGTGGCAGCGCGGCGTTGCGGCTCGACTTCGCGCTGATTTCGCCGGCCTTCACCTGCAAATCCGCCTGCGCCAGATCGGGTCTCCTCGCCAGAGCGTCGGTAATGAGTGCAGGCACATCGAGCTGCGGAAACGCATCCGGCACGATGATGCGGTCGGTCGGAACAATCTCGTCAAACTGACTTGTGAACACGCGCGATGCGGTGCGCAGAAGCTGCGTCTTCACGATCACTTCCTGCTGCCGGTACAAACCTTGCGCTTGAATCAGATCGAACTCGCTAGAACTGCGCAGCGCCTCGGCACGGGTGAGGTCGATCGGCGCCAATGTCCCAAGCTTCTCCTGTTCGAGATCGTCGTCGCGCAACTTGGTCGCGGCCTTCAGTGCTTCCTGCTTCACCAGAACGTTCTCACCGAGCGACACGAGATCGAAGTACAAGCGCGATGTGCCATAAATGGTCTCCAGCACCTGCTGCTCGAACAAGAGGCGCGAAATCTTATTGTCGAGGCGCGCGATGTGCAGATAGCGCAGGTTGACCTCGGTCCCACGGCCACGCAGCAGAGGTTGCGTCAACGTGACTGAGGTGCTCGGAGAGTGAAATGGGTCGACCTGTGAATTCGCGGCGTACAGCACCTGAGAATCGTTGTTCACCGTGGCTTCCAATTGCGTGCCCGGCGAAAAGCCCTGCAAGTAAGCAAGATTTAGCTCTGTGTACGTAAGCGGCTGTGGCTGACTGGAAAGCGCGCTGTCCGCGCCGGTACCCGTTGTGTCAGTGGTGCTGGTAAGGCTCTGCGTGTTGGAGCGGCGGAAGTAGCCCGCTTCGCCGATGAGTTGTGGATCGAACAGTGGAATGTTCGGCCCCGGTGCGTACTGAAATCCAGCCGCCAACTCCGACAGCGACTGCTGCGTTTGCTGCGTCGAGTTGAGCGAGGTGAGATCGGTCACCGTCGGCGTGGTTGGATTGGTGGTTGTTGTAGCCGCATTCAGCAGCGGAGAGCCGGGACCACCGACGCCGTTTGGCGGAAGCTCGATGCCGTAATCGATGCCGCGCAGCGTTCCGCCCCCCTTCGCACGCACCTCATCGGTGTGCGCGAGCACCAGGTTGTAGCGCTGCACTTCTACATCGAGGTTATTTTCAAGCGCAAGTGCGATTGCGTCGTTCAGCGTGATGTAAAGCTTGTTGCCGCGAATCAGCGATTGCAGCCGCGTGGAACTGCCGGGAAACAGCGGCGGCACAGTCGGCCTGCGGTACGGCCCAAGAAATCCCAGGAAGTGAGGCGAGAGGTTCGCGTTGAACTCGCGCGTGGGTTGGGTGGTGTTGTTTGCCGTGCGTGCAAGCGCTGCATCCGGTGGGGGGGTAGCGACCTGACCCGCAATCGTTCCGACAGCAGGCGCGTCGGGAACAGTCACGTTGCCACGCGTCTGGTCAGGCTGATAGGTCTTCTGCAACTGCCCGGAGCGTAGGTGCTCCGTGGACTGCGGCGTTGTTGGTGTCGTGACCTGCTGCGGCTGTAGCGGATCTGGCGGTAACGGCGCGGGCGGTTGCGGCGCATTCTGCTGCGGAGCGGGTGCAGGGGAGTCTTGCTGCGCGAAGGCAGCAAAGCCCAGCGCTAACAATCCGCTAAGAATCGCACCGCAATACAAGCGACTGGCGCGCATCACTGCTTGCTCCCCGAGTCCGACGGCTTAGGCGCGCCCTTGCCGTTGCCCCTCTCGTTCTGTTTGCCCTGCTGACCATTCAGGTTGCGGTCCGTAATGCTCTGGTCGCCATACTGCGAAGAGCCACCTGGAGGCGTGTTCTGTGCCGGCGGCTGTGTCGGCGTTTGCTCGGGCGAAGGTGTGTTGTGCAGCCGGACTTCAGCACCGTCGACCACATCATCCGTGACATTGGTCACAACGAGGTCGCCTTCCTTCACACCATTCAGGATCTCAACTGCTGTACCGAAGTCGCGCCCGATCACCACCGGAACCATGCGAACTTTGCCATTCGTCACGATGGCGACCATGGAGGTGTCATGCCGAATCGCGATGGCGTCGCCCGTCACCAGCAGAGGAGCTTCGCCACCAGGAGCTGGTGGGAACGTCGCCACGGTGTACATCCCGGGCACCAGCTTGCCTTGCGAGTTGTCGACCTGAAGCTCGGTGAGCATCGTGCGCGTATTCGGGTCCACAGAGCTGGCTGTGCGCGTCACATCGCCGTCGAATGGCACACCGGCGAACTCCTGGAACGCCAACTGCGCATGAACACCTGTGTGAATGACCGGAGCATAGCCCTCCGGCACGGAAACCAGAATGCGAAGCCGCTCAATCTGCGCGAGCGCGAACAACGGCCCACCCTGGCCCGGCGTCTGGGCGGAGGTAGCTGCGGAGCTTGGGCTCGACGACGTGCCACCGGTGTTGGACTGTGCGGCCTGCGATGTGCCACCCGCACTGGACGTTTGCCCCTGCGGCGGCGGTGAGTTCATGGCTCCGGAACTGGTGCCGCTTGCCGAAATTAACGCGCCAATGTCGACGTTGCGTTCTGTGACTACGCCGGTGAAGGGGGCTCGAACATATTCATAGCTCTGCAGTGCAATCGCGCGGTCAAGGTTCGCCTTGAAGGCTTGCACATTGCGCTGGGCGGCTGCCACTTGTGCCACCTGTGAAGCATAGTTGGCTTCTTCCTGGTCGCCCTGCTGCCGGGAGAACACGCCTTTCGCGACCAGCACGCGATAGCGCTCAACAGTCACTGTGTTCAGCGCGAGCTGCGACCTCTGCAAATCAAGCTGCGATTGTGCCTGGCGGAGCTGCTCCCGCGCCTGGTCCACCTGCGCATCCAGATCGGGTGCATCGATCACCGCAAGCAGTTGACCCTTGTGGACGTGATCGCCGATGTCGACGTACCTGGTTTTGAGATATCCGTTTGCGCGCGCATACACATAAGCTTCCGTGAGCGGAATCGTTGTGCCTGGAACAGTAAGCCCGGCACCGTTCTTCGCGCGCTGCACCTTTGCCACATCGATCAGTGGCTTTTCGTTCTTCTCCTGCTTTGCCGACTTTTCCGTTGCATCATTGTCGGCGCGCCGCATGATGTAACCGAACAGCAACGCGGCAACGACGAAGATCAAGATGCCGGCCAAAATCCAGTACAGCGGCTTGCGGTTCTTTGGCGCATGCACGCGTTCCTTCAGCGGCGGCTTCTCTTTCTTACCGCTAAAATTAGTCTCCTCAAAGCTCTTGCCAATACGCCCATCGTCGAGCGAGTTCGGATCGGCGAACGAGTTGCCGAGTGTCTTCTCATCGGCATAGTTCGGATTCGCGAACGTACGGCCAAGGTCAAACTGCGATGCCTCGTTCGCGTGCTCGAAGCTTCCGCCGAGCTCTCGTCCTTCGCGTGGCGCAGCTTGGCCGATGCCTTCGCCTAGCCGTGCCGGGTCAGTCTCATCCGGCCAGGGAAGCTGGTGGTCCGTGCGATTCTCGACGTGTGCAGAACCGTCACGATGAGGACGGTTACTGAAGTGAGCGCTCGGGTTCTGCGGGTCGTTTGGATCATTCGCCATTACGCGGGCTGCTCCTGGCCGTTGATTTCCGGGCCTTCATCGGGGTTATAGGTTCCAAGCCTGCGCTGCTCTTTGATCGACGCGCCTTCGTTCGCTTCCTTGTTGATGCGCTCGCTGAAGTCAACGGGAGCGTTTTTCTTCAGCAGCGAGTAAATCGTAGGCACGAGGAACAGCGTGCCCACCGTGGCAAACAGCAGGCCGCCGATCACGGCCCGGCCGAGCGGAGCGTTCTGCTCGCCGCCTTCGCCAAACGCCAGCGCCATCGGCAGCATACCGATGATCATCGCAAGGGCGGTCATCAGCACCGGACGCAGACGTGTGTGGCCTGCATTGAGCGCAGCTTCCACGCGGTCTTTGCCTGCGAGTCGCTCATCGTTCGCGAACACCACCAGCAGAATCGAGTTTGCCGTCGCCACGCCGATGGTCATGATTGCGCCCATCAGCGACGGCACGCTGAATGTGGTGTGCGTGAGGAAGAGCATCCAGAGAATGCCCGAGAAAGCGCACGGAATGGCCATCAGGATGATGAGCGGGTCGAGCCAGCTTTGGAAGTTTACCGCCATCAGCAGATACACAAGCGCTATGGCGAAGATGATGCCGATGCCCAAACGCGTGAATGAATCGTTCATCGTTTGCACTTCGCCGCGAAGCGCCAGCGTCGTGGTCTTGGGCAGAGTCTTCTCCGTGTCGGCCATGATCTTGTCGATCTGCGAAGCGACACCACCGAGATCGCGGCGATCGACGTCCGCGTAGATATCGAACACTGGCTGAATGTTGTAGTGGTCCACGATGATGGCAGACTGATCGCGGCGGAAGTCAGCCACGTTGCCAAGCAACTGCGATGCATTGCCCGCCGGACTGGTGATGGGTGTGCGCGCGAGTTCCTGCGGCGAATCAATGCGGTACTGCGGCGTCTGCGTGACGATCTGGTAATTAACGCCTGTGGCGGGGTTCAGCCATTCGTTCGGTGCCGTCTGGCCTGTGCCCGAGAGTGATACCAGCATCGACTGCGACACATTGCTCTGCGTCAAGCCGATCTGCGCTGCCTTTGTGCGATCGACGTTGACCTGCATGGTTGGATATTGCACCTGCTGATGAATGTGCACATCGACGGCACCGGGAATCTCAGAGATTTGCTTGGCGAGCTTCTTGGCAATGCCGTAATTGTCCTTACCGTGGCCAGTTACCTGCAGATCAATGGGCGCAGGCAGGCCAAAGTCGAGAATCTGGTTGGTGATGTTCGCGGGTGCGAAGAAGAACTCTGCATCCGGGAACTTGTCGTGAAGATCATCGCGAAGCAGGCGTGTGTATTTCTGCGTATCTTTCGGGCCGGGCTTCAACGCAATCTGAATGTCGCCATCGGAATTTGAAATGGTGGTGTTGTTGCCGAAGGCGAGATTGATACCGCTGCCTGGCAGGCCAATGTTGTCGAGAATCAGCTGCACGCGCTCGGGCGGAATCACGCGGCGAATTTCTTTCTCCACAGCAGCAAAATACTGTTCGGAGTCCTCGATGCGCATGCCCTGCGGCGGGTTGACATGCAGCTTCATCTGCCCGGAGTCAACATAGGGGAAGAAGTCTCGCCCAATCAGAAACGCCACAGGCAGGGAAATGATCACGAGCAGAGCGAAAAGCGCAACGGTGATCCCCGCGCTCTCCAAACACCAGTTCAGGGCGCTCTTGTAGCGGTGCTGCATCTTCTCGAACTGCCGGTCGAACTTCGAGTGCCAGCGCCACACGAAGTTGTGCTCCTCTTCTCGCTCTGCAGCAGATGGATCCTGGTAAAGCCCGATCTCTGAACCAAGCATGAAGTGCATCATCGTCGGTAACAGTGTGCGCGAGAGAAAGTAGCTCGCCATCATCGCGAAAGCCACGGCCATCGCCAGCGGGGTGAACAGGAACTTCGCCGCACCGGTAAGCAGCACGACCGGCGTAAAGACGATACAGATCGAAAGCGTGGACACGAACGCAGGAGCCGCTACCTGCTGCGCGGAATGCAGAATGGCTCGCGTCAGCGGCAAGCCTTCCGCCATGTTGCGGTGCGTGTTCTCAATCTCTACGGTAGCGTCATCTACAAGGATGCCGACAGCGAGCGCCATGCCTCCAAGGGTCATCACGTTGATGGTTTCGCCTAGCGCCGTCAAAATGATGAGCGAAGTGGCGATGGAAAGCGGAATGGATATACAGACAATGATCGTTGAGCGCCACGATCCGAGGAACAGCAGAATCATGAGCCCCGTCAGCGCTGCGGCGATCGATGCTTCACGTACCACCTCGTTGATCGATGCGCGCACAAAGAGCGACTGATCGAACAGCGGCGTGATCTTCAGTGTTCCGAGTCCGGCGGAAAGCCGCGGGATCATTTTCTTCGTGTCGGAAACAATGTCGAGCGTAGAAGTCTGGCCGTTTTTCAGGATCGTCAGAAGGGCAGCGCGCTTGCCGTCCTCACGGACGATGTTTGTCTGCACAGCGTAGCCCATGTGCACAGACGCAACGTCCTTCACGTACACGACGGCGCCGTTTGCGGCTCGTATCGGTAGGTCGTTCAGAGACGCAAGATCCAGGGGGCTGGAATTCGTTCTGACAATGAACTCTCTGTCACCCATGCGCGCCGTTCCGGCAGGCAGAATAAGGTTTTGCTGGTTGAACGCTGTCGAGACGTCGCTCGCAGAGAGGTGGTGTGCGTACATCAGGTTCGGGTCGGTATCGACCATCACCTGCTTCACTTTGCCGCCGAGCGGCAGCGGAACGCTGGCGCCCTTCACGTTTGCCAGACGAGGGCGGATGAACTGCAGGCCATCGTCGTAAAGATCGGCTTCACTCAGGCCTTGCCCGCTGAGCGCCAACTGCAAAATTGGAACAGAAGACGCGTCATATTTGATGATGAATGGCGGAAAGCTTCCCGGAGGAAGCACGCGCAGAATCGTCTGCACAATCGAGGTCACCTGTGCCTGAGCCACCGCAATCTGCACCTGCGGCTGGAAAAATACCTTGATGACGGCGATACCCTGATAGCTCTCGCTCTCAGTGTGTTCCATGTCGTTGACGGTGGTGGTGAGCGCGCGCTCGCAAACTGTGACGACGCGCCCTTCCATCTCCGACGGCGTTAGCCCGCTGTACGTCCACACAATCGTGATGACTGGAATGTTGATGTAGGGGAAGATGTCTTTCGGCGTTTCAATCGCAGACCCGATGCCCAGCAGCGCAATGAGCATCGACAACACGACGAAGGTGTAGGGACGCCGCAGCGCCAGCCTAACAATCCACATGAATCCCCCACAGGAACGTGATTATCAGTAGGACGCAAAATGTCCGATGAAAGACTCTTCTGTGCGACTACCGAACAGTGCCGAGCACCTAGGAGAAGGGCCGGCGCTTGTATCAAAGATCGCGTCCACGGATCAACATGAAGCAAAAGCAAAGGCCACTCTGTTTGATGAGAGTGGCCCGCAATGCCGAAGAGACGCAACTATGACTTTTGCGCGTGATCGAATCGCTTATTGACCTCTTCCCAATTCACCGTGTTCCACCAGGCGGCGAGGTAATCGATGCGCTTGTTCTGGTATTTCAGGTAGTAGGCGTGCTCCCATACATCGTTCCCGAGAATGGGATAGAGACCCTGCGACAGCGGGCTGTCCTGGTTTGGTGTCGTCAGAATGGTAAGCTTGCCACCTTTCCACACCAGCCATCCCCAACCTGCACCGAACTGCTTCGCTGTTGTCTCGTTGAACGTCTTCTTGAAATCGTCAAACGAACCAAAGTCGGTCGTTATCTGGCTGGCAATGTTGCCTGTCGGTTCACCGCCGCCGCTGGGCTTCATGATCTGCCAGAACATGGTGTGGTTCACATGGCCGCCGCCATTGTTACGCACAACTGTGCGCACATCCTCCGGGACGCTGTCGAGGTCCTTCAGCAGCTCTTCCGGAGTCTTCTTGCCCAGGTCAGGGTGCTTCTCTACGGCGCCATTCAGGTTGGTCACGTAGGTCTGGTGATGCTTATCGTGATGCAGCTTCATGGTCGCTTCATCGATGTGCGGTTCCAAAGCGGCGTAGTCGTACGGAAGGGGAGGAAGTTCAAATGCCACGTGCGTGCTCCTTTTGCTGTTTCGCTTCAGCGTGTGCAACATAGGATGCCGACTGCGGCACGCGCGGCTCAGAGTTAGAGTTCCGTCCTGAATATTCCCACGTCGATTCCCAGCTGCGTCCGCAGGCATTTGCGGTCTAATAGCACGCATGAGCATCGCAAGTGGAAGCTACAACTGGCTGGACGATGACGGCCCCGCCTTCGGCGCCCCGGGTCTCGAGCCGCGCTGGACTTCGAGTAGAAAAGACGCGGTCGCTACCGCCTACGCCGCCTCCAGCAAGATCTGGTACACGATGTCGCACGGCACGTTGAACGAGATCTATTACCCGACTATCGACCGCCCGCAAACCCGCGACATGGAGCTGCTCTTCACCGATGAAGAAACTTTCTTCCACGAAGAAAAGCGCGACCTGAACTACAAGTTTGAGTACATGGATCCCAGGGCTCTCGCGGTTCGCCTCACCGCCAGCGATCCCGGCGGCCGCTACAAAGTCACCAAGGAGTTCATCTCTGATCCCCACCATCCCGTCGTTCTGGTGAACGTAAAGATCGAGGGTGAAGAAGAACTGCTGTCGCGTCTGAAGTGTTACGCTCTGCTCGCACCGCACCTGAACGGTGGCGGCGCCGGGAATAACGCGCGCTCGGTGCAAATTGCCGGCTCGCGTTGCATTCTTGCCTGGAAGGACAGCGTTTCCCTTTGTTTCGGCGCGAGCTGCGGATTCAGTCGCTCCAGCTGCGGCTACGTCGGCAAAAGCGATGGCTATCAGGACCTCGCTACCCACATGCGCATGACCTGGAATTTCGGCCAGGCTTTGGACGGCAATCTGGCGTTGATGGGTGAGGTCGATGTGGAGCGCAATCGTGAGTTCACCATCGCCATAGCGCTTGGCCACGGCAACCACTCCGCCGTTGCGGGCATGATGCAGACGCTGGCCAGCCCCTACGCCTCGCTGCGCGACCGCTTCATCGTGCAGTGGAACCGCGCGGCTGTGCCGGACCGTTTAGCCGCAGCCTCAACAGACGGCGGAGACCTGCTGCGCATCTCGCAGAACGTCATCCTGACGCACGAGGACAAGACCTACTCCGGAGCGTTCATCGCTTCTGCTTCCATCCCCTGGGGAGCGGCAAAATCCGACGACGACCTGGGCGGCTACCATCTGGTCTGGACGCGCGACATGGTGCAGTCAGCCACCGCCATGTTGGCCTGCGGCCGCAATGATACGGCCCTGCGAGCACTGGTGTATCTCGCTTGCGCGCAGCACCCGGACGGCGGTTTCGCGCAAAACTTCTGGATCGATGGAACGCCGTATTGGTCCGGCATCCAGTTGGATGAAGTCGCGTTCCCGATCATTCTCGCCTGGCGTTTATGGAAGCTCGACGCGCTCGGCAACTTCGACATCTTCGCCTTTGTCGCCTCCGCCGCAGCCTTTCTCGTACGCTATGCCCCGGTAACGCAGCAGGAGCGCTGGGAAGAAAATGCAGGCTACTCGCCCTCTACGTTGGCCGCCGTCATCTCCGCGCTCATCTGCGCAGGGGACATTCTGCGGGAACGCGGCTCCGCGGAACTCGGCACATTTCTTGAGGACTATGCCGACTGGATTGAGGCGAATCTCGATGATTGGACGACAACCAGGCAGGGTGTGCTGCTGCCGGAAGTGCCGTACCACTACATGCGCATTCGCCCGCCGGCCGAAGGTGAGCCGTTTCACAACTCAGCAGTGGCGCCGGGTGAGATCCACATCGCCAATCGGGAGCCGAATGAGAAATATGGCTTCGAAGCACGCGAGGTCATCGACGCGGGCTTCCTCGAGCTTGTGCGCTACGGCATTCGGCGTGCGGATGATCCGCTGGTGATCGACTCGCTAAAGGTGGTCGATGCCGTGCTGAAACGAGACACGCCGAACGGCCCGTGCTGGCGCCGCTACAACCACGATGGCTACGGCCAACGCAAAGATGGCGGCCCATTCACCGGCTCCGGCCAGGGCCGGGCGTGGCCGATCCTCACCGGCGAGCGCGCGCATTACGAGCTTGCCGCGGGTGGAGACGTAAAGCCGTACGTCCATGCGATCGAGGCGTTCAGTTCTGTCGGAGGCATGCTCCCCGAACAGGTGTGGGACTTCGCCGATCTGCCGTCAGAGGGCATGTACTTCGGCCAGTCCGCAGGTTCTGCGCAGCCTTTGGTGTGGGCGCATGCGGAATACATCAAGCTGCTGCGCTCCGTTGTCGATGGAAAGGTGTACGACCGTATCCCTATCGTCGAGAAGCGCTACGCCGTGAAGCCCGAGGATCGCACGTTCCACAGCCGCCTGGAAATTTTTCAGACCGCGCGCCCAATCTCCGCCATGGTGGAGGGCGGCACGCTGCGCATCATGGATGCGGATCGTTTTCGTGTCGTTTGGACGATGGACAACTGGGCGACGAAGCAGACCAGCGAATCCAAAAACGTAGGGCGGCCGGGCTGGTATGTCGATATCGACGCCGGCAAAACACCCACGGAGACCATCACCTTCACAATGCATTGGCCCCAAAACGACCGCTGGCTCGGACGCAACTGCGACGTGACGATTACTCCGCGCCCTGCGCAGGAGGGAAGCGCGGCAACCAAGCCGAAGTCTTGAAGGTTGAGGAATGCTCAGTGTTTGCTCTGCGGTCCAGGACCTAGTGCCCGTAGACATAGGCGGAAGACAAGGTATGAAGTCAGCAGCGCCAAAACGCCGGCCACCAGCGCAAATAAAACGGCGTCGAGTCCTTCTTGTCCGTCATAGGGGAACCTCTTAGCGTCGAAGAGCAAACGCATGAGGAACGCCGCAGCAGCCGCAGTAGGAATCCATAATAGGCTGATTGCGATGGACACCCAGATTCTCAAGGTCTCGTCGCGCACGTGCCAGTTCATCTCCCGCTCCTCGCGAGCCCTACAGCTCACAATCATGCAAATTCACCTGAGCTGCGAACCAGCCTTTGTCCGGTATTAGACAGACGGCCATGCCTGCCATTCCTTACTCTCTTAGAGCAACAGTAAGGGAAGAGCAGGTTTACCATGGAACGACTCAAGGGAAAAGTGGTCTGGTTCAACAATGCAAAGGGATTCGGTTTCCTGAGCAGCCCTTCCGGGCCCGACGTGTTTGTGCACTACAGCAGCATCCAGGCCGACGGATACAAGTCACTGAAAGAGGGCGACGATGTTGAGTTCGCCATCATCCAGGGAACAAAGGGTCCGCAGGCTGACAACGTCATTATCACTGACCGGGCGCTCTAGCGCACATCAGCAGGGTGTCCTGCGCGAACAGGACATGCTGCGTTGTCTACTGGACATTCGCTACAGGATTGGTTACTTTCATACTCGCTTCCACAGCCGGTTGCACGTTTGCCGAGTACGCACATTGGAGCGGCGAGATGGACGAGCATAGGCCGTTGCAGTCACGAGGCGCAGGTAATTTCTTCCTGAACGCTCTCTCCGAGCCTGCCAGGAGTCGCCTTGTGCGCGCTTCCGAGCACTGCGACATGCCCCTCTGCACCCCTTTATTTGAGTCCGGGGAGGAACCGCGCTTTGCCTACTTTCTGACTTCAGGCATCGTTTCGTTCGTATTCACCTCGCAGCGCGGAAACAGCATCGAGTTAGCGACACTCGGTCGTGAGGCTGTAGCTGGTTCTATATTTCTTCTTGGCAACTGTGAGCCGATTGGCCGCGCGGAGATGCAACTCGCTGGCACCGCACTTAGAATTCCGATGAAAGAACTGCAGCGCCAGTTTGATGAGGACCCGGAAATTCACTCCCGCATTCTCGACTTCATCCAGATGCAGTTGAACCTCGCCTACCAAATCACAGCATGCAACCGGCTGCACCGCGCACAGGCCCGTTTCGCACGCTGGATGTTGATGGTGCAGGACCGCGCAGAACTGGATGCCCTTCCAATGACGCAGGAGTTCCTTGCCGACATGCTCGGAACCCGCCGGACGACGGTCGCCGAGGTAGCAGGTAAATTGCAGCGCGCAGGCTGCATCAAGTACAAACGCGGTGTGGTGACGATCGTCAACCGCAAACTCCTGGAGCAGCATACGTGTGAGTGTTACGGCCTGCTTCGCGATCGTTACGATAAGCTCTACACGGACCCCTACCCGCCGTCGCACAGGCCTGCACCCAGACCGCGATCCTGAGCTCGTAACTCATCCTTGTACACTAGAGGGCGACCGCCGCGCGCCTTTTGCTCACGGCGGCCCGCATTGCCGGGCCATCTTCCGGGAACCGCGCCCCGTCTTATTTCCAGTAATAGAAGAGGAAAACGCATTCGCATGAGCGATCAGCAAACGAATCAGGATGTCACGCAACTCGCGATCAACACGCTGCGCATTCTCGCCGTGGATCAGGTACAAAAAGCCAACAGCGGTCACCCTGGCGCCCCGCTCGGCTGCGCACCCATCGCCTACCTGCTGTATCACAAGTTCATGAAGTACAACCCGCACGACCCACTGTGGTCGGACCGGGACCGCTTCGTCTTGTCGAATGGACATGCTTCTGCGTTGCTCTATGGCGTGCTGCACCTCACCGGCTACGACCTGCCGCTCGATCAGTTGAAGCAGTTTCGCCAATGGGGATCGCACACTGCCGGCCACCCCGAATACGGCGAAACGCCTGGCGTTGAAGTCACCACAGGTCCGCTCGGGCAGGGCTTTGCAGAAGCTGTGGGGCTCGCGATCGCGGAAAAGCATCTAGGTGGCCAGTACAACAACGACGCGTACAAGGTCGTCGACCACCACACCTACGTGCTCTGCGGCGACGGTGATCTGATGGAGGGCATCTCGCACGAAGCAGCGTCGCTAGCGGGAACGTTGCAGCTTGGGAAACTCATCGTGCTCTACGACGACAACCTCATCTCGCTCGACGGTCCCACAGACCTCAGCTATACCGAGGACGTCACTAAGCGCTTTGAAGGCTACGACTGGCACGTGCAGTTTGTTTCGGACGGCAACAACCTTGAAGAGATTAACAAGGCTATCGAAGCCGCGAAGATGGAAAAGCTCAAGCCGAGCCTGATCCGCGTGCGTACCGTCATCGGCTACGGCGCTCCAAAGGCGGGAACGAAGTCTGTTCACGGCGAAGCTCTCGGGCCGGAAGGCACGAAGGAGACGAAGAAGTTCTTCGGCTTCGATCCTGATCAGACCTTCGTCATCCCCGACGAAGCGCTCGCGCATTGGCGTGAAGCCGTCGACAGAGGCAAGAAGGAGCAGGCCGACTGGCACAATCGATTCGACGCCTACAAGAAGGAATTTCCTGAGCTCGCCGCCCAGTACACCCGCGTCACCGAAATGAAGCTGCCGGAAGGCTGGGAGAAGGCACTGCCGACATTCCCGACTGACAAGCCTGTTGCTACACGCAACGCGGGCCAGGTCGCGCTCAACAATCTCGGCAAAGTGCTTCCCGAGCTCTTCGGCGGTGCCGCCGATCTCACCAGCTCGACCAAAACCATCTTCAAGGACGGCGGCAATTTCCATGAAGACGCGAAGGGCCGCAACGTGTACTTTGGCGTGCGCGAGTTCGGCATGATGGCCGCGGTAAATGGCATCGCCGCGCATGGCGGCCTGCTTCCATTTGGCTCAACGTTCTTCACGTTCTCCGACTACTGCCGCTCGGCGCTGCGCATGGGTGCGCTGCAAAGCTCGCATTCGTTGTATATCTTCACGCACGATTCCATCGGTCTCGGCGAAGACGGCCCAACGCACCAGCCGGTGGAGCACTTGATGGCTCTGCGCACCATTCCGCAGCTCACAGACTTCCGTCCGGCTGACGCCAACGAGACCTCAGCCTGCTGGGGCCTCATGGTGGAACGCAAGTCGGCGAGCTTCATGGCCCTTTCCCGTCAGGATTTGCCTGTGCTCGACAAGGACAAGTACAAGGTCTTTGAGGGCGCTCGTAAAGGTGCGTATGTGCTGGAAGAGTTCGGCAAGGAGATCATCCTGGTTGCGACTGGCTCCGAAGTGGAGCTGATCCTGAAGGCGGGCGAGAAGCTGAAGGAATCCGGCATCAATGCCACTATCGTCTCCATGCCAAGCTTTAAGATCTTCGACGAGCAGGACGAGGCCTACAAGATGTCCATCTTCCCGCACGGCGTGCCAAAGGTTTCAGTAGAAGCAGGCGCGACGATGGGCTGGTGGAAATACATCGGTCGCGACGGCGTCGCTATCGGCATCGATCACTTTGGCGCGTCCGCACCCGGCCCGATTGTGATGGAGAAATTTGGTTTCTCCGTCGACAATGTCGTCGAAAAGGCAAAATCTCTCGTCAAGAAGTAAGAACAAGGCATACGCGAAGGCCGGGCAACTCGCCCGGCCTATTTCTTTCTCTGACAAAGCGTTACCCGTCAGGAAGTCCTGCTCGATGATCGACATTCAAACCTACAAATGCAGTGAGGACTTCAAACATCTTCGCGTTCTTGTTGGCGAATACAGTTTCACCGTATTCGGCCTGAAGACGGTGCGCGTAAAAATCTGGTTCAATGCCGAGCCACACGACGACGACCATTACAGTTTTACGCAGAGCCACTGCTTTGGTGCCCCGCCCGAGGTTCCAGCTACCTACGCCAGCACAGAAGAACTTGCGCTGCGTAAAGCTATGTCGACGATGACCACGTTTTTTCCACCCGAAAACCCCTCGGACGGCGACGCGCAGAGCGGCTGGCTGGTAGAAAACAAGAACTTCTGACGCTCACGCTATTTGCGGTTGTATTCCACAGGAAGTAGACTCAAATCAGGCCGGGAGCACTGCCCTTGCGGTGCGCAGAGCGTTTGTCTCTCCTGACCTCCTTATTGGGGCTGCTCTCAGAGCAGCCCCTTCTCGCGTGAGGGCGGAATGTACCTGCTGTACGTCGACGAATCAGGATCAGTCAGTGATCCAGCCCAGCGCTACTTTGTCTTGGCCGGCATTGCCGTATTCGAACGAGAGCCTCATTGGATTGAACAGGATCTGACCGAAATTGCTCTCCGTTTCGACGTACACGAGCCGGACCGCATCGAGCTACACGGCAGTCCCATGCGGTCCGGCAAAGGGAAGTGGCGGCATACCCCTCTCGCAACACGTGAACAGGCCATTTCCGATTCGTTGATCATCGGCATTCGGCAGCGATTTCCTAAGAATGTAAGACTCTTTGGAGCCGTGCTCGACAAACAAAACTTTGCCGGTCAGGATGTTGTGCAAGTCGCTTTCGAGCAGATAAGCAGTCGCTTCGATCAATTTCTTGGTCGCCTCCATAAGCAAGGAAATACTCAACGCGGTTTGATGGTATTCGACAAATGCGCCACGGAACGGCGCATACAAACGCTCGCTCGCGAATTCAAGCGAACTGGCCATACCTTCGGACTCACTCGGAACTTCGCCGAAATTCCTGTGTTCGTTGACTCGGACGCGTCACGACTTATCCAGTTGGCTGACCTCGTCGCTTACGCAATGTTTCGGCATTTCGAGCACGATGACTCTAAGTTCTACGACATCATCTCGCATTGTTTCGACAGTGAAGGTGGCATCGTTCACGGGCTGTACCGCAGGTAACCACATGACACAGACGGAAGCAAAAGAGCTGGCAGGCAAGCGCGCATTGGAGTTCGTCAAGGACGGCATGGCTGTCGGCCTTGGTACTGGCACCACGGCTACGCTGTTCATCAAAGCACTCGGCGAAAAGGTGAAGCAGGGCCTCAGCATTCGCTGCATCGCTTCCTCTGACGCCAGCCACGATCTCGCCGTGCAGCTCGGCATCCCGATCACGACTTTCGAAGAAACCCCCACGCTCGATCTCGTCATCGATGGTGCAGACGAAGTTGCCCCTGGCCTCGCGTTGATCAAGGGCGGTGGGGGCGCGATGCTGCGCGAGAAGATCGTCATCAGCTCAGCCCGCGAGTACATCGTGGTCGCCGACTCGACCAAAGTCGTCGCGCACTTAGGGAAGTTTCCGCTGCCTGTCGAGGTGATCAAGATGGCGATGCCAATCGTCTCCCGCAGGCTGGAGGTGCTAGGCCTCAATCCGGGACAGCGGCATCATCCTGACGGCTCAGCCTACATCACTGACGAAGGCAACTTCATCCTCGACTGCGCTTGCGGCGAGATCAAGGATCCCACCAAAACGGCTGAAGACATTCGCCACATCGTCGGCGTGGTGGAGCACGGCCTGTTCCTCGGCATGGCGACATTGGCTCTCATCGCTGGAGAAAACGGTGTTCAGGAACTGCGCCCATAGACTAGCTCTGCTGCGCAGCATCGGCGTGTTTGCTGTTCTTGGCTCGCTCAGCTTCGCTCGCGCAGGAGCGCAAGAAACGGACGCGCAGGCGCCCGTCGCAACCACTGAAACGCTGCACGTCAGCTCGCAGCTCGTGCTGCTCGATGCCTCTGTAACGAACCGCAAGACAGGCCAGGTCATCACAGGCCTCACATCACAGGACTTCGTCCTCACAGAAGATGGGGAGGCGCAGAACGTCTCATCACTCAGCCAGAACACATTGCCGCTTTCCGTGCTTCTGCTTTTCGACGCAACAGACACTGTCCGTCCCGTCTTGTTTCCGCTCGCGCTGGGAGTAAGGCGTTTGCTGACGCATCTCCATGAAGACGACGAAGTCGCGGTCGCGACATTTTCCACGCACGTCACCCTGCTGCAACGCTTCACGACGGATCGCCCATCGGTCATCTTCGCTCTTGGCGATGCATCCGGCGTCGTTGACAAGGACAAAGCTACCTTCATCTACGAGGATGTCTTCGAAGCGACGGAGCTCGCGCAACGCTCACACGCGAAAGACAGCCGCAAAGTAGAGGTCTGGCTTACCGACGGCTCCGCAAATTACGAAGACACTGCAATGATCAAAGCTCACGGCGATGGCGCGCCCACGGTGCTACATACTCAGGCAGAAGCGGCGGATGCGTTGGGACGTTCCGGTGTGGTCGTGAGCGCACTTATCGAGACAAGCACTCTTACCGCAGCCGAGCGCCGGCATCCGGAACACGGTCGCTTCGGCGACATCGAGCACTTCGCCAACCTGACCGGCGGTCCCGTGCAATACGCCGCTGAGGCCGACGTCGTGGACAAGTTCGCGGCCTTGCTGGACGCACTGCGAGCGCGTTACACGCTTGGCTACAAACCTTCGCGGAGCAAGCCCGCAGGCACACTTTGCAAGCTGCAGCTATCACTCAGCCCCGCCTATTTTGAGCAACATCCTGAGCTTCGACCGAAGGACATTTTGATTCGCACCCGGCAAAGCTACACGCGCTGAACGTCTGTTCTACGTCAAAGCGTGGCGTTAGAAACACGCGTCCGGATTCGAAGAACAAGCATGTGGTCTACCCGCTTCGGAATGGACTCTTCTCAACGTGCTGCGCGTATCGTTTGAGCTTTCGTGCGGACGCTTTGTTTCCCGGCGGATATCGACAGGTCTGTTTTCTTGTCATTCACGTGCCGAGCGCGCTTTGACGTCGATTTGATTTGCGCGCGCGCAACAGTCGGTAAGAACGTCCGAATGTCGACACCAAAGCGAGCGGCAAGTGCGCTCGCATTTGCAAGCGTAATGCCGCGCTGCCCCGCAAGAATCATGGAGATGTTCGATGTCGTCCCAAGTTCCGGTCTCAGGTCCTGCTGGAGAAGCCCACCTGCTTTCATGAGGTGCTTCAACACGGTGATCGGATCCGCCTCGGGCAAACAGAATTGTGACTCGAAATCTTCGATCAGAAGCGCTAGGAGATCAATCGTCTCTTGCTCCGCGGACGTCGGTCTATCCTTCGCGGTCAAACGGAAGAGCGCTTGAGTGTACTGCGTCAACTGCCCATCGGTATGAATACGATGTGGCGCACCCTGCTCGATCAGAGCGACCGGATTGTCAGCTAAAGCCTGGATCATCTTTGCCCTCTCGTGTCTCTTCCGCTAGTCAGTCTCCGCATATGGATCCCATTTGCCTCTTTCGACGTACTCCGCATGTGTCAGGAGGGAACGGATGTAAACATGCCCTTCCGTCTTACGTGGATTGTCTTTGGCGTAATGGATGACCGTTATAAGCCGATAGCGATTTGCGCGAATGTTGAACACGACACACCATCCACTGCATCAGCATCTCCAAAAGTTGTTCGGACCTCGATGAATGTTCGCCACCGAGCATTCTCAACCACCATTTGCCATACGCTCAGTTCCTTCGCGGCGTCGACATAAAGCGTCCACGGAATGTTCACTCATCGCTTTACATCGCAAAAGCTGCAAAGTGCGTCCATCTTTACTATGAGCGCTTCAGGCAGCAACTCACAGCAAGGCAAAGTTTGGTTCATCACAGGTGCATCTTCGGGATTCGGGCGTTTGCTCGCAGAGCATGTTCTCTCGCTAGGCGGCAATGTCGTCGCGACGGCGCGCAAGCCCGAAACACTGGAAGCTCTCACAGCGAAATATCCAGCCACCTCTCAGGTGCTCGCGCTTGATGTAACCAACAAGCAGCAGGTGGAAGACGCCGTGAAAGATGCTCTCGCCCGCTTCGACCATGTCGATGTGCTGGTGAACAACGCGGGCTATGGCCTCACTGGAGCCATCGAAGAAGTCACGGAAAAAGAGTACGAGCCGATGTTCGACACCAATGTCTTCGGCCTCATCACGATGACCAAAGCCTTGTTGCCACAGTTCCGCGCACGCCGCAGCGGCAACATCCTCAACCTGTCGTCCATCGGCGGCCTCCTGGGCATGCCGGGATGGGGCTATTACAACGCCACCAAGTTTGCTGTGGAGGGCTTGTCGGAAGCACTCGGTCATGAGCTTGAGCCGCTCGGTGTGCACGTCACCATTGTTGAGCCCGGCCCGTTCCGCACAGAGTTCCTCGGCACCTCCGGCAAGGAAGCCAAGTTGCAGATTTCTGACTATGCCAAGACCGCAGGCAAGACGCGCGAGTATTTTCAGACGCAGTCCGGCAAGCAGATAGGCGACCCACAAAAGGCCGTGGAGGCTATGGTGGCTGCGGTAGAAGCGGCCAAACCACCGCGCCATCTCTTGCTCGGCAAGCTCGCGCTCGACCGTTATCGTGCAAAGCAGAAGCAGTTTGACGCAGACATCGCCGCATGGGAAGAAGTCACGCTCGGTGCCGACTTCAAGCCAGGTGAAGTGCCTGCCGCGAAGTAATCGCAAACGTCGTTTCGCCGCGCACTGCGGCGGTTGGGATTACTCTCTAAGAGGCACAAAACGACCTCGGCCTTGCCGGGATCGTCTTTGGTTGGTTTTCCGGCGCGTCCATTCCGCCGGTTCGGTCATCCGATATTCCGAAGGAGCATGAGTTATGCCGAATGAAGCAATGAGCGGAGCGGGCCAGTCCCTCACCGAGCAGCAAACAATCGACACCAAAAAGGGTGAGCGCGTCCCCGACCCGTGTATCGTCGTCATTTTCGGTGCATCTGGTGATTTGACCAAGCGCAAGTTGCTTCCCGCGTTGTTTCACCTTGAGCAGCAAAACCTGCTGCCGGAAGACTTCGCCGTTGTCGGCGTGGCGCGACGCGATCTTTCCGCTACCTTCGCGCCTGACATGCAGGACGGCATTCTTAAGGGCGGCGGCGTCGATGCCGGTGACTCCGCGCTGAAACCGTTCGTCGACCGCATCAAGTACTTCGCTACCGAGTTCGATAACGATGAGGGCTTCGAAAGGCTGAAAGCGTTCCTCGCCGATCTCGACAAGCAGAACGGCACCAAGGGCAACCGCCTCTTCTATCTCGCCGTTGCGCCGGAGTTCTTCGCCGACATCGCACAGCGCCTCGAAAAGCACGGCATGACCAAGGCCACAGAGCCGGGCCAGTGGATCAACGTCATCATCGAAAAGCCCTTCGGCACCGATCTCGCATCTGCGAAAACATTGAACGCGGAACTAAATAAAGTTCTCAGCGAAAACCAGATCTTCCGCATTGACCATTACCTCGCCAAGGAAACTGTCCAGAACATCCTTGTCTTCCGCTTCGGCAACGGCATCTTCGAGCCCGTGTGGAACCGCAACTTCATCGACCACGTTGAAATCACCGCAGCGGAGTCCATCGGCATCGAAGGTCGGGGCCCGTTCTACGAGAAGGCCGGTGCGCTGCGCGACGTTTTACAGAACCACGTGATGGAGGTGTTGAGCTTCGTCGCGATGGAGCCACCGGACAGTTTTGCCTCCGACGCCGTACGCACCGAAAAGCTGAAAGTCTGGAAGGCCATCGAACCGATTCCAGTCGAAGACACCGCGCGCGGCCAGTACGCCGCAGGCACGGTCGATGGACAGAAGGTCATCGGCTATCGCCAGGAAGACCGGGTCAGTCAAGAATCGACAACGGAAACGTACGCGGCGATGAAAATCCAGATCGCGAATTGGCGTTGGGCCGGCGTGCCGTTCTACATCCGCGCGGGCAAGCGCCTCGCCGAGCGCGTCACGGAAGTGACGGTCGTCTTCAAGCAGCCGCCGCTGCACCTGTTCAAAGGCAACGACAGCAACACTACCGTCAGTCCGAACGTGCTGAAAATCCGCATCCAGCCCGACGAAGGCATCACGCTGATGTTCGGCGCGAAAATTCCCGGCCCGACCACCAACGTCAAGCCTGTCGAGATGCACTTCAGCTACGCGGACGCCTTCGGCAAGAGCTCCGCCAACGGCTACGAGCGCTTGCTGCTCGATGCCATGCTCGGCGACGGCACGTTGTTCGCAGAGCGCGAGGGCGTCGAAACGACATGGGCCCTGATGACACCCGTACTAGAAGCCTGGGCCAATAATCCCCCAAAGGATTTCCCAAACTACGACGCCGGAAGCTGGGGCCCGGGCTGCTCTGACGACCTGCTCGCGAAAGATGGCCGCAAGTGGTTCAAGCTTTAGAAGCAGCCATCAATTTACAGCGAACGTGAGAACAAATAGGTCTTCAGCCGTTCGCTGCAGCTTCGTAAAAGATGTTGCTTCACTGTTAGATGTTCGCTGTTGACTCGTTAACTGCCTCTCAAGCTCCAAAGGAGCGCTATGCCTCGCACGATCGCCGTTACTTATCAAGTTTGGCCGGACGCTGCCGCAGTTGCTGCTGCATCGGCAAAACTCTTCGCCACGAAGGTCGAGCAGGCGATTGCGGTCCGTGGCGTCGCCCGCATCGCTATCTCCGGCGGCTCCACGCCGCAGGCTTCGTTCAAGCTGCTTGCCGACCCTACCGGCCCTTACGCCAACACGATCCCATGGGACAAGCTGCAGATCTTCTGGGTTGATGAACGCTGCGTTCCGCCGGACAATCCGGAGTCCAACTTCGGCGTGTGCAAGAGGCTCCTGCTGGACGAGATCAGCATTCCTCCCGCAAACGTATTCCGCATGGAAGGCGAACTGGACCCTGAAGAAGCCGCGTCACGCTACGAAAGCGCGATGCGCAACGCGATGAGGCTCGAAGGCGCAGAGTCACCGAGATTCGACCTGCTCTTCCTTGGTATGGGTGACGACGGCCACACCGCATCGCTCTTCCCGCACACCGACGGCCTCAACGAGTTCGGCCGTTTAGCCATCGCCAACCACGTTCCGCAAAAAAACACGTGGCGCATCACGCTAACGTCTGTAGTCATCAATCAGGCCAGCGAAGTTGTCTTTGAGATCGCCGGCCCCGCAAAAACAGACGTCCTCGCCGAAGTCCTCACCGGCCCACGCGACCCGGAACGTCTGCCCTCGCAACTGATACGGCCCTCGAATGGTAAGCTTCTCTTTCTGCTGGACGAGGCTGCCGCCGCGAAGCTTCCGCAAGGAACCGCTGTCGCCGGAGCACAGCCGCACAAGGTGGGAACCCTCGAAATTTAGAGCGGGCATCACACCTCGCTGGGAACAACAAGAGTTTGAGAGCGCATTCATGATTCTGGCTGGAGACGTCGGCGGCACCAAGGTTCATCTTTCTCTGTACAACTTCGCCGGCGGCAAGCTCGTCCCTGTGCGCGACAAGAAGTTTCCTGCCACCGACTACGCCTGCCTGGACGATGTCGTAAAGGAGTTCCTTACCGGAGAAGAGGGTGAGAAGCAGCAGATCGCCGCATCCTGTTTCGGCTGCCCCGGGCCTGTGCGCGACGGCCGCCTGAAGCTGACCAATCTGCCGTGGACGCTTAATGCGCGCGACCTGCAAAAGTCGCTTGGCATAGAACACATCTTCCTTATCAACGATCTTGAAGCCAATGGCTACGGCATTCCCGAGCTCGCACCGGAGATGATCTTCACCCTGCACCAGGGCGACCCATCGTCGGTCGGTCACCGCGGTCTCGTCTCCGCCGGCACTGGGCTGGGCGAATGCCTGCTCGTATGGGACGCACATCGCCGGCAGCACACGCCCATTCCGTCCGAGGGCGGCCACACCGACTTTCCGGCGCGCAACGATCGCGAAATTGCGCTGCTGAATTACCTGCGCCGTACGCTCAATGGGCGCGTCAGCTCCGAGCGCGTCATCTCTGGCATCGGCATCAAGAACATTTACGCCTTCCTCCGCGACGATCAAAAAATGGAAGAGCCTGACTGGCTTCGCGAGCGCATGGAAAAGGAAGATCCCAACGCCGTCATCGGCACCTGCGCGGAAGATGGCTCGAGCGAAATCTGTCAGCAAACGATGGAGATCTTCTCCGCGGCCTTTGGTGCCGAGGCCGGAAACGTGGCGCTGAAAGTTCTCGCACACGGCGGCGTTTACCTCGGCGGAGGCATCGCGCCCAAGGTGCTCAAAACACTGCAGAACGGCTCCTTCAGCAATGCCTTTCTCGACAAGGGCCGCATGTCGCCTCTTCTCGAAACGATCCCGGTGCGCGTCATACTGGACGACACCTGCGCCCTACTCGGTGCGGCGGCGTACGCGGAAGCACGTGCTGCCGAACTCTCCGGTCACTCCGAACGCGCCGCCTCTACGGCTTAGGCGTTTACGCTGCGTTTCAGTTGCTCCCATACAATCGAAGCGATGTCGTCGCCTCCGATCTTCGCGGGTGCTGTGTCTGCGCCTCGCTCCACTATTACGCTTGACGCTGCATACATCCAGCGTCGCAACCTCGCGTTCGCCGCAGCCGCGCTTGCGGTGGTCGGCGTGATATCGGTTTTTTCGACTGCGGGGTACCTCTACGCGTTGTGGACGACGGACCCGCTCAAATCCATCGGTGCGTTTATCCCCGTGGTCAGCTTCCCACTGATACTCCGTGCTTGGCGATCGCTCGGATGGGAAATGAACGGCTCGTGGTGGGGACTCGCGATCCTCGTTCCAACCATTGCGCTCGTGCACCTGCGCGATCACGCCATCCTTGAGCTCATCCTCACGCCCTCGTGGACGATCTTCGTCCCACCACATTCCCTCGTTGCGTTTGCATATACGGCGGGAGTCGTTCTGCTTTTCGGTGGCCCGCTGCTCTTCCGCAAAGCCTTGTTCCCGGTCGTTTTGATGTGGTTCGTCAACCCGGTGCCACACGTCTTCAATCTTTGGGTCGATCTTCCGCTCCAGCACATCTCCGCCACCATGGCCCGCGGTTTTGCGCATGCCTTAGGCCAAAAGCTTTCGCCTGACCAGTTGCGCCTCATGTTCACGCCGGAGTTCGGCATGTTCATCGCCCCGGGCTGCAACGGCATGCGCGGAGCCATTACCATGGGCTTCATCGCCTTGATTGCCGGTTACATGTACCGCTTCCGCCTGGCTGTTCATGTCGCGATCGTTGCGGGCGCAGTGCTGCTGGGCTACCTCTTCAATCTCGTAAGGCTTTGCGTTCTTGTGCTGTATTACATCGTCGCGCTGCACATTCCTTGGCTGCAAACTCGCGCCACCATGGGCGATTACATCATCGGCGCCTGCTTGTTTTTCTTCGCCACGCTGCTGCTTTTCAACATCATCAAGCGTTGGAGCGCGACGGGCGATCTGCGTCCGCCGCAACTTGCAGTTACCAAGGATTCCACCCCGGCACCGCGCTCCGCCCCGTGGCGTATAGCCGCGTTCGTCGTCGTCATCGCGCTTGGCAGCTTCAACTACATGCACGCGATGGTGGAGGGCTATCGGCATCCGCAGGTCGCCTCCGATCCATCGAAGCTCGCCCTGTTCCCGCAACATGTCGGCAACTACACTCTGCAGCGCGAGTGGAATGAGTATTTGCCGACCGGCCCTCTTATCTTCTACTGGGCGCAGTACACGCCGGACATCGGTTCAGGTGAAGTCGCTGTCGGCATTTCGCCCGTACTCGGCGCGCACGACACGCTCATCTGCCATGCCGCGCGCGGCGAGGACTGGCTCTGGCACGGCGATCTCGAGTTTCCCACCCGCGAAGAACCCACGCATTTCAGCGGATCGTTCTTCAACGATGGCGCCACGCAATACATGGAAGCCACCACAATCTGCACCGGCGCAACCTGCGGTCAGTACAGCAGCAGTCGTAAGCATTTCGGCTTCAGTTATAGTCGCCCCGACACCACCAGACTGCTTGCACCAAGCCCCTCGCGACCGATACCGGTGCTGCTCCGCACGGCAACAACAAACACCTCCATGGCCGCCGATGCCGCGCGTGCCGAGCTCACGGCAAACTTTCGCAACTTCCTTTCCGGCGCGCAGCTTTCCGCGTTTACCCAGCCGTATCGCTAGCCTGATACCCTCAAATCAAAGTCCGAAAGCTCCATGGCCCATCCACTCGCTGCACGTTTGTTACTACTCGGCTCTGCGTCCCTCCTGGCTTCCGTAACGCTCACAGGATGCGGCTCTGGCGGCGCAATACAGGCGCCTCCTGTTACGCCGCCTCCGACGCAACCAACGATTCCAAACCAGTGCAAGACCACAGTCAGCGCCCCTGCGAAGACACATGTCAGCAACGTCGCAGGCCCGACGCTCAGTGGCAAGGTCATGGCCGGCTCACAACCGTTGATCGGCGCGAGCGTTCAACTCTACGTTGCTGGTTCGTCTGGCAACGGCTCTGCACCAACGGCAATGCTTTCCACGCCACTTACTACCGACAGCACGGGCGCGTTCACCACGAGCACCGCGTACACTTGCCCCTTCGATAACTCCTCGCTGTATCTCGTCGCACGCGGAGGAAAAGCAGGCGCTGGCGCTACAACCAACAGCGGAACCGTGATGATGACCGCACTCGGCGCCTGCAGCTCTCCCAACGCTTCCTCGAACATTACGATCAACGAAGCAACGACCGTCGCCGGCGCCTACAGCCTGTCGCAGTTTCTCTCCGCAGGTGGCCACATCGGTGCATCCTCCACGAACGCGAGCGGCGTCGATCTTGCCGCGAACACCGCCGCCAATCTCGTGAACCTCACCACAGGGCAGGCACCTGGGGCCAACTTTCCGACCGCAACCGCAACTGCGCCATCGGCAAGGATCAACTCGCTTGCGAACCTCCTGAACGCCTGTGTCGTGTCTAGCGGCGCATCGAGCAGCGCCTGCACGCAGCTCTACTCCGCAACGTCAGCTTCCGGAAGCACGCCCTCGAACACGCTCGACGCCATGCTGAACCTCGTCCGCCACCCGGCAACGAACACGTCTACCCTCTACACGTTGTCAGGCGCGTCTTCTGCGTATGTGCCTGCGCTTACCGCCGCTCCAGCTGACTGGACACTCTTTGTTGCCTACGGTGGTGGAGGTTTGAACGGACCTGCGGCCATCACACTCGATTCAGTCGGAAACGTGTGGGTCACGAACTACTTCAGCGTCGCAAGCCTCTTCACCAACGCGGGCACGCCCGTGTACGCCTCCGGCATCACCGGCTACAACCTGTCCACGTCGTACGGCGCCGCCGTAGACGTCTTCGACAACGTGTGGATCGCTAATGAGCAAAGCTCCCCTGCGGTGAATAACAAGCTTGGCTCCGTCACGGAGTTCACAGGCGCAGGCAGCTCTCTCTCTGGCACGACTTACACAGCTGGCGGCCTCAACTTCCCCATCTCCATCGCTATCGACACATCAGGCAACTACTGGTACGCCGATTACGGCAACTCGCACGTCACGCTGCTCGATAAAACCGGTGCACCGCTTTCAGGAACGTCCGGCTACACGAGCAGCCAGCTCGAGTTTCCCGTGTCGATCGCCGTCGATTCCAAGTGCTACGGCTATCTGGCCAATCAGGAAACGGACACGGTCACCAAGCTGCCACCTGACGGCTCCGCCTTCACCAGCTACATCGTCGGCAGCGGCCCATCAGCGATAGCAGTCGACGGCTCCGACAACGTGTGGTCCGCAAACTACTACGGCAACTCTGTCGGTCTGGTCTCTGCAACGGGAACAGTCGTTTCCGGCACGGGCTACACGGGTGGTAGCATCGCTCGGCCCGAAGGCGTCGCGGTAGATGGAAGCGGCTCAGCGTGGGTTGCGAATTATGACGGCCCATCGCTCACGCAACTAGCAGCAGCTTCGTCTTCCACGCCAGGCTCTGCCATCTCTCCCACTGCAGGCTGGGGACCAGATGCGAATCTCGATGAGGCTTACGGCATCGCTATCGACGCCAGCGGGAACGTTTGGGTGAGCAACTTCGGCGGCGCCACGATCACCGAGTTCATCGGCCTTGCTACGCCGGTGAAAACACCGCTCGTCGGACCGGTCAGCATTCCCTGATCCACAAGACATTGTCATTTCGACCGAAGGTGCGAAGCACCGCAGCGGAGGAACCCTGTATTCCTCCGGCCCCGGTGAGCCCATCTCGGGAAGCCAGAACTCTTGATGCGATCGCGGGTCTAGTTGAACCGAAACCGATCCTGCATCAACCTCTGAAATCTTGGTTTCCAGATCAGATCATAGGCAAGCTCTTTGCCGGGAAACATGCTCAGCGTCGCCGCACGCGCATCTGCAATCATCTGCGACGCTTCGTCTACAGAGAGCGATCCATCCTGCGCGATCACATTCATCACCATGGTCATCATCATTTGCATGCGGCGGATGAGCCGCTGCTCTTCGCGCTCTTCCGTCGTCAACACGCGTTTGGCTGAAACAGGCGGAGCGATCTCCATCGCATGTTCGATTCGGGCGGTCGTCTCGTCTGTCATGCTCACCTCGCAGGTTTTCTAATTAGACGCAGCGGAAATCGCGGAGATTCCACCATCGCCGTTCAGCAGAAACGTCTCAGCGCCGGCACGGTCCGTGCGATACGTTCGCACGCCTGCTGCTTCCAGCCGCTGCAGCACTTCGAAGCGGGGATGTCCAAACGTGTTTCGCCGACCCACGCTGACAACCGCTTCCCGCGGCGCAACAGCCGTCAGGAAGTCGGCCGTTGTCGAAGTCTTGCTGCCGTGATGCCCCACCTTCAGCAACGTGACTGGGCTTAGCAGGCTATTCGCGACCATGGCCGACTCACTGCGCGCTTCCGCATCGCCTTCCAGCAAAACGCTGGCCTTGCCATAACTCATGCGCAGCACAAGCGAGTCATCATTCACCGCCGCTCCCGCATTCTCATAAGTACGAGTCGGCGACAACACGTCTGCATGCAAGCCGCGCCACGCAAGCGCATCACCAGCACGCAACCATCGGACAGTCGTGCCAGTCACCCGCGCTTGTGCCAGCAACTGCTGAAATCCCGGTGCCTTCCCGGGCTGCACGCTCACCCACAACTCGCGCGGCTTGAAGTCGCGCAGGATAGCCGGCATGCCTCCCATGTGATCGCTATGCGCGTGGGTCAGCAGCACCGCATCAAGCCGCCTGATGCGCCGAGACCACAGATACGGCGCGACCACTTCTTCTCCCACATCCCACTCGCTTGAGGAAACGCTGCTCGTCGGCGCGTGCCCCACAGGGCCGCCCGCGTCGATCAGCATCGTGTGTCCATCCGGTGAAACCAGCAGCAGGGAATCACCCTGTCCGACATCCAGCGCGGTTACTTCCAACGCTCCGGCGTGCAGCGCCGGCGCAGCCGGCCAGAAAACCGCAAGCGGCACCAACGCCGCCGCACACACTCCTGCAATCAGCACGGCGCGAGAAGCTGCACGAAACGCGTAGCAACAGATCGCAATCAGCATGCAGCCAACGACAAGGCCTGCCGCTGTGGGCATCGCCACGCGCACGTCAGCCGCGGCAGCGTGTCCCAGCCGCGACACAATGCCTTGCACCAGGTGCAGCATCAACGCCGTCGCAGCTCCAGGCAAAGATGCCGCGCTCACACTCATCAATGAAACGCAGAACGTCGCGATGCCTGCGCACAACAGTACCGCCACCAGCGGAATGCACACCGCGTTCAGCGGCAGCGCAAGTAGAGTCGCGCGATGGAAGTACACCGCCATCGGCAGCATCATGCAAATCTCAGCAAGCGAGCCGACCAGAAACGCGGCAAGCACGGCATGAGCGCCACGCAGCAACAGCACAGGCATGGTCCTTGCCCATCGGCCGAGCAGGCTGCCCAGCAGCGTACTCCACATTCGCAGCCGCACGCGGAGCTGCGCAGTTCTCGGCGGCAGCGCAGCATCCAGCCGCACGCTCCAAAGCTCTCGTGTCGCTCCGCGCCATCGAGCAAACAGCCGCTCCTCCAGCGGTGCCGCAAGCCCCGCGATGGCCACGATCACCATCACGGTCATTTGGAAGCTGCTTTCAAACAAAGCACGCGGGTCGAGCACAAGAATTGCGAGCACTGCCGCACCCAGCGCATTCATCGCACTTCGATCGCGGCTCAGCCATCGCGCCAGCAGGTAAGCCACGCTCATCAACAGCGCCCTCTGCACCGGGGTACCAAATCCTGTCAGCAGCGCATACGCGGTCGTCAGCGCAATCGTTGCCAGCGTGGCCCAGCCTTCAGGCAAACGCATGCGCCGAAGCAGCCAAAACAAACCACCCGCAACAATCGCAACATGCAGCCCCGAAACAACGAACAGGTGAAACGTTCCTGTTCTCTCGAAACCCGCGCGCAGGGGCCGCGCCAGCATCGCACGATCGCCAAAAAGCATGGCCTGCAGCATCGCACCATCGTCTGCATTCAGCCGCAGCGCGTGCGGAAGATTTACGTTTGCAGGCGACTGCACCAGCCGTTCCAGCCGCGCCGAAGACCAACTCTGCGCCGCATACAAACGGCAGCGCCAACTCGGCTTCGCTGCACCGGCACGCTGCACCTGTGAGGCCTTCACGCTCGCTTGCACACCCACACCATCGCGCAGCAACTCATCCGCATACGACCAAGCACCGGGATCGCGATAGGTCTCCGGCACGCGCATACGCAATGGAACTTCCAGCATCTCGCCGCATGCAAACGCAGGCTTCTCACCCTGAATCGCAATGCGTACGCCGCCGCTGACCGCTCTCATTGTCGACGTGTCTGGCGTGACATCTTCCACCGCGTCCACTTGCAAATCAACCGACTCCATCGTCGGAACGGTGTCCTGCTCCCACGCGCCGGGCTCCATTCGCCACGGCTCGCTCGGCTCCTGCGGAAGCGAGGCATCGGCAGCAGCCACACGAACACGCCGCACGCGCACCACACGGCCGCGCACAGTCCGGCTCAGCCCGTCTGCGTACTTGGTCAACTCGTGCTGCGCAGGCACAGGTGTCTGCATCTGCGCACACCAGCACCCAATGGCCATCCAAAGCGCAAACACCGGCAACACTGCGACACGCATCCACCTGCGCAACGCGACTGTCGCAAGCACGAGCAATAACAGCGTCGACCAAAGCAGTTGCCAGGGCTCATGCCAATGGCGCGCAAGCACGTCGCCCGCAGCAAAGCATAGCGCCGCAACCAGCAGCGGAACCCTGCGCAGACGCAACGGCTCTACCGCCGGAGCCCGGTCCATCCAGAAACGTGCAGCGCCCAAAATCCTCATCGGTAAGTTCACGATATTGTGTCACTACTTGGGCTTGAGCGGAAGGCAGAGTCTTCTAATGTTTTGCCTGCTGGGTCATGCTGTGCTTCCTCTTGCGGTGTTGTAAGAGGAAGAGCCCAGCGAATAGAAGAACTAGCACTAGATCAACGGTGTGAGAGTACAACGCGTACAACCATCGATGATCAACTCCCCCCGGGACACTCTCGATGGACACGCATCCAATCAAGTTACACATCGCAAAGATCAGACCAATGACAGGCTTCGAGCGAACAATGATTCCTCCGACTAATAAAAGGACCCATAACGCGCAAAGTGTGTATAGAGCCGTTGGTGCGGACGGGCCAGCGATGCTGAGTGCAGCGAAACACCACAACCCCTCACCTATGAGGCATACCCACACAAGGATGCGTAACAAAAGTGACATACGACCATCGCTTCCTGCTTCGCTCATTATGCTGCTCAGCCTAAATCTTAAGAATTCATTTTGTCTCAGCTAGATAGTTCTAAATGCACTTACCCGTCGAGTAGCCAAGTCTATCGACAAAAATCCTCATTGCGAAGTTCAGACTACTGTGGCATTACCGATGCGTCAGCGTCACTACCGTCTCCATGTGGAACGTTTGCGGAAACAAATCAACAAGGTTCATCGCCGCAACTTCGTAATCGCGCTGCAACACCGCAAGATCGCGTGCCAGCGTGGTCGGATCGCACGACACGTACACCATCTCTCTCGCAGCCACACGCAGCAGCAACTCACACACCCCCGCACCCGCACCTGCACGCGGCGGGTCCAGCACGATCAACTCAGGTCGCTCACGCTGCACAACGGCATCACGCAGGAAAGCTACAGTGCTGCGCTCCACCGCCGCCTGCTCCGGTCCTAACTTCGCAAGCGCCGCGCGCAGATCGCTGACAGCAATCGGGTTTGCCTCCACCGCGGTCACAGCTAGAAAATTCCTTGCGAGCACTCGCGAAAACAATCCGACACCGGCGTAAAGGTCCCAAGCCAGCGCGCCATGCCTTCCAGCACACACGAGATCGACCAGCGTTGCGGTCAAGAAGCGATTCACTTGAAAGAATCCGCCCCGGCTCACCCAATACGTCTCATCCGCGACGCGGTACGCCAGCCCCTCACTACCCCACGCGTCCAACAACGTAGGCCTCGTACCGCTCTTATCCAATAACATCGCGCTAGCGCCGCTCAACTCTGGAACACTCGCCTGCAGCCCCTCGCAAAAGCGCGCCAGGGCTCCGCTTTTGAGCCGGGTGCCTTGGCGGAGGAAGAGTGTCATGCTCAGCCGTGAAGCGTCCTCGTTGATAAAGAACTCAACTTCTTTTGCAAATTCCAGAAGCCCACCTATCGCCACGTTCTGTTTTGCACCGTCGATGCATGCTTCGGCAGCGTCAACGATCAGCGCAGCCGAGATGGGACACACCTCAATCGGTAGAAACTCATTGCCTCCCCGCTTGCTGTAACCGAAACGCACTTCGCCTTCTACGCGTTCCATGCGAAAGCGAACGCGATTGCGATACTCCCACGGCTCGGCCGCATGGGTCTGCAGTGCAGGCAATTCACTTACACCCGCGCGCTCCATCGTCTCCAGCAGAACGCTCTGCTTCATCGCGAGTTGAGCTTCGTAGCTAGCATGCTGGTACTGGCATCCGCCACACGGCCCAAAGTGTGGGCACCCCGGCGCAACTCGTGCCTCCGACGACTCGATAACTCTGATCAACTTCGCATCGTTGCTGTCCGGTGGCGCTTCAATCTGCACCAACTCCCCGGGGAGGGTGAAGCGAACGAAGACCACGCTGCCGTTCGCGCGGCGCGCCAGACCATCGCCGCCATACACAGCGCGCTCCATCCGCACTTGCTCTTCGGCAGGCACGCCTATCCCAACCCCATGTAAAACAGGCTCAGCCGCGGCAGACCTCTCGCCTCCAACAGACGCTTCTGCAAGAACTGCGTCTGCACCTGCTTAATCTGCACCGCACCCATGCGCGACCGGTACGGCGCCAGTTCGCGATCGGCTTGTTCGCGCAGACTCACCAACTCTTGCTCGCTCGCAGCACTCATCACTGCTGCGAACAGGCGCTCTTCCAGCATCGTCAACGTGCGATCAAGCTCATCCAGCGGCACCGCCTCTTCCGCTCGCATACTCAACGCGAGCGCATGCAAACGCTTCGCTGTCTCTTCGCGAACATGGTCTGCGCCCGAAAGCTCAAGCTGCGCCGCTGCGAGCGCGACCGCATTCGTCTCAAGGAACTGCGCCACGCGTTCCGCTTCAAAGCCACTCTCCCGCGCCCCGCGCGCAGTTGCAGCGCCTGCGACTCCCGTAGCCGCTTCCGCCATCTCTTCCGTCGCCTGCATCACGGCCTGCGCGCACCAGCCAAGACCATTCACCTTGCGCAGCTTGCCCTTCGCCCGAGCGCTCCGCATCTCGTATTTATCAAAAGCATCATCAATGCCGCGCAGCACCGCCTCCAGCGGCACGCCCGCCTCACGCCACGTCTCAATGAGCGCCCAATCCAGCGTCGAAAGCAGCAACAGCGACCCACGCCGCTTATTGAAGCGCTCCTCGATCTCAGAAAAGTATTCGAAGTAATTCATGAGAAACAGAGTTAAGAGGATAGAGGTTGGAGCGAAGAGGGTAGTGCAAGTGTGACGCGCCTTCGCTCTTCACTCTATCCTCTTCGCTCTGGCGCGGCCTATCTTCTCCGCCGCTCCTGATTCCGTTCCCAAATGATCCTCAAGCCGGTCAGCGTCAGCATCTCGTCGACCTGTCCAATGTGCTTGCATCCGCCGGCGATCAACTTCGCCAGGCCACCCGTAGCGATCGTCTTCGTCTCAGGTCCAAGCTCCGCGATGAAGCGCTCAAGAATGCCATCCACCAAACCGATGTAGCCGTAATACAGCCCGATCTGAATATTGTCGGTCGTGCTTGTTCCGATGATCTTCGCCGGCTTCTTGATCTCGACACGCGTCAATCTCGCAGCGCGCGCAAACAGCGCCTCAGCCGAAATCCCAAGCCCCGGCGCAATCGCACCGCCAAGAAACTCACCCTTCTTCGAGATCACGTCGAACGTCGTTGCCGTTCCCATATCGACGACCACTGCCGGTCCCCCAAGCAGTTCATACGCGGCCACGCAATTCACCACGCGGTCTGCGCCCACTTCGCTCGGATTGTCCGTCAGCACCGGCAGCCCTGTTTTCACGCCTGGCTCAATGAATAGCGGCTTCACGTGGAAGTAGCTTTCGCATACCCGCCGCAGCGTCGCATCCAGCGGCGGCACTACCGACGAGATCGCCACGCCGGTGACATCGTCTACCTTGAAGCCGCGCATGCTGAACAGTGTCTGCAGCAGAACGCCCAGCTCGTCCGGAGTCTGTTTATAGGGTGTCGTGATGCGCCAGTCGGCAACCTGCGCTGCCGGCACACCCTCTGCCGCCGGGCGAAACATGCCCAGCACAGTATTGGAATTGCCTATGTCGAGTGCCAGTAGCATCTGCGCCTTCTCGCCTCGTTGAAAATCTAGTTACAGCTCGCGCACACCACCCGAAAGCACCGTGCGTTGCACACCATCGTCGCTGTCGACGAGCAGGAAACCATGCTCGTTCAACCCGGCGGTCGTCCCAGTATATCCACCCTGTTCAGGCACGTTCACGCGCTTTCCGCGCACCCACGTCGAGGCATCCGTGAACCGCGGTAGCAGGTCTACGGCAGCACCGCCGGCCTCGAGTTTGCTTAGTTCCAAATCAAGCGCGCGCAGTAACGCAACCAGCACTGCACTGCGGCTTTGTCGCTTTCCGTTTTGCAGTCGCAGGGATGTTGCCAGTGCCGCAAGCTCCGCTGGAAACTCAGCATGATTGATGTTGATGCCCACACCAACCACGGCGTAGCGCAGGCGCGAATGTGTCTCTGTGTCGACCGCGCTTTCTACCAGGATGCCGCCGCACTTTTTGTCGGCTACAAGCAAATCGTTAGGCCAGCGAAGGTCCAGGTGCACGCCACTCACTTCGCGCACTGCCGTCTGCGCTGCAAGCCCTGTCGCCAGCGAAATCCATAGCGCTTCGCTCAGCGGCACTTCGGGCTTTACAAGCGCGCTTACATACAGTCCGTCGCCTGGGATCGAATGCCACGTGTGTCCTCCACGGCCGCGCCCTGCCGTCTGCTCATCGGCTACATAGACAGTTCCTTCCGGTGCGCCTTTCGCCGCTTCTTCCAGCATCGTCACGTTCGTTGAGCCGATCGTCGCAAAATGCTGCACCTTGTGCGCAAAGCGGGTTCCAACAAGCGCCGCATTCACGGCGGCCGCGTCGAATGTCTCTTCTTTTCCAGGAAGACCCATCCGGCCATCCTATCGCGCATCCAATATTTCACCGCACTGCGCGCGCCCTATGACAGATCTGCTGGACATCCCGTTGCTGCACCAGATGGGCATCCTCTTGTTTCTCGCCATGCCGGTGGCCTGCGCCGCCTGGACAGTTACGCATGAAGAAGTCTTTCGCGAGCCACGCGAGTTCTGCAAACGCCAAAGCCAGGACTGCAAATCGTTGCCGCAGCGTAAATTCTTCTATCTCTTCACCTGCGAATACTGCTTCTCGCACTACGTCTCTGCGCTTGCACTCTGGATCTTTCACTTCCAGCTCATCTTCACGGGCTGGCGCGGTTACCTCATCGCATGGTTCGCTCTCATCTGGATCGCGAACGTGTACATGAGCATCTTCAATCGGCTGCGGCTTGAGATTAAGCACGAAAACGTTAGCATTGCCGTTGAGCAAAACGCACTCCCGCCAAACGCCCGTCCGAAGTAGAACGACTGGCTAACGCTACCTGCGCGCAAGTCATCTCAACCAAATGAAGAAGCTGTCCTAGGAATAAGGCAGACAAGAAGGAGTGATAGTCATGTCGAACCACACACCGAACAAGCCTCTGGAAGAAAAGAACGACGCGGTCCCGCCGGCGGAGAACGGCGGCCACTCGCATTCCGTAGCCGCGCACCTCAAAGATCACACCAGCATTCACGACAACAAGAACGCGATTCAGCATCACGTTCCGTCCAACAAGCTGAACGAGCCACCGCAGGAAGTGTCACACAATGGCAAAGGCTTTCGCGGGCGATAATCTCACAGTCCTGGCACGCAGAAGGACAGGACATTTGACACGTCCGATATAATTACAAGTGAGCGGCTGGTGCGCCGGACACCATTCGTTACCCGGGCGAGTCGCTCAAATATCGAACGAAAAGAGGGACAGGCTACTGTCCCTCTTTTCGTTTCTTACCGTCACCGTCAGGTACAACGGAATAGAGTTCTGCCCTGGGGTGTTTTCGTTCGCACTCAAGCACTGCTTTATCGCGGATGTGTTTGCCGCTACGATCAACCCGAACTGTATGGTTCTGCAACACCGTTCCTCGGTTCGTCGGAATCCAGCGAGCCGCCGTGTCCATAGCGCTGTGCACTTGATCCAGAACGTCCTCGATAGTGTACCCATCCTCCGTTACGCGACTGTCGTACATGTGCTGGCCGAAAAAGATAACTTCCGCATCCATTGGAGGAAAAGGAGCTGGTTCTCCACGATGATTGCGGCGATCCCGCCGTGCTTTATTGATTGCCTCCAATTGCGCTTCGGACAGCGTTCCGATTGCGACGGGCTTCACGCGTCGCCCAGCGGCGATTTCGAGCAGGTTGGCCCGCATTAGAGCGCGAGCATTCTGGTAGAGCGGCATTTCTGGTCCTCAATGTTGATAGTAGGACCGCAAACACTCGAGCCAAAAACACCAGTTGTAATATGCAGATCCTACTCGGCGAAATTGGATAGTTCGTTTTGCCAAAGAACGGGTATGCACCTCGGTGCCGAAGTGTGTCAAACGATCCTGTACTCCTACAGCTCAATAGTCAGTTAACAAGATCCCCGACCGACCAATACCTTTCGAGGTCATATTGCTATTCCACTCCAGTTATCTACTGGTGCGCTTACCGAACGGGAAAGTGTTCCGAAATCGGTATATCTACTTGAGGGGTGAACTCCTCATGGAGATGGAATGCAACTCAGCAAACGTGGTCAACGCACCGTTTCGATTCCGCTGGACTTTTGGTGGGATCCAGAAACCAACCTAATTCACCTTGGAAGCAGAGACCCTGATCCAGATGCGGCTGGATTTCGAAGTGATGTCAGCTTTGATTCTGCAAGGCAGAACGGACATCCTAGACTCTATCGCCTGCTTGCTAATGCTCTTCGAAGCAAGGGTGCACCTGCTCCAGTAAAGGACGATGAGTAATGCACCAATCCGCACGAGCGAGGCTGAGGCCTCGCTCGTGCATTGATTTCATTCGCTGGTCATCATTTCACATCAGCACAACCGTCATCTCGACAAGAGCGGAGTGAAGTGGAGAGGTCCGCAGTTTGCTAACTCGGCAACGCCGCTAGCGCAGCCTGGGCCTTCTCCTTCAACGCCTTTGTCTCCGCAGCCTGCTTCTTCAGCCCTTCCACGATGTGCGCTGGAGCCTTCGACATGAAGCCTTCATTGCCGAGCTGCCGCTCCGCTGCCACTGTGCCCTTGTCATACTTTGCAAGCTCTTTCGTGAGCCGCTCGCGTTCTACCGCCACATCGATCTGCCGCTCGTAAACAACCGCCACATCGAAGCTCGCAGTCGACCGTGCGTTGTTGCCCTGCGGCGCACTCGCAACGATCTCCACACCGCTCACACGCGCCTGCTTTGCGAGCATATCAACGTGCGCACTCACCAGCGACGTAATCGCCTCAGCGGCATGAATCTGTAATGGCGTCGCTTCTTTCTCCGGCACGCCGAGTTCTTTGCGTAGCCCGCGCACCGTCACAATCAGTTCCTGCAGAGTGCTCATCGCTGACACGCTCGCAGCATCCTGCGCGAAATCAGCAGCTAGCGGATAGCGCGTCAACGCAATAGATTTCGCCGGCGCAGCAACACCAACCTGCGAATATAGCGCGTGCCAAAGCTCTTCCGTGATGAACGGCATGAAGGGCGACAGCAGGCGCAGCGCTGCTTCGAAAACCTTCACCATCGCATTCAGTGAAGCTTCAGTCGTCGCGTTCTTGTCCGCTGCAAAATCGAGCCGCAGCTTGATCAACTCCACATACCAGTCGCAGAACTCACCCCAGAAGAATCGGTACACCGCATTTGCCGCTTCATCAAAGCGGTAATCCGCGAGCGCGCGCTCGACCTCGGCACATACATTGCTGAGACGGGCAACAATCCACCGGGTTTCCAGCGTCGTTGCCTCGGTCGAAAACTCGCCGAGCCGCACCGCGTAGCCAGCTTCGCGCCCGCGCTCAATGTTCATCGCGATAAAGCGCGCAGCATTCCAGATCTTGTTCGCAAACGCACGATAACCTTCCGTGCGCCCTTCATTGAACGCAATGTCCGTACCTGGCGAGGCCTGCGACGCCAGCGTGAAACGCACCGCATCCGTGCCGTACTTCGTAATCGTCTCTATCGGGTCGATCACGTTGCCTTTGGTCTTCGACATCTTCTGCCGGTCCGCGTCACGCACCAGGCCGTGGATGTACACCTCGCGAAACGGCACTGTTTCAGCGAGCGGCCGCGCGCTTCCGTCGGGCATCGGAACATCGCTCATAAAGTGGCAACCAAGCATGATCATGCGCGCCACCCAGAAGAACAAGATGTCGAAGCCCGTCACGAGAAGTTGCGTGGGATAAAACGCCGCCAGATCCCTCGTCAAAACGTTCGTGGTGTTGGCGGAGCCGTCCTGGTTGTCATCCTTCCGCGCAACCGGGGTCCCCGCCGAGCTTTGCTCGGTGGGGTGGAAAGTGGGAGGATCTGCTTTTGCCGCTAACAGTTCGCCGTTAACTGTTTGGTGGGCCTCCTCCCCCCATCCAAACACCGTAAACGGCAGCAACCCAGAGCTGAACCATGTATCCAACACATCCGTCTCTTGCCGGATGTCCGTGATGCCGCACCCGGAACAAGCACTCGGCGCATCCATCGTCACCGTGATCTTGTCGCAGGCTCCGCAGTGCCACGCAGGAATGCGATGGCCCCACCACAGTTGCCGCGAGATGCACCAGTCGTGAATGTTGCGCATCCACTCGTCGTACGTCTTCTTGTAGTTCTCCGGCGTGAACTTGATGTGCCCCTTGTCCACCGCCTCGATCGCCTTGTCCGCTAGCGGCTGAATCTTGAGGAACCACTGCATCGAAAGCCGCGGCTCAATCACCACGCCTGTACGCTGGCTCAACGCGATCGCATGCGCGTGATCCTTGATGTCTACCAGCGCTCCGTTCGCGCGCAGATCCTCGACAATCCTCTCGCGAGCGGCAAACCGCTCCACCCCGTTATACGGCGACCCCGCCAGCACGATGTGACCGCGCTCATCCATCACCGAAAGCTGCGGGAGAATGTGGCGCTGCCCAATCGCAAAATCATTCGGATCGTGCGCAGGCGTCACCTTCACCGCACCGGTGCCAAACTCAGGATTGGCCCACTCATCAGCCACAACGGGAATCTGCCGCTCCGGTTTTCCAGCCACGGCGCTCAACGGCAGTACCAGCATCTTGCCCACGAAATGCTTGTAGCGCTCATCGCTCGGATTCACCGCAACCGCAACGTCGCCCAGCATCGTTTCCGGTCGCGTCGTCGAGATCACGATCGATCCGCTGCCGTCCGCGAGTTCATACCGCACGTGATACAGCTTGCCTGCGCGCTCCTCATGCACCACTTCGAGATCGCTCACTGCGGTCTGAATCTGCGGGTCCCAGTTCACAATGTACGCACCGCGGTAGATCAGTCCCTGCTCGTAGAGCTTCACAAACGCCTGCTTCACCGTACGGCTCAGTCGCTCGTCCATGGTGAAGTATTCGCGAGACCAATCCACGCTGGCGCCTAGCCGCCGCATCTGCTCCGTGATCGCGCCACCGTACTGCGCCTTCCACTCCCACACGCGCTCGGTAAACGCCTCGCGGCCAAGCTCATGCCGCGTTGGCCCACCCTCGGCGGCGAGCTGGCGCTCCACCATCATCTGGGTCGCAATGCCCGCGTGATCCGTGCCGGGAACCCACAACGACGTCTCACCCAGCATGCGATGCCACCGTGTCAGCACATCCATCTCGGTCTGGTTCAGCATGTGACCCATGTGCAAGCGGCCCGTAACATTCGGCGGCGGCAGCAGCTGCACAAAGCTCTTATGCTCCGCGCCTTCAGCGGGCGTGGCGACATTGAACAGCCGCTCATCCACCCAGTACTTCGCCCACTTCTCTTCAATCGCGGAAGGATCGTACGCCTTCGGTAATTCCTGACTCATGTAGACATTAGACAGTAGTGGGTAGACAGTAGCAAAACGCGTCGAGCGACGTTGTAGCTGTCCTGTTAAGGTGTAATTTTTCTTCACCTTCCCTCTGATTAGTTGTCATTCCCGCAGGGAATCCGCGTCTTGTAGTGCCACCAAATTCAGATGGTTCATCGCCGCGAATGCGCACCGCCGGGCAAGAACTAAAGGGCGGAGACTCAATGTCTCCGCCCTTCTGTCTCTCTGTCTACTGTCTTCCTGTCTCCTACAGAGGATTGATCTTGTCCAAACCCTTCTTCTGCTTGTGTTTGCTGGAGCTCTCATCGTCCTTGTCGTAGCCCGGCTTCGGATTCTTCTTCTTGTTCGGGTCCTTCGTCTCCGCGGCAGGCAGCGCTTTGCCCTCCGCGTCGTTCACCTGGTCAGGGGCTGCCGCCGGTGCTTCAGCGGCTGGCAGCGCGCCGGGCTTGTCCTTGCCCACTGCCGTCAATCCAAGGTTCGGATCCGGCGCACCGGTTGCTGCCGGCAGGTTGCTCGCAGCGCCACTGCCCGTGTTCACTCCTGGCGTCAGCACTTCCACACCCACCGATGTTCCACCCGTGCGGCCACCTTCAGGCGCGGCGGTCACTGTGCCGACGCTGGTGTCAGCCGCGCCGCTTCCCGCTGACGGCACGTCCTGGAACGCCAAGGGCTGCGCGGGAGTCGCCGGCACACCGGGGCTCGCCGGAGTCTCAGGCTGAGAGTTCGCTGCGGGCTCATTTGCGGGCGCAGCCGGAGTAGCAGCGGCCCCCGGACGGAACGCGCCCGTATAGTCCGCCATGATCTGGTTCACGATCGTCGGCGCGGTCGTCACAGCCTTGTCTTCCAGCGGTGGCTCGCCCATTCGTGCGACCGGCACAGTATTCGGCTTGCGTAGGACCAGCAGTTCGAGGCGGCTGCGCAGGTTATATTGCGCCCGGCTGCCTTCTAATGCCTCGCTCGCCGCCATCTGCTCCGCAGTGGGCTTCGGGATCGGCAGGTTCATCGCCGCCAATCGCTCCTTCGCGTCTTCAACGTGCGGTGCAGCCGAATGTTCGAGAACCACCTGCCGGTAATAGCTGGCGGCTTTGCCGTCATACTCTTCTTCCAGCTTCGCCTTCGGTCCCTCAGGCAGATTCTGCACACGCACATTGCGAGCTTCCGTGGCGTACGCATCGCCAATCCCAATCAGCACATCGTCCATGTGGCTGTAGAGCGGATAAATATCTGCAACCGTCTGATACCGCGCGATGGTCGCTGCCCAGTTTTCGCGGGTTGCGTAAAAAGCCCCAAGCTCGGCTTCACGCGTCGCCAAAACCTCCTGCACCTCGCGCAGCTTCTGCTTGGCATCCGCTGTCACCTTCGGCGGAGCATCCGGATACTGCTTCAGCATCGTCCGGTAGGCGTCCTGCGCCTTCATCGCCTTTGTGTAATCGCGGTCCGGCACGTCCATCTGCTTCATGTAAATATCGCCGATGCGCATCTGCGCTTCGCTGGCTTCCGGCGCGTTCGGAAAGAAGGTGATGAAGTCGCTGTATTCCTGTTCAGCCTGCGCCAGCGCCGCGCTCCCACCCTCGCGATACCACGTATCCGCCACCGCCAGCTTCGCGCGCATTTGGTACTGCGAATCAGGATATGTGCTCAACAGCGTGTTCAGGTCCAGGCGGGAAACATCGAAGTGCCCACGCTTGGCCTGATCCATTGCCTTGTCATACAGCACCTTGTCCGGCAGCGTGGCGTCTTTGCCGATCAGCGGGTTGTACTTGCTTTCCTTCTTGACCGCGGCCTTCGTGTCCTTCGACTGCTTGACGCGGTCGTCCTTCGCCACTTTCGGCTTCTTCTTGGAAGTGTTCACGCTGATCGTAGAGTTTTGCTGTGTCTGCCCCTGCGCGTCCGTCGTTGTCGTGGTGTTGCCGGTCACTTGCGCGCCCGCATTCGCGGAGAACAAGACAAGCATCGCAACCGCGGCGCCGGCAAGAATCCCAGACTTCTTGGAAAGAAAGAACGACTTCGCTATCGGAACAACAGACTGCTTGATCATCAAAACCCCATCCGCTACCCGGGCGCTCGACGCACGTGTAGCTACCTGCCTATTCTAACGGCTGGAACACGCTTTCGGCTCGTTTGCAATCCCTGGAATGGGCAGTCGCGCTAGGCCTTCAAGTCGCCCGCTGCCCGCGCCACACGCAGAAACTCCCGCGCATTTTCTTCCGTCTTTCCCGCTTCGAAGATCGCAGAGCCCGCCACCAGCATGTCCGCTCCTGCTTCGACGACGCTCGCCACCGTGTCGTGAGCAACGCCGCCATCCACTTCGATCCGGAAATTCAACCCCATCTCATGACGCATGCGCCGCAACTGCGCAATCCGCTCCACCGACCGCGGCAAAAATTTCTGCCCGCCAAACCCCGGATTCACACTCATCACCAACACGTGATGCACCATCGGCAGCACTTCAACAAGAAAATCAATTGGGTTCGCCGGGTTGATGACCACCGCCGGCTTCATTCCGTGGTCTGCAATCAACTGCAGCGTCCGGTTCAAATGACGACAAGCCTCCCACTGCACCGCAATCATGTCCGCGCCTGCCTCGCCAAATGCCGGAATAAACTCGTCAGGATTCTCGATCATCAGGTGGCAATCGAGCGGTAGGGTCGTCACCGCCCGCACGGCCTTCACCACGGGCGGCCCAAACGTGATGTTCGGTACAAAATGCCCATCCATCACATCGATATGGACGATCGTCCCGCCGCCGCGCTCCGCTGTGGCAATCTCCTCCGCCAGGTGCGCAAAATCCGCGGCAAGTATCGAAAACGCAAGCTCAATCATGAAACCTCAGTTTAGCAAGGTGCCGTTGCGATGCACATGGGCGAAATTTGCGCACCATGCGGCAACAACGCATAACCCGTACCCAATCGCTTTCAAAGGGCCGGACTTCAGCTCGGCCAATAGCCGCTGAGGGTGACACCGTATCTATTCGCACTGCTGATGGAGCATTTAGGAGTTCCGCTCGCTGCGCAGCACCTCAAGGGACTCAAGATCTTGGCGGAGTGCTTCCTCGTCGTAAGCACCTTTCGCCACATTGTGTTTCTTGAGCACGCCCTGAAATTTATACCAATGAAAGCCAAAGATGCGTGCTACCCGAGCCTTAGAGAAATCGTTCGCTTCATAAAACGAGATAGCGACTGCCTCAAGCGCTTCTTCAGCAGCGTTCTCTAACTCGCTCAAGTTATCCGGAAGTTCCACGGTCAAACGCATTTCCCCCTCCGACCCATTAGCCTACAGCGTTTAGTTAACGACCGAATCAGATGCACGCCCATCCGAATCATCTTCTTCTGGCGGTAGTTCAAACCTCTCCCAAGGTGACTCTTTATTCTCCCGCACCGCATACCAACCCAGCGGCAGGTCATGCAGTTCCGCAAGGCTTCGATCCTCATCAATCGGATGATGCAAACACGAAAGCACCGGCCCACCGCCTTCTGACATCGTGTCACCGAGGAACTGCCAATCACCATCGGCATCATGCGAAACGTAGGTCACTGGTTCCGTCCCGTCGTGAACTTTCTGCGAAAGGTAAGCGCCAACATGCGGTGAATCCTCAAACTTCCAGCATGAAAGAGAACTGTCATCGTCGTGCGCGAGCCACAAATCGTTGGCTGCGGATTCATGTTCATTACTGTTTCCCGGAAGGACTGGCTGTTCAAATGCCATATCGAAGTCTGCTTCTTCTGGAAATCGATTTTGAAGGTCGGGATAAATCATTTGAAGAACCGGTACATCTTCGCTGTCGTAAAACCAGTCTGTGCGCAACATGATGTGATGGAGTCACTTCGGATCGACTGGACGAACTCGACGTCGACATCTCCCACAATGCCGGGGTGTCGTCCGCGCAATAAATCGAAGCCTGATCTCATTCGTTGAAAGGCTTCATTAAGCGCGTGATGAGAGACGTCGCTTTGCAGTCCCACGGTGATGATCTCTGGCATCGAAATCACATCGAAAATGCCTACTGTATACGCGAAGGACGGCGTTACTCGATCAGCGCTAATCAGCATGACTTCGCAACCGAAATCCTCGACTCGCTGAAGCGTTTTCTTCACCGAAGAAGAAGCATCCTCGACTGTCTTCCAGCGGCTCAACCACTTGCCGCTAAACTTCTCATCACCCATTCACCCTCACACCACATCCGCAGGCGTAACACTCTTCCTCGTTCTCGCTCTTTTCGGCAAAACCGGCACAACCCGCTCCACATCCGGCCTGCCCTCATGCAGTACGCGCGTTTTCATCGTCTTCGCCGCCTCCCGATCCACCGGCGCCGCCTCCTTTGGAGGCCCGAGCGCCACACGCGCGGCAGCATTCAACAGTCGTCGCACCGGCCAGGTGCCATCTGCATTCGGCAGCAGTACCTCGCCCGCGCGCTGCTTCGACGGACGGTAATACCAGCGCCGGAAAAGAGCGAGATAGTCTGCCAGTTCCGTGGCATCGGGCGCATCACCCTCGTCTGCTCGAATCTGCAGTCTTCCGAGCACATCCAGCGCTCGCGCCTCAGGCGAAAGGATCATCGCAGGCGAGGCTTCGGGGTGCCTCACATCTCGATTCTTAGATGTGGGCGTGCCGGCGGCGAACTCCCCCTCAGGCACGGGAGCCAGCATCAACGGCTGCGCAAACAGCGAACTCCCCACGGCCGTCTGCTCGCGCACCGCACGCACGCCCAATGTGGACAAACGTTCCGGTCCAGCAATGCGGCGCTCGAACAGAAACACAGCCGCTTCTTCCTGCTTCTCGCCTTCGTCTTGCGGCGCGCTTTCCTGCACAATGAGCGCACGCAGCTCTGCCACAGGGCACACCACGTCGTCGCACATCTGCGTCGTGGCCTTTACCCGCTCCCATTGCTTGTGCAGCGCTGCGGCAGCTTCGAAATCCATGTTCTCGCTCGCTTGTTCGCGCTTGGTCTCGATCTCCGCAAGCATTGATTTGCCGCCTGTTTTCAAAAACGAAAACACACGCTGCGCTTCATTCGCATACTCATCCAAAGTGCATGCGGTCTTGCACGGCGCCATGCACTTCTGCATCTCGCCATAAGCGCACCCAGGATGCTCCGGATGAACCTGCAGGTCCTCGTGACATCGCCGCAGGCGAAACAGGTCGAGCACCGCGTCCGCATAGCGCTCAGCCGCTATACGCGAAGGGAAAGGTCCAAAGCTTTCGCCGATCGAGCGCTGGCTCAACCGGTTCGTGACATACACGCGTGGGTGCTCATGTGTACGTGTCACGCGAAGGCAGTACGGCGGATATAGCCGCAGCCTCTTGCGTGCCTGCTCTTCACCAAACGCTGCCAGCGATGCACAATACAACACCAGCGTCGATTCGAACTCAGAACCAGTCCGTGTCCACTCGATGAACCGTACTCTCTCGCGCAGATTCAGCCGCTTGGAAAGCACCGGCCTGCCCTGCTCATCCACCGCTTCCGGCGGAGCCAGCAATCTTCGCAGCCGCCGTCGCATGTCCGCCGCACGCGTCAGATAAGGCTCATCACCCTCGCGCTCTCCACGCAGCGCGAACACACCAGGAGCCGCCGGCACGCGGCGCAAAATCTCCTCCGCATCATTCGGCCAAAACTCCACGCGATGCCCGAACTGGAACGACGCACTCACACCGAGGATTCTAGATGACTCACCACACTGACATCCTTGATTCGTCATCTCGACCGGAGGGCAGCGTAGTGGAAAGCCCTGTATCTGATTGCCGCGGTGAGAACCGTGTCGGGCTCGATCTTTTGAACGGCTGAATGACCCTGCGCTTGATGTGTGATGTTTGATGCAAATGCGTTAAGCTAAGCCGATCATGAGAACGACGCTCGCCATCGATGACGACGTGCTTGCCGCCGTGAAAGAGCTTGCCATTACAGAACGCAAGAGCGTTGGCGAGATCGTTCCGCGTTAACACGCCGCGCGCTGCGTCCTGTAGAAGGCGGCCGCAAGACCAGAAACGGGGTGCCGTTGCTGCCAGTCAGAAAAAACACTCCGCGCGTTACCTCCGAGCTTGTTCAGCAACTGCGAGAAGAATTGCAGTGATCCGGGTTTCTGCTGGCACTAGCAGTCGCTAACGGTGGGAAACTTGCGACGTTCGACCGGCTGCTAGTCACGGACGCTGTCGTGCATGGCGTGCGTGTCTTGGTTCTTATTCAATGAACCGAAGTCTATTGAAGCAGCCTCTTGGCATTTTCGAGCATGAGGCTCGAAGCTAAGCTACAGCGACCGCTTCGCCTCATCGATCGCTTCGTAGAGCCGATCAACATCCTTCACTTCAATCCAATGCTTGTTCGTAACCACAAAGATGGAAGGCGTCCCGGAAATTGCCAATCTCTGGCCCTGCTCGGTGGTCAAGGCGATCTCCCGACCGAACTCGCCGCTCGGATCCATGACGAAGGGCATCTGCTTTCCATGCCTGGCGAAGAACTCCTGCGTGAACCGTTGCAGATCATCTCTTGACGCAATGCGAAACTGCGACGCAAACACTTCGCGCCGGTACTCTTCGGCGAGCGTCGGCGAAACCTTCGCCTTCAGGTAGTGCGCGCAGACAGCCGCATCATGACTCCAATGGTGATAAGAGATTTGAAAGTCGCATTCAACGATCGGGATCTGGTAATGCTTGGCCGCGGCATGCACCACGGGAAATGCCTGCGCGCACCTTGGGCATTCCAAATCTTCGTACTCGACGATCGCAATCTTCGCACCTGCCGGCGGCTTCAGCATGGACGTGTCCTTGAACGGCGACACCTGGTTCGGCGGAACAGAGGTTTGCGCCAGCGCACCGGCAGTGACGCAGACGAAAAGGAGAAAAACCACGTTACGAACCTGGGCCATCGAGAACCTCGGCTGAAAGATGTGTGCAACTGGTGCTTCTAGTACTACGCAGAATAGTCTGTGTCGATAGCAATGCTTTGCTCTAATTATCCGCCACTAGCCACTAGCCACTAACCCTGAACGGAAAAGTTGTCATCTCGACCGGAGGCCGCAGGCCGTAGCGGAGAGACCCCTGTATTTCGCGTAGCAGCCACACCCGTTCAGCGCACGTCCACAAACCTGCATACTGCACATCCAAATACTCGCCACTCCTCCTCAATGCTCCGTACCCGGCTTAGCTTGCATCGCCTTCGATAAGGACACACGCCGACGCTTCACACTCGCCCCAGGCGCTGCCGGGTCAAGCCGATAAAGAATCAGCAGATTCCTGTCCTGATCATCCATCGCCGCAAACTGCGCCACACGCACCGGCGCGAACAGCGGGCTCAGCGCATCCATCTTGTCGTCGTCGAGCTCATTCCACGAGGCATACCACCCTGGCCTGTATACCTTCACACGCTCATCCAGCGTCATCGTCCCAAAGTCATCGCAGATCGAAGGCAGCCCCGTCATCAACGTCAGGTCCGAACCCGAAATTGAAAGCACCAGATGCGAATGATTTGCATCGCTCAACACGATCCGCTCGATGCCCTGCGCAGCCGCGCGGAAGGTGTAGTCAGGATGCAAGACATACCGCATCTGCCGCACTGCGTCCGGCACCACCACGGCGAGCACGCATAGGCCCATCGCAGCCTCAGCCACCCATCGCTTGCTTCCCGCGAAGCGAAAGCTGTCCAACCCCATAGCCACAAAGGCCGTGAGCGGCACTGCCACAACGAGGTAATAGCGTGGCTGCTGATTGAAGTGGTACCCGATGAACGCGAGATACCCCGCCGCCCAAAGCAGCATCGTCGGAACCAGAGGATTCTTAAAGAGATGTGAACGCCACAACACCGCCAAACCAATCACAACGAAGACCAGCGCGTAGACTGTCACTCCCATCCACACCGTATTGCCTACGATTTGCACGATGAGCAAATGCAGCGGTTCGCTCGCTGCGCTCGTATAAGCATTCGCCGAGAAGATGTACCGGTAATCCTCAAGATAGTGCGGCCGCACGAAGCCAAAAAAGTACGCGCACCACAACGCCACTCCCATCACGCAAGGCAACCACGCAAGCTGCACCGCGCGCCGCAGTCTGTAGCCCGCACGAGCCCAAACGGTATACGCCAGCGCCGGCAGCAAAAACAGCGCGGTCGTCTTGGTCAGCACCATCGCCGGCATCAACACGCCAAGCGCTGTTTGGGGCAATAACGCTCGCCAGTCCCGCGCACGCACCGGCCGCAGATGCGACGCCACCAGCACCGCCAAGGTCATCAACGCAATCAGCAGTGGCTCCACAATCGCCATTCGTTCGAACGCATACACAAACGGGCTGCAGCACAGCATCAGCGCGCATGTTGGAGCAGCCAAAGAATGCCCGCTCTCCGTGTCATGCGCGCGCGTGTGCCGCTCGATCAGGAAGTACATCGCAACGAGCGTCACACCAAACATCAGCACCGCAAGCGCGCGCGCCGAAGGCGTAGACACACCCGCGAAGCAAAAAAACACCCACTCCACCGCAGGCCACATCGGCAAAGCCACCGCCGGATTGAAGTCGCCCTTTAGATACCAATGACCAGTCAGAAAATGCCGGACAGCGGCATCGCTGTACCAGCCTTCATCGGTGAACTTCGACCAATCCACCCAGGGCGAGTGGCTCGGAAAATCCGCATCAAGATGCACGAAGTGCAGCAGGTAAAACACCGCTGCCACCGCAAGCAGAACCCACCGCAACCAAACGCCATAGGGTCGCTTCACTGCCACAGTCTGAGCGTCAGCACCGATCGCGCGACTCGAGTCCATCGTGGTCTACAAAGTTACCGCGCACGGCGCCGCCGCCTGTGATCTCGAACCACGAATCACAACAAACCGCTACTCATACGAAAGCGCGTCGATCGGATCTTTCCGCGCGGCCTTCAGCGCAGGGTACAGCGCACCAAACAGCGCACCCAGCAGCGCGATCACCACACCGCGCGTAATCCACATCGGCGACACCGAGAAGCTCAACGTGGGAAACCGCGCATGCAGTGCCGACTTCAGCAGTAACGTCGCGCCCACACCCAGCAGCACGCCAACCACGGCGAGCAGCCCTGTTTCGCGCATCACCACCGAGACGATATCCATCTGCCCCGCACCCATCGACTTCAAAATGCCGATCTCGCGCGTGCGCTCCATCACTGCCGTGTACATCGACTGGAAAATCACCAGGAACCCAATGATCGTCGCGATGCCGATCACCACGCGCAGCGCGATGTTGAACCCGGGCATGCGCTCCGGCGTCAGTGTCGATAGCAGGTGTTGCAGCGTCTCCACGCTCCAGTCCTGCAGACCGTCGGTCGACTGGACCTCACGCATCACATCGTCCTGATACTTCGGCGACTGCTCCGTGCGGATGTAGAACACCGAAGCCTTCCCCACGTTCCCATCCAACTGATCCATCGTCGTTAGCGGCACAAACTTGCGACTGCCCTTACCGTGCTCCACTACGCCGCACACGCGGAAGTTGTGGCCAAACGCCTTCACCGTGTCGCCCACATGCGTGCCCTTACCCGCCGCCGCTTGCAGATCGTCGATGATCATGTCGAACGGCTGCTGAAACGGTCCGCCCTCCTTGAACACAAACGGACGCAGCGCGTTATAGCTCGCGTAGTCAATGCCGAAAATATTCTCGAGCGAAGCACCCGTCGTCAGCTTGATGTTCACCGGCGCCACAGCCTCAACATGCGGCAACTGCCGCAACACATCCGCCACGCGCACATCGGCCGAAGCCGCAGACGTATTCATCAGCGCCGTCGATGCACCCGGGTGCGTGATGATGTCGCCACCGATTCCCGTCGTCTGAGATCGGCTGCCATTCAGAATGCCGAACATAATGCCGGCGATCGACAGAATCATCACCACTTCAATCGCCACCGCAAACACACTAATGATCGACCGCAACGGACGATGAACGAGATTGCCAAGAACCAGCTTATTCATAAGAAGGGTCGGCGCGGACGCCTTCGCCCATTATCACCTCTAACCAGCCACCAGCCACCAGCCACCAGCCACCAGCCACCAGCCATCAGCCACAAACCACTAGCCACTAACCACTAGCTCCAAGCCCCTAGCTCCAAGCCGCCTGCGTGTCGCCCGCTCATTCCAAACTGCCCACACACCCACCTGTCATCTCGACCGAAGGCGCAACGCGCCGCAGTGGAGACACCCCTGTATTTCGCCTCCCAGACCGCAGACTCCTCCGCATCAGCTGCTTTCGACACGCAACATCACGGCTTACCACCGCCTTCTGTCTCCTTGTCTACCGTCTACTGTCTTGTTCACTGTTCACTGCTCACTGCCACGCCCCCGCACCAAGCTCACCACCGTTACGCTCTGGATGCGGCACACGTGATAACACGCGCAGCATCAGCGGTTTGCGTGCGATGCTGTCATGGCAAAGTCCACACAGCAGCCACGCTCGTACACAGAAGAGCGCATCTCACCAGCAAGCGTGTGGGCAGAGAGAAGGAACCGCGCGGTGGAGAATACCTTGGCTTTCGGCAGAGAGCTGCAACGTGAACGCGAACGCCGCGGCATCTCGCTCGATGCGGTCGCCGACGGCACCAAAGTCGCGCCGCGTTATCTCCGTGCGCTCGAAAGTGACGACGTCAACAACCTTCCCGGCGGCATCTTCAACAAGGGCTTCGTCCGCAGCTACTGCCGCTTCGTTGGTCTTAACGAAGACGAATGGCTGCAGCGCTTCGCCCGCACCGCCCCTGCCACAAACGAAGATGTCGACTGGGCCGAGTTCGCCGAAAACGTCAAACGCTCACGCATCCAAACCTCGCCTGCCATGCGCCGCCGCTGGTGGGGCGTGCTGCTGATGCTCGTGGCGCTCGCCGCCGCCGCATGGGCCCTGTGGCACTACGTCCTGCAACAGCGCCTCGCTCCCAAACCCGACCCAATCCACGCCACCGCAGCAGCCCCCACCGCAATAAATGGCCCCGCAGCACCAAGACTCCATGCACCGACGCAACGCAGACCACATCACAGCCTTTAGCCGGTTAAACCACAACCTCCCTTACCTCACACTGTCATCTCGACCGAAGCGCCAACGGCGCGTAGCGGAGAGACCCCCGCATTTTTCGCAGGCTGCTTAGCCACAGTTCGACCTTTGGCCCCTGGCACCTTGTCATCCTTCGCCCATGAGCGAAGTCGAAGGGCGGAGAACCTGCTTTCCCACCCTGACTCACAGCACTCCAACCCCCGACACTGTCATCTCGACCGGAGAACCCGCTTTCCCACCCTGAGCCACAAACGCTCATCCCACCACACTGTCATCTCGACCGAAGGCGCACCGCGCCGTAGCGGAGAGACCCCTGTATTTCTCGCGAACACAAAGAGCGCACTGGCCTGCGCTCCTCGCCCAGCCCGACTTCGCCGCTTTGAAGGGGCCGGGCTTCAGCCCGGCCATCCCCATCGCCACAGCGCGCGGCTTCAGCCGCTGAGGGCCAACGCCTGCCCCTACGCAAACGATTGCAAAAAAGAATTCTCGCCTTCCGATAAAATTCGCGGCATAATAAAAACTCGATTTCAGCACATTGAATATCTGCATCGCCTCGGCAACGAGGGGACACGCATTCCATTCCGGAATGAGCCGTGATCTCCTACCCGTTCCCGTTGCGACGCTTCAATGAACTGATTGACGAAGAACCGGCGGACTTCTTCCACGAAGCCACCAGGTCCAGTGTTGGCGAACGCTCAAGGCGCTCGCATCGTTGTAGTCACACTCACGGAGGCGTTGTCTTGATAGAGAGCTTTGCACGGCACACAAAAACCCTTGTAGCCATCCTCGCGTTGGCTTGTTGCGCAACCTTCGCACACGCGCAGGATGCGACTACAGGAAGTATTAGCGGCACTATTACTGATCCGACGGGTGCCGCGATCCCTGGTGCCAAAGTGACCATTACCAACACAGATCGCAATCATGTCGAACGCACCACCACCACCAATAGCAGCGGCTTCTATACTGCGACCGCGCTTCCTCTAGGCCACTACTCCGTTCAAATTACGGAATCGGGCTTCAAGAGCAGTGCCGTCACCGGCCTTGAGTTGCACGTCAACGACGAACTGACATTGAACCGCGCTCTCTCTGCGGGAGGCGCAACTGAGACGGTCACCGTTACAGCCGACGAATTGGGCGTGAATCTCCAAGACGCAACTTCATCTGGCTTGATCAACTCCGAGCAGCTGAACGAAATGCCGCTGGTCACGCGCAACTATGAAACGCTTCTGAACTTACAGCCAGGCGTATCGTACGGCGGCGGCACAGATGATCTGACACGTGGTCCTGCTGGTCTTAGCGGAGCTTCGAGCACCGTGAACTTCTCCGTGAACGGAGGCCGTAACACCTCGAACAATTGGACGATCGATGGCGCAGACAACGTCGATCGTGGCGCTAACCTCACGCTCTACACCTACCCCAGTCCCGATGCCATTGCTGAATTCAAGACGCTGCGTGGGCAATACAGCGCACAGTTCGGGCGCAATGCCAGTGGCCAAATTGACGTCGTGACGAAGTCCGGGTCGAACCAGATTCATGGCAGCGCGTACGAGTACGTTCGCAACGACGACTTTGACGCGAACGGCTACGCGAATGACTTTCTGGGCGCACACATCGGAAAATATCGTTACAACATCTTCGGGTTTTCCTTTGGTGGGCCTGTTTACATCCCGAAGCTCTACAACGGCAAGAACAAGACCTTCTTCTTCGCTTCCGAAGAGTGGCAACGCATCATTCAGACGCTTTCGCAGGCAACCGCAACGGTGCCGCAGGCTTCCGAGCGCAGCGGCGACTTCTCTCAGTCAGGCCAGAAAATCGGCGGAGTTTGGACTCTGGCCCCTGTAACAGTGTGCACGGCGTATACAACGAATCCGACAACGCAGGCGAACACCTGCACGGCGACGGGAACGCAAGTGACGAATGTCTCACCAACGGCGCAGCAGTACCTGAACGATGTCTACAAGAACATCCCAACGCCCGACACCAACTATGACATCGCGCACAATCTGGATCCCCACACCATCCTGACCAACTTCAAGGACGTCTTCAACAACAACGACACGATGGTTCGCATTGATCAGGACTTTGGTCAACGGGTAAGGGTGTTCTATCGCTATTTGCACGACACCTTCCCGGAAACCCTGCCGCAGGGGCAGTTCACGACTGTCTACATCACCGGCGCAAACACCACAACGGTTGTCAATCCGGGCACGCAGCACCTCGCAAAAGGAACGGTAACAATTAGCCCGACAATGGTGTTGAACGCCGGGTACGCGTTCTCGAACGGCAACATCGTCTCCACGCCATCCGGATTCCTTGCCTCGGCACAATCGCCGGATGTCAAGCCGAATCTCGTTTTCCCGAATACAGTTGGCCTTGTTCCTACGGTGACTGTGTCCGGCATGACGAACCTTACAGGCAGCCTTGCATACACCGATCACGGCACGAATCACCAGGGTTTCGGTGATCTCACCAAGGTCTTTCACAATCACACCTTCATCTTCGGTTTTAGCTATAACCACTACCAAAAGCTGGAAAACAATACGACCGGAACTCAGGGGGCATTCGGCTTCTCGAATGACTCAGGCTTCAGCAACGTTCCTACGAACAACAACTCTGGAGCAGCGGAAGCACAGGGTTTCGCCAACTTCCTTACCGGCAATGCGAATGGCGGCTTTTCACAGCTCTCACGCGACCCGATAACCGACATCAAGGAGTCTCTGTACGAGGGATACGCCCAGGACAATTGGAAAGCGACTCCACGGCTGACCCTGAACCTTGGCGTTCGGTACGCGTATTACGGCCAGCCATGGGACGCGAATGGCCTGCTCAGCAACTTCAATCCCGCGAGCTACAGCGCTTCAAGCGCTCCTACCATCGCGAGAACCGGCCTCGATTGCTTCACAGCTCCGTGTTCACAAACTGGAAGCAATGCTGGGCAGCCTACGACCCCGAATACCGCTGCCGATTACGCCGGCATCAACTACATCAACGGCATCGTCTACAACGGACCAAGTTCTGTGAACAACAACCAAGCTTCTCCCTTTGGCAATAAAGTTGGTCAGGCGCAGAAATACAATTTCGCGCCACGCTTCGGGTTCGCATATGACCTTTTCGGGGATGGGCGCACCGCTTTCCGCGGCGGGTACGGTTGGTCGTTCGACGACGCCGAGGTCAGCTACTACGAGACAACAGTGTTCAACAATCCTCCAGCTGTAGCTACATACTCCGTCACCCAGACGTCGTTCGACAGCCCTGCAGGTGGTGCAACGACCGGATTATCCAGCTCGCCAGGGCGCATTCAGGCTGTGCCCCTCAACTACCAGACTCCATATGTGCAGCAATATTCGCTCGATTTGCAGCAGCAGCTCACGCCAAAGACTGTCCTGGACATAGGCTATTTTGGTGACCACGGGACGCACCTCCTGGGCGCGGAAAATCTCGATCAGCCTGCGCCTGGAGCCTGGGTCGGAAAGGTCCTGCCAAATAACTCCGGGGCCAGCACCTGCATCGACTCTGACACGGGACAGCAGTCGTTCCTCAATTCCACCTGCGACCGGGTCATCAATCAAATACGCCCTTACCTCGGGTACTCGGCTGTCGACTCGTTGCGCACGATCTTCAGCTCCAACTACAACTCGCTGCAAACGAAGTTCACAAAGCGGTTCTCAGGCAAGACATACATCGATGTCAATTACACATGGTCGCGCGATCTGACGAACGCGCAGGCGGATTACTCTGGCTTCATTCAAGACATCTACAACCCCAACGGTGACTACGGACGTGCGGCCATCGATCGCACCAACGTCCTGAACCTCGATGGTGTGTATGAGGTGCCTTTTCATCGCGACCAAAAAGGCTTGTTTGGGCGCCTTGTAGGAGGCTGGGAACTCAGCGGCATCTATGCCCTGCAATCAGGGCTCCCGCTCAGCATTTCAGGTAGTTCGACATACTCACCGAATTACAACCTCCCGGGTAGCACAACGAGCGTGTTCAATGGACGCACGACTACCGGCGTAATCACAGATAATGCGGGTCTTGGTTCGCTGGGTGCTACCAGCGCCGGACTACGCCTAAATCAGCTCGGCAATCCCAATAATGGCTACGGCACAAAGATCCACAACAAGGGCTATAACGCCCTGTGGTTCTATACCGGTGCCTTTGCTGCCGCACCGCCCACACAGACCAATCTGGCTCCCACAGCGAAGCGCGGCACCATCGAAGGTCCCGGCTTCAACCGCTTGGATCTAGGATTGCACCGCAACTTCCGCATCTTCGACCGGCTGGTCCTCCAACTCCGCATGGAAGCCTTTAACGCGCTGAACCACACAAACGTGCAGTCCGTGGCAACGGCCGCCAACTCGGGCACGACCCTGGGCGAGGTCACCGGCTACCGCGATGCTCGCATCGTGCAGTTCGCAGGCCGCTTCGACTTCTAACGGCACACGCTCAAGCACGGCACCCGCTTCGGCGGGTGCCTTTTCTCTCTGCACCTAAAAATGTTGTCAAGCCCCCAAGCCTCTCCAAAACGCCACAAACCCGCATGAACACTGAATACAATCGTTCCAAATATTTGTCATAGTTATTCTGTCGGCTTTTCTATAATGGAATGAGCAACCTCACTCGTGGCGCCGGCCATTCGCCCCTGGCTCTAACCAAGTCCTGAACCAAAGAGTTGTCATTTCGACCGAAGGCCGCAGGCCGTAGCGGAGAGACCCCTGTATTTCGCCTCTCAGCCACACCCGTTCAGCGCACGCCCACAAACCTACATACCGCACATCCAAACACTCGTCATTCGCCACTCCAACCCCAACATTCCAGAGACTTTGCCGCTAAAGTCCCTGAATCGAAGACTTTACCGCATGACCCGCCACCTAACTCACTGATTCCATAGACTCGCCGCTTCAAAGTACGGGGGAGGGGATATACGCGGAGTCCATCCCACCTTTGCACCACGCGTGCAGGTAAAATAGACAGGTTCCACCACCGACACAATCGGAATTGGCGGAACGACCGGAGTCTTCCAAGTCTGCTCCTGCATCTGTGCGGGGCGCGTG
>CAJCIP010000016.1 GCA_903970445.1 Verrucomicrobia bacterium Tous-C9LFEB | reverse complement strand
AGGTGCCTGCTGCTCGGCGGTGTGACCGCTGGCGAAACGGTCGCTGCCGACCCAGACTGATGCGGAGGTTCGCTGGGCGATCAGTGTGGGTTCGTCGCCGAAGCGGGTAGCGGCGGCTTCGGTGGCGAGATTGTCGAGCAGCACACGTTCTGTGCCTCGACCCGTGCGGCGGTAGCCACGGGAGAGGATGTCAACGTGCCAGCCGCGCTCCCCGAGCATGTTGGCGAGGGCGATGACTATGGGTGTCTTGCCTGCCCCGCCAGCGGAGAGGCTGCCGACGCTGATGACCGGCCAGGCGAGCTTGCGTGTGCGGCGCAGACCGGAGCGGTAAAGCGCTGCATCGAGTGCAGCGGCGGCGCGATATAGCGGCACAAGCGGCAGAGCCCAGGGTCGGCGCGCATTCATGCCTGAGCTCCAGGGAGGAGTTGCAGGATGGCTTCGACGGCGCGGGCGGTGGCGCCCTGTCTTTGCAGAAACACAGTCCGTCCATTTTCGCCCATCGTGCGAGCGGCGCGCTTGTCGGTTAGCAGAACTTCAAAGGCTATGTTTAAGTCAAACTCATCTTCGACTATGCGAATAGCTTTCGCTCTCCGCATATCAGCAACAATGTCACGAAAGTTTTCGAAAGACTCTCCCATCACAACCGGAACACCAAACTGAGCGGCTTCTAATGGATTATGACCGCCGCGAGACACCAAACTGCCACCCACGAATGCGACATCAGCTATTCCGTAAACATTAGCTAGATCACCAATCGTATTTAGAAGAACGATCCCAACACCCGGCTTACGATTTGGATCACTAGCCCAGGTGGTTTCTCCTTCCAGCTTTCCATCCAAGAGGTCAGTCGCTCTCAAAACCGGGATATTCCCTTTGCGTATGAGTTCCCATACCACGGCAAATCGTTCTGGGTGCCGAGGGGCAATGACAAGGGTTGGATCGTTCGGCCCGATCATCAGCCAAGCATCTAGGAGTTTCTCTTCCTCACTTGACTCACTAGATGTCAAAGCTGCAACTGTACTGCCCGCCACAATGATGCTGCGGCCCTTAGCCGCAGCGTGGATTAGTTCCGCAATTTTGCTTTGTCTCGGTGCCCGAATGTCGTACTTGAGATTGCCGCCGACGCGGACGATGTCTTCATTCACACCAAGCGCGACCAACCGCCGCGCATCTTCTTCGCTTTGTGGAAGCCAGAGCGTTACCTTGCGCAGCATGCGTCCCCAGAGATTGCGCACGCGCGTTGCGCGGGCAAAGGAGCGGTCGCTGAGGCGGGCATTCACGACGACAACAGGGACATGCGAGCGCTCACATTCACTCAGCATGCGGGGCCAGAGTTCGCTTTCGATCAGCACGAGCGCGGCGGGTTTGAGCGCGCGCATGCAGGCGCGGACGGCGAAGGCGAAGTCCAGTGGGAAGTAGAAGACGCGGTCTGCGCCGAAGCGTTGGCGCGCGAGTGTCTGGCCGGTGCGGGTTGTGGTGGAGATGACGACGCGCCAGCCGTCGCCTAGCGCTGCTTCGAGTTCGGTGACGAGCCGTGATGCGGCGAGGACTTCGCCGACGCTGACGGCGTGCAGCCAGACCGTTCGCTTGCCCGTTATTGCTTGGCGAAGGTGTTGCGGGACGCGGCCTAGGCGTTGCGGGAGGCCTTCGCGGTAGCGCTCCGTGGTGAGCATGCGGAAGAGCCACCAGGGTGAGCTGATCAGCAGACCGAGTATCAGAGCCGCGCTGTAGAGGAGCATCAGCATGGAGCGGCCAAGATGGTAAGTGACGAATGGTGAGTGGCGAGTGGGGAGAGAAGAGGGAAAAGTGAAGAGTGAAGAGTGAAGGGGGGAGAACCCCTCCAAAGAAATGTCATCCTGAGCGAAGCGCAGCGAAGTCGAAGGACCCCGACGCTTTCTACCTGCTCACGGTCGTTCGCATCGTTACGCCCGCGAGGCTTAGCGGTTGAAAGCATGAGGCGGCGTTCAAGCGCACAGACTTTCGGGGCCCTTCGACTGCGCATCGGCGGACGCGCCGCTGCTTCGCTCAGGATGACAGCATTAGGGTTTGTGTCGGGATGCCGCGACGCTACCGAACGTGATGCCGAGCCAAGCAGAACGCAGATTCCCTGCGGGAATGACAACAAGAAAGGCAGAGATGGCAGCATAGGTGTCTCGGACTCTGCTCGCTTTTGCTTGTGGTGCATCGTCAGAAGGATAATTGACTGCGATGCTGCGGCCCCGAAACAAACTCGTTCTCGTTGCAACGCTTGCTGCGCTTTGCGCGCTCACGGCGTACGGCAAAGATAAGCCACGCAAGCCTGTGCCGCCAATGAGCGCGGATAAGTATGCCTTCCATGATGCGCACCCCAACGAGAAAGTGACCATCGCCGCCGAGCCGGGTGATACGGACGAGACGCTCGCCAAGACGCGGCTGGATTATTACCATCACGGCTTTATGCCGATTCGCGTGATCGTGACCAATGATTCCAATGACTCTGTGTCGCTGGATGATGCGCGCATCCTGTTTGTCGCCGCGGACAATTACACCGAAAACGCGGCAACGGACGACGACCTGCAGCGGCGGCTGTTCTCGAAGAAGTCGGTGGCGGGAACGAAGATTCCGATGCCGGCGCCGATTCCTTCGATCACCATTCATCATCCGCCGGTCGATAAGCAGATTCTTGCCGACGATGACGACTTTGGATTTACGAGCACGACGGTTGCCCCGCATACGACGGCTGCCGGCTATCTCTACTACGACACACGCAGCATAGACGACCCCGTCCTGGACAAGGCTACGCTTGAGCTGCGCAAGGTGCGCTTCGCTTCGACGAACAAGACACTCGATACGTTCGACATTGCGTTGAAGGCGACACCGAAAGAGAAGCAGACCGCGTCGAAGCCGGCGGAGAAGAAGTAGTGAGAGCAGAACGGCGAACGCGAAGGACGCAACGGGCGCGAAGGTTCGCCACGGCAGTGTGCGTGGTGCGGATTTGCTGAGACTGCGGCCGGCTGTCCCGGCGGATGTTGGCGTGATACTTGGCTTCATTCGTGAACTTGCGGAGTATGAGCGCGAGTCGGATGCGGTGGTTGCAACGGAAGCTGATTTGCTGCGCGACGGCTTTGGGCTTGCCGCTGATGCTGTCACGCGTTTGAAGCCTGAAATGCCTGCGCGTTTTCGCTGTGTGATGGCCGAGTGGCATGGCGAGGTGGCTGGATTTGCGCTGTTCTTTACCAGCTACTCGACGTGGTTGGGACACCACGGGATTCGCCTGGAGGATCTGTACGTGACGCCTGCCCTGCGGGGTCACGGCATCGGCAAGGCGCTGCTTGCGCACCTTGCGCGCGTTGCTGTGGACGAGGGCTGCGGACGGCTGGAGTGGGATGTGCTGACGTGGAACGAGCCGGCGATCCGCGTGTATGAACGCATTGGCGGGCGAACGCAGACGGAATGGCGCATCATGCGTTTGGCGGGCGAGGCGTTGCAAGAACTCGCAGCGCAGGCTAACGATCACCGATAGAAAGCCTCGAGAAGTTGTGACGTGGTGGAGATCGCCGGGGTCCTTCGACTCCGCCTCGACAGAAGATGTCGATGCTTCGCTCAGGATGACAGCTCAAAGTTAGCGAGAGGCCGCACGTATTCTTGAAAGGATGAAGAAGATTCACGTGATCGGTGGCGGCCTCGCCGGGCCTGAGGCTGCGCTGCAGGCGGCGGCTTTGGGCTGCGATGTTGTGCTGTCGGAGATGCGGCCGCTGCGCTCGACCGAAGCGCACCAGACGGCTGATTTTGCGGAGCTGGTTTGTTCGAATTCGCTGAAGAGCGAGAGTGAGAACTCTGCGCCGTGGCTGCTGAAGCAGGAGATGCGGCGGGCGGGATCGTTTCTGTTGCAGGCTGCGGATGCGAGCTCGGTTCCTGCTGGTCATGCGCTTGCGGTTGATCGCGCTGATTTTTCGCGGCGTGTCGCGGAGATGATCGAAGGGCATCCATGTATTGTGGTGCGGCGCGAAGAAGTGACGCAGTTGCGTGAGGATGATCCCGGCACGATCACCATCCTTGCCAGTGGGCCGCTGACGAGTTCGCCGCTGGCCGCAGAACTGCAGCGGCTGACGGGCGCTGACCACCTGGCGTTTTACGATTCCATTTCGCCGATTGTCGACGCTTCGACCATCGACATGGAGAAGGTGTACTTTGCCGCGCGCTGGGATCGAGGCACGGCCGACTACATCAACTGCCCGTTCACGAAGGAAGAGTACGACGCGTTCATCGATGCACTGAACACTGCGGAGCGCGTGCAGGCGAAGGAGTGGGAGCAGCTGCCGTTCATCGAAGGTGAAGCAGCGGCGGAGCCAGCAAAACAGCCTGGCTTGAATTACTTCGAAGGCTGCCTGCCGATTGAGGAGATTGCGCGGCGCGGGCGCGACACGCTGCGCTTTGGCCCGATGAAGCCTGCGGGGCTGACGAATCCGAAGACAGGTCGATGGCCATACGCGGCGGTACAGTTGCGGCAGGAGACGCTGCGCGCGGACAGCTACAACCTCGTCGGTTTTCAAAATCATATGAAGTTCGGCGAACAGGCGCGCGTGCTGCGGATGATTCCCGGGCTGAAAAACGCGACGTTCCTGCGCTATGGGCAGATTCATCGCAACACGTACATCCAGGCGCCGACCTTGCTGACGGAGACGCTGCAGTTGCGGGCGCATCCGAGTGTGCTGATTGCGGGGCAGCTATCGGGTGTGGAGGGGTATACCGAGTCGATTGCGGGCGGCTTGCTGGCGGGGCGTTTTGCCGCAGCGCTGGCGCGTGGAGAAGAGCCTGTGGCTGCGCCTCGGTTGTCGGCGCATGGATCGCTGATGCACTACATCAC
>CAJCIP010000015.1 GCA_903970445.1 Verrucomicrobia bacterium Tous-C9LFEB | reverse complement strand
GAGTTGATCGTCTGCGCTGTTGCCGTAACGTCAACTTCAATATTGGTGGCTTGCACGCCGAGCGCAAAGTTCACCGTGGCCGGTTGATTCACCAGCAACTCAGCGGTTTTTGTTGTGCTGCCAAAGCCCGGCGCTGTCACCGTAATCGTGTACGTGGCTGGCATAAGCTGCAGCAGCTGGTATTCGCCCGACGCCTTGGATGTTGCGCTCTGGGCTTGCCCATCCGCCTTGTTCAGCAACCGAATCGTCGCACCCGGCACAACAGCGCCCGTCGGATCAGTAATCACGCCGCGCAGCGATGTGGTCGCGTTTTGCGCTTCGAGCAGTCCGGAAACAAACGGAAATACCAGCAGTAGAAGAAAAAGGCGTAGATAGCGTCTGCTCAAGTCATCCTCCGAAGGCAAAAAGGTTCCTGCGCGTGACGGGAGCGTCCGCGGCGGCGTTCCAGAATTTCGGGAAACATCAACAACGAAGACACGTCCGCGTCGACGACCGGTTCGTCGTCCTACACGGCTACAGCGATTTCGGTGTAGCGCAAAACTGCGTCTCAGGTAATTCCCCTTTATTACAGGAGCGTCAATCGAATTGCAAGTACATCGTGCGCCGACCCGCAACTGCATCACCGTGTCGCCAAAATAGCGGACGCGCATCCTTCGCTTCCAGACTCCATGCCTCGACAGAAACAACGCTCCTGTATAAATAGGACAGAATTGGTCTGAATTGGAGATGTTCGAGAAATGGCACGAAAGTTCCTCGCACTGCTTCTGTTTTCCGGCGCATCGATCAGCTTCTGGGCGCAGGGTCTTGGCGGGCAGCCGCGACTGGTGTTGAAGGCGCTCGATACCGATGGCGATGGAAAGCTGTCCGCCGTGGAAATTGCCGCCGCGCCAAAAACACTGCTGACCCTGGATCGCAACGCGGACGGTCAACTCACGGTGGACGAGCTCACTCCCCGGCCCGAGAACGCAGGCGCCACGGCAGACGAGCTCGTGAAGCAGCTGATGGCGTTCGATAAGAACGGCGACGGTGTCCTCACCACGGATGAGTTGCCGGCTCGCATGCAGAGCATGTTCACGCGCGGCGATACGGATCATGACGGCAGGCTGACTCCCGATGAAATTCGCGCAATGGCTCGCCGCCAGGGCATGCCTTCCGGTGGTGCCGAAGGGCTCAAGCGTCAGTCGGCCATGATGAAGAACGATCCTCTGCTGAACGCCCTCGATACGGATCACGATGGCGTGATATCCGCTCAGGAAATTGCCGCGGCCAGCCGGTCGCTGCTCGCGCTTGATGTAAATCATGATGGCGAAATCCTCCCTAACGAGATGAAGCCCAGACAGCAAACGCCTGCCGAGCGCGTCGACCACATGCTGGATGAGTGGGACACCAACAAGGACGGCAAGATCTCGAAGGCCGAAGCGCCCGATCGCATGCAGCAGGCCTTCGAGTCGATTGACAGGAACGGCGACGGCTTCCTGGATCGCGACGAGCTGCTCGAATACTTCAAAACCGCAGGCGCAGGACAGCGCAGCAGCGGCCGTCCCGAGAGTCCGCACACCGATGGCCCTGGGAAGCCATGAAACACGATGCGCAAGTTACCCGCCGCGGTTAGAAACGGGTGCAAGAAAGGACGATTGTTGAGTTACTCAAAGACTTGGAAGCGAATCGGGCAAAGCGCGGCATGTATCCCGCTAGCCATCGCCGCAACGCACGTGCCCGCATTTGGGCAGGAACAAGCCGGTGCGCAGCACGGCGAACGCGAAGCAGGTACGTGGGTGTTCCACCACGAGGGCGTGCTCGGAACTTCGTTGGAATTGCAGGTACGTGCCGCGAATGCGATCAACGCCCAACGCGCAGAACAGGCCGCGCTGGCCGAGTTCGATCGTCAGGAAAAACTCCTCAGCGCATGGCGACCGGATAGTGAGTTCTCACGCTGGAGTAATACCCGCTTTGAAGCGGTTCCAGTTTCGCGGGAGCTGATGCATGTGCTCGCAGGTTTTGACCGCTGGCGCGAATCAACCGATGGAGCGCTTGATGCATCCGCGGAAGCTGCTGTCCGCTTGTGGCGCGGCGCGCTCGCAGAGGGGCGCACGCCGACGGAAGTGGAAATCGCGCAAACACGTGAAGCAATCGCTCAGCCTCACTGGTCTCTTGACACCGAAGCGGACACCGCCACTCGCCTGACCGATGTTCCACTCGCGCTTGCATCCTTCACCAAGAGCTACGTTAGCGAACAGGCGTCGCAGGCAGCCATGCGTGCTGGCGCTCGCGGCGTGATGGTCAACGTCGGCGGCGATGTCGTCGTGCGCGGAGCCATGCAGCAGACCGTCGGTATCGCCGACCCGCGCGCGGCAGCCGACAACGCCGACCCTATGGATGTCGTTCGTGTAAGCAATCGCGCCGTGGCAACCAGCGGTTCGTACAAACGGGGTCTGGAGTTCTCTGCCTCCTCCGCCGTGCGCGCACCTGAGTTTTCGCACATGATCGATCCGCGCACGGCAGGCCCTGTGGCTGGCGTCATCTCGTCCACGGTGATCGCGCATGATGCAGAGACTGCCGGCGCTCTCGCCACCGCATTCTCAGTTCTGTCACCGATGGCATCCGCGCGGCTGGCGCAAGAAACGCCCGGCGTCGAATACCTGCTGGTCACGAAGGATGGTCATGAAGTCAGGAGCGAAGGCTGGAGCCGCTATCAAGCGCCGGCCATTCGTCCAGCCCTCTATGTCGCACCGCACTCTCGCGCCGCAACCGTCACAACTGGCATGTGGAACCCTGCCTTCGAGCTCGCCCTGTCGCTCGAACTCCCTCGCATCGACGACGCTCGCTATCGCAGGCCCTACGTGGCCGTGTGGATTGAAGACGCCGATCACTTCCCGGTTCGCACGCTGGCGCTGTGGCTGCAGAACCCTCGTTGGCTGCCGGAACTTAAATCCTGGTACCGCGACGATCAAATCCGCAACCTCGCGGAAGGAACCGATGTGTCGAAGACGATTAGCTCGGCCACCCGTCCGCCGGGGCGCTACATCCTGAAGTGGGATGGCAAAGACAACGAAGGCAAGCCCGTGAAAGCTGGCAGGTATACGGTCGTTGTCGAAGCCTCTCGCGAGCACGGCGGCTATCAAGTCGAACGTAAAGAGCTTGACTTCGCCGGTCAGCCGCAGCAGGCGGCGATACCTGCGGGCAAGGAAATGGGAGCACTCACGCTTGAGTACCGCAAGCGATAGACGCAGTCCGTGGCGGCGCAGAATCGCGGTCACGGCGCGTTGGCTGCACATTTACCTCAGCATGGGAAGCTTCGCGCTGGTGCTGTTTTTCGCGGCAACCGGCCTCACGCTGAACCATCCAGACTGGTTCGCAACCAGGCAAACAACAGCGCAGCGTCACGGCATCGCCGACAAAGCGATGCTGCGCACTGCAGGCGCGGACGGCGCAGACAAACTCGGTCTAGTGGAAATGCTCCGCACGCGCGAGCATGTGCACGGCACCGTGAGCGACGTTCGCGTTGACGATGAGCAGATTACAGTCTCCTTCCGCTCCCCCGGCTACACCGCCGACGCGTTCATTGACCGCGACACAGGAAAGTACGATCTGACCGAAGTGAACAATGGCATCGTCGCCGTCCTCAACGACCTGCACAAGGGACGCGACGCGGGCAAAGTCTGGTCATGGGTGATCGATGTATCCGCTGTTCTGCTCGTCCTGGTTTCGCTCACTGGCCTCGTGTTGATCTGGTTCGTTTATAAACGGCGCACCAGCGGTCTCGTGCTCGCCGGACTCGCAGCAGCGGTATGCATGGCCCTGTGGAAGCTGTTCGTCAAGTGAGCACTACACAACCCACCGGGCACACCGTTCATGACGGCCTTCCGTCATGAATGGGATGGTGGTGACCGCACAGCCCGTCGCAGCGTCTCTGCCGCCGACTCCGGAGTAATGTCGCGCTGCGGCGAGCCCAAAAGCTCGAACCCAACCATGAACTTGCGGATCGACGCAGACCGCAACAGCGGTGGATAGAAGTGGACATGAAGCTGCCACTCGGGAAACTCCTCGCCGGTCACCGGCGCCGGATGCAGACCCATCGAGTAGGGAAACGGCGCGTCGAAGACTCGGTTGTAACCCGCCGCCACTATCTGCAAAATCGCCGCGAAGTCCTCGCGCTCTTGCTCTGTCAGCTCACCCACCGTCGCGACGCCACGCTTCGGCAACACCAGCAACTCAAACGGCCACACTGCCCAGAAGGGAACAAGCGCCACCCACGTTGCGTTCTCGGCCACAATGCGTTCGTTCTTGGCTTGCTCCATTTTCAAGTAAGCCCGCAGCAGGGAAACACCGTGCTGCTGGAAGTAAGCACGCTGCGCCTCCAACTCGACGGCAGGCTCATCCGGAATGTGTTCCGTTGCCCAGATCTGCCCATGAGGATGCGGATTGCTCGCGCCCATCATCGCGCCACGGTTTTCAAACACCTGCACATAGCGAATCTCGTCACGCACGCCAAGCTCCGCAATCTGCTCCGCCCACACATCCACCACGCGCCGAATCGCAGCCACATCCATCGTCGCCAGCGTCAGGTCATGCCGCGGATCGAAGCAGATCACGCGGCACACACCGCGCTCCGTTTCTGCGCGCAGCAGGCCTGCGTCGCCTTCATCCATCACCGCTTGCGCGACATCCGGCTTCAACGCGGCATAATCGTTCTCGAACACAAAGGTCGACTCGTACACCGGAGTTTTCGCTCCACCCGCGCGCATGTTGCCGGGGCATAAATAACACTGCGGATCGTACTGCAGCGCCGTCGCCTTGACCTTCTCCTCCGTTTGCCCTTGCCACGGCCTCTGCGTGCGGTGCGGCGACACCAGCACCCAATCACGCTTCAGCGGATTCCAGCGGCGGTGCGGTGCCTGTAAGAAAATCTCTTCCATTACTCTGCTTCCTCGCTCAGTCCGTTCGCACGGAAGGCCCCATCCACTGCGTCGCAGATATAGCTTTCAGCCTTCACGTGGAAGCGCTCAAGATACTGCTCTTGCAATCGCTCAACGAACTGCTGCGCCGCGTCTTCGCGCACCAGGTTCACAGTGCATCCACCGAAGCCACCACCGGTGATCCTTGCACCGAAACATCCCGGCAACGTCACCGCAGTCTCCACAAGGAAGTCGATCTCCTCACAGCTGCTGGCAAAATCTCCGCTCATGCTCGCATGCGCCTGCACCATCAGTGCGCCGAACGCCTTGGCATCGCCCGCCCGCATGGCAATCACCGCATCGCGAACGCGTTGATTCTCCGTCACCACATGGCGGCAGCGCAGGAATGATTCAGGAGGCATGTCTGCCTCGCACGATTGCAACTGCTGCAGATTCGCATCGCCCAGATCGCGAAGCTGCGGGTAGCGCTGCAACAAAACCGCTTGGCCGACTTCAAGCTCCCGCCTCCGGTCACCGTATCCCCCTGTCGCCACAGAGTGCTTCACCATCGAATTGCACACGATGACCCGCGTTCCGTGCAGCCCACCTTCCTGCAACGGAATGTGTTGATACGTCAGCGCTCGCGTATCGATCAGCAACGCGTGGTCCTTCTTCGCGGCTGTGATAACAAACTGGTCCATGATCCCGCACGGCGAATGAACATAGCTGTTCTCGGCGCGCTGGCAGAGCAGCGCAAACTCCTTCATGCTGAGCTTGCGGTCGCTGTACGCCAGCATGGCAACGCCGCTCGCCACTTCAACAGATGCCGAAGAACTCAGCCCAGCCCCAAGCGGCACATTGCCATCGAGCATCAGCGCAAACGATCGCGGCTCAGTGCCCAGCTTCTGCAGTTCCCGCAGAACGCCGACGGAATAATCGCTCCAGTCTCCGCGGCCCTCAGAACGGTCGCTCCTCGCAAACTCCCGCACCGATGTGTAGGACGCGCTCGCGAAACTGTACTGCTCGTCATCTCGCGGCGATATCGCGGCTACCGTCTTGAAAGGAATCGCCATGGGCAGCACAAGCCCGCCCGTATAGTCGGTATGCTCGCCCAGCAGATTCACTCGCGCCGGCGCTGAAAAACTTCGCTGCATCGTTCTCCGGTCTCTCCTGCTCGATCGTATGTCTTCGCGCCGCCCGCGCCATCCGTCGTCTGGCTCTTACGCGTGTTTGATCCATCGAGTAGACTTCACTGCTTCACGGAAACAGGTGTTCCGCGTCCGGTAAGCTCGCGAATCAAGTCCACCTCGCGCTGCCGGTACGGCGTGTCGTCCTGTCGAAAAACCTCGTGGAACCACACCGCCGGCTGATCGCTGACATACGGCCGCTTCCAGGAGTCCCACGGAAGATACGTCTGCGTCTTTCCTGCCACAAAGCCCCAGTTGATCGCGGCCACATGCCCACGCTTCGCAATCGGAAGGATCGTGTCGAACGTGCTTCCGTTGCCCCGCGCCATGTACTCCGTGCAGATCAGAGGACGATGCAGCGGACGCAGTGACTTGATACGCGCCTCAAATACCTCCGGCCAATCGTAGTTGTGAAATGAGATCACATCCGACTCAGCCAGCTGAATCTTGACCGTTGCACTTTCCTTCGTTGGATCGTCCCAGTTGCCCTGCCACGGGCCGCTCGTCAGCGGCTGTATCGGATGCTCCGCACGCGCCCAAGCAAACACCTTCGGCAGCAGCTCATCTACGCGCGCGACCTTCGCTGCGGCATCGGCGTCCTTGTCGCCGCCCTGGTTGTCCGGCTCATTCCAAACGTCCCATCCGAGAATACGGTCGTCATTCGCGAACGCGCCGACAACACCCTGCACATAGGCCTTCAACTCAGGCTCAACCGCACGATTCAGCAGGCGCTCCTTGCCCGGGCTCTGCACCCACCCTGAGTTGTGCACGCCGGGTATCGGCGGATGCTGCGGTCCCAGATGCGGAGTGGTCTCCCAGCACGAATCAAACAAAACGAGCAGCGGCCTGATGTGGTGCTTCGCTGCAATCGCTAGAAACGCATCGAGACGCTGCTTGAACCCGGCCGGATCGCTCGTCCATAACTGGTCCTGCAGAAACACGCGCATCGTGTTCATGCCGATCGACTCAGCCATGCCGAGCTCTTTGTCATTCAACGCAGGATTGAACGTCGCCGGCTGAAACATCTCCAGTTCATTGATCGCATCAGACGGAACGAAGTTCGCGCCCACCAGCCAAGGCTGCGCGTCGTACCACGCGTTTGCCTTCGCTTCGGTCCACCGAACGTCTTGTTGCGCGTGTGCCGCAAACGCCAGAACGCATCCGAGCGCCGCCGATGTTACCGCTTTCATTCCGATTCTCACTTCTTCACCTCACACACGCTCTTCGTTGTCATTCCCGAAGGGAATCTGCGTCTCGCTCATGTAGAACTCAACGCGAACTCTTCTACCGGTCCAGTCGCTTCCGCGCCGCAGCAAACATCACCACACCAAACAGCAGCATCACCGCTCCCCAAATCATGTTCAGGTTCACATTCATCGACACCGCATACATCGCAGTCCCGCGCGTGACCACGCCGTACACCAGCATGATCGCTCCCGTGATCGCGAAGATCAGGCCCAACGGCAATCGAATATCCAGTCCCATGAATTGCTCCCTCAACTCCTAAGCCGACACCCTAAGCGAAAACCAGATTCAGCGCGATGCACAACACCGCAACAATCGCCGCCAGCGTGATCGGCTTCTGATACCACGCCAGATGATGCTCCACAGGCTTCGGCGTCAGCGAGTACACCAGCCCCACCAACTCGGCCTCAGGCTTCGGCTTCGTCATCAGGCTCACCACGGTGGTCACCACCAGATTTACGCCAAAGCTGAAGATCGCCGTCCAGAAATTCTGCGCCATGTCGCTCGGATACATGTGCACCACATGCAGCCATCCGCCATGCAGACCCGTCGCTGCACCTTCCGGCAGCGTCAGCCCATGATGAACCAGCGCAGCCGCGGTTCCACTTAGCAGCCCAGCAAACGCCGCGTGTCCCGTCGTGCGCTTCCAGAACATGCCCAGCAGAAACGTCGCAAACAGCGGCGCATTCACCATCGAGAAAATCAACTGTAGCGCGTCCATGATGTTGTTGAAACTCGTCGCCGCATACGCCGCCGCAATCGACAGCAAGATGCCTCCTACGGTCGCTACCCTGCCCATCCATAGATAGTGCGCGTCCGTGGCGTCTTTCTTGATGTAGCTCTGGTAAATGTCGTACGTCCACACGGTGTTGAACGCCGTCACATTGCCCGCCATGCCTGACATAAAGCTCGCCAGCAACGCGGTCAGCCCAAGCCCGAGGATTCCGGTAGGGAAGAAGTGCAGCAGCATCACCGGAATCGCAAGATCGTAGTTATAGACCGCTGCTCCGTTCGAATCGAGCACGGCCTTTCCGCTGATGGGATCTGTCTTCACCGGAATGATGCCGTGCGGATGCGCATCGTCCAATGGCTGAGTCACGGTCGCTGTCGATACAACCGAGCCCGGAGAAGCTGAAGCAGTCATCGGCGTTATCGTCGCCACGTGAGTCGCCTTCGACGTCACGCTGATCGCAATCAACCCCGGCAGTATCACCAGGAACGGAAAGAACATCTTCGGCATCGCCGCAATAATCGGCACACGTCGTGCCGACTCTTCATTTTCCGCGGCCATCGCGCGCTGAATCACAAGAAAGTCTGTGCACCAATACCCAAAGCTCAGCACAAAGCCAAGCCCCATCACAAGGCCAACAATCTCCACGCCCAGCGGATTCGTGTTGGCATGCGTCATGCCGCGCCAGGAGTGCGTCATCGCCACCGGCAGCCGCTGCTGAATGCCGTGCCATCCGCCAACGTTCTTCAGCCCAATCCACACCAGCGGCAGGAACCCTGCCACGATCAGGAAGAACTGCAGCACCTCGTTGTAGATCGCGCTCGTCAGCCCGCCGAGGAAGATGTAGCCGAGCACGATCACCGCGCTGAGCACGATCGACACATGAAACACCCACGCGTCGGGCACAATGCCATGCAGCAATCCCAGCGACTGGATCAACAACGCCATGGCGTACATGCTGATGCCTGAACTGAACACCGTCATGATGGCGAACGAAAATGCATTCACCGCACGCGTCTTCTCGTCATAACGCAGCCGCAGATACTCGGGCACCGACCGCGCCTTTGACCCATAATAAAACGGCATCATGAATAGCCCGACGAACAGCATCGCCGGTATCGCGCCGATCCAATAGAAGTGGCTGGTGATGATGCCGTACTTCGCGCCCGAAGCACCCATGCCGATCACTTCCTGCGCACCCAGGTTCGCCGAGATAAACGCCAACCCGCACACCCACGCCGGTATCGACCGGCCCGCGAGGAAGAAGTCACTCGATGTGCGCATGTAGCGCTTCAGCGCGAAACCGATACCAAGAACAAAGACGAAATAGACCAGCATGATGAGCCAGTCGATGAAAGCTAAATGCATGGGTCCGTGTCCTTCATACGACGCGCGACGTGCTCAGTCCGCAACAGACGGAATCATACAGAACTGAAACATGGAAACGCATTCACCTCTGCTGCACCAGGGCGGCGGTATGGGCGGAGACACGGATCAGCTACCGGCTCATCTGTCGAAGGATGGCGTTTCGAAGATCTGCTCAGGTTCTACGTGGTGTCCTTTGTTTGCTGCGGACAAGATAGATGACCAAAGGTTCCCCAACGTAATAACCCAAATGTCCAAAGTAATGACACAAGCTGGTTAGTCTTGGCGTACTCAAAAAGCAGGTTTGGCACCACCAGACCTCAGGGAGACTACCATGCACGTACGTTCATTCCTCGCTGCTGCCGCTCTACTCACGGCCAGCTTCGCAGCTCATGCCAGCAATTTCGGCGTAACCGTGTCAGAGGGCCTCACCAGCAGCTTCTTCGATACGGCTAACGGCAACCCCTTTTCTGGCGCGAATACTGCCAGTGCGACGTTCACCTATAACAATTCAGGTATTGCCCCCGGCGTGTATAACCTCCTGAATTTCAGCAACAATGCCCCACAGAATCAGAACGGCGCAATTGGTGATCTGAACAGCACTTTTGGATTCAGTTCATCAAACGTTAGCAACTATTCAGGCTCCGGTACCGTGACCTACAACGGCACGCAAGTAGCTAACTACAGCAATCTTGCTGGTTTCCTCGGCTCCGCTGGCAGCGCTGGGAACCCCACCTACGGCTCGTATTATGTGTTCGACCTCGGAAATCTGTATGGCGGTACCGTTTTGACCGTCAATCATGATGATGGCGTAAGCCTTTGGCTGAATGGTGTACAGGTCGGCACATCGGTTTCCGGTGCCACTCCAGTTACGACAGACACATTCAGCCTGACACAGAGCGGCGACTATACGCTTCGCTATGCCCGTGAAAACGGCACACCCTCCATCCTTCAGGTGGGTGCTCAAACCCCGGAGCCATCGAGCATGGCGCTGCTCGGGACCGGTCTCCTTAGCGTTGCTGGCGTGCTTCGTAGAAAGCGGTCAGCATAGGATCAAACGCACGGGGCTCCCAGCGAACAGCCTCGGTGAACCGGGGCTGTTCGCGTATATATGGTTTGGCCGTAAACAGATCGAACGCGCTCAAGTGCGCCTCCACTACCAGCGTCACCTTTCCGTATTCTGTCCCCACATCACCGCCGCAGTGCGGGCTCCGACGTAAACGTAGACAGCGGCAATCCCGCATCGTTGTACAGGCTCTCCGTCACAACGTCTGTCCAGCCGTAGCGCACATACGCCGGATGCATTCCCGCAGCGGCCGACACAACCACAGTCTGACCCTCAATGCTTGCCGACACCGGCACAAACTTGTGATCTGCTCCCGCAACCTCAAAGCTCGTCAGATTTGTCGAGCCTTTGGCATTCAGCCCCTCAGCGTGATCGAACCAGACCCGCATCGCTGCTGAACCGTCCGCGTGCAACTCCGGCGTAGCCTCGCGAAACTCCGGCCCGCGATAACGAACGTTTTCGCCGTAGGCCAAAGCCCTGGCTCCGAGCGCCAACCGGGACGCCACTGTCTGCTTGTCCGCAGGGTGTACGTTCGTCGGATTGCCCACATCGGAAGACACCGCCATCGCCGTATTCGCCACCGCCAGCACTCGTCGCTGCTGCTCGCGCACGGTCGCCCAGTCCTCGCCCGGCGAGTGGAAGCTCGATATCTGCACGTAGAGAAATGGCAAATTGCCCTGCGCAAAATGCATTCGCCAGTCCGCGATCAATCCTTCCATCAGCGTGTCATAGTACGGCGCGCGATCATGCGCGGAGTTGGCCTCCCCCTGATACCAGAGAAATCCGCGTACCGTCAGCGGAGTCAGCGGCGCGATCATCCCATTGTACAGCGCAGCCGGCAACCACGCGCGTTGGTCGGGGTGCCATGGGTGCTTTGGCGCCGGTTGGCCTGCCGCGCGCGCCGCGTCGTCCGCGGTTTTTTCCGCTGCCAGCGTCGCTTGCAGGTCGATCTGGCCGTCGCCAAACGTAGCCCTGCTCGCAAAAGCAGGCAGCAAGCGCGGGTCCGTTCCCAGCGTATTCATGGACACCCACGAGTCCGCGGGCGTCCCGCCCCAGGAGGAATCAATCAGCCCCACAGGCACACGCTCCTTCGCCGAGATCTCACGCCCGAAGAAGTACGCCACCGCGGAGAAGAACTTCGCGTTTTCCGGAGTGCACTGCGTCCACGTGTTGCCCGCATCGTTCTTTGGCGAATCCGCACTGGCATGGTCGATCCGCAGCAACCGCAGCATCGGATTGTTCGCCTGCGCGATCTCTTTGTCGCCGTCTTTCACAGGCGTTCCGGCGCCGAAGCCACTCAGCGGCATTTCCATATTGCTTTGTCCCGAGGCGACCCACACGTCACCCACAAGCAAATCGTTCACCTGCTTGTCCGCGCCATCGCCGCTGAGCGTCAGCTGATACGGACCGCCGGCCTTTTCCGGCGCGAGGTAAATACTCCATCTCCCCACCTCATCCGCCACAGCATTCACATTTTGCTGCTTGAATTTCGCAACGATATGCGATCCCGGTGTCGCCCATCCCCAAACATGGATCGGCCGCTCACGCTGCAGCACCGCATGATCGGAAAGGACACTTGGTAGCCGGACCTCGGCCTGCGTTGTCCCAGCAATGACGAGAAGAAGAGCGAGTGGTATGAGCTTTGCCATGGCGTCTTCCAGCGTACGCCAACCCGGCAATCATGTTTTCTTCCGAAAGAGCACAGCACTGGGTGACCCATTCATGACAGCTGCACCGTGGGCTGGTGACGATCTCACCCGCCACATCTCGATCCAACTGCAGTCATTTCGACCGAAGTCGCGAAATGGTGCCGCGGAGAGGCCCCTGTTTTTTCGTTCCAGCCGGGCATCAGCGCTCGGCTCGCTTAGCCGTGACGTTTTCTGAAAGATCACGGAGTTTCTGTCAATACCTCGCACACTCTAACTACTTCATTCTGCTAGGAATAGACTTGGCGTACCAAGTCGCGCGAGTACGTATAATGAAAAGAGGTAAGGGATGGGCCGAAGCGCCATCCAGGCAAGTACCTTGTTTTGAAGACTTTGCGCCTAAAGTCTCTATTTAGAACACTTTACGGCCATACCCCTTCAGCTAACTCATCTGATGTCAAGACTTTAGCCAATGCAGGAGGGGGAGGGGGTAGGTTGGCTGCAGGTCAACGAGTTTTGGTGTGCGGTGCAGGCGGATTCATCGGTGGACATCTCGTTCGCCGTCTGAAGGACGAAGGCTTCTGGGTTCGCGGCTGCGACATCAAGCAGCACGAGTTCCAGGGGACTGCAGCGGACGAGTTCCTCCAGGGCGATCTCCGCGATCCCGAGTTCGTACGCACAGTCGTGGAAGGCATTGACGACGTTTACCAACTCGCCGCTGACATGGGCGGAGCGGGCTACATCTTCACCGGCGAACACGACGCGGACGTGATGCACAACTCCGCATCGATCAACCTCAACGTCCTCGACATCGGTCACAAAGCCGGCGTGAAGCGCTTCTTCTACTCATCCTCGGCGTGCATCTACCCGGCGTACAACCAGATGGACCCCGACAATCCCAAGTGCTCCGAGGACTCCGCTTACCCCGCCGAGCCGGACAGCGAATACGGCTGGGAAAAGCTCTTCTCCGAGCGCCTCTACTTCGCTTACATGCGCAACCACGGCTGCTACGTCCGCGTGGCCCGCTTCCATAACATCTATGGCCCGCTGGGCACCTGGCGCGGCGGCCGCGAGAAGGCCCCAGCCGCCATGTGCCGTAAGGTCTCCGAAGCCGACGCCGGCGGCACCATCGAGGTCTGGGGCGACGGCAAGCAGACCCGCTCGTTCCTTTACATCGACGAATGCGTCGAGGCTGTCCGCCGCATGATGGAAGGCCCCTTCGAAGGCCCGCTGAACGTCGGCTCGGAAGAGATGATCAGCATCAACGGCCTCGCCGAGTTGGTCTCTGACATCGCTGGCAAGAAGATTCGCATCCACAACATCCCCGGCCCCCTCGGCGTCCGCGGCCGCAACTCAGATAACCGCCTCATTCGCGAGAAGCTGAACTGGCAACCCTCGCAGCCGCTCCGCGAAGGCATGGAAAAGACCTACGCCTGGGTTGCCGACCAGGTGGCGAAAGCCACCGTCGCCTAAGCTGTCCGAGGCATTAACATCGAAGCTGTGACTGACCTGAACACCTGCCGCGCAGAAGACATCCTGCTGCGCCGCCGTGCGTTGCGCCGCGAACTCGCGGCCAGGGAAGGTCTGAGCGACGTGCGCATAGCAGTGCTCTCAGGCTCAACCACGGAGCAGTTCTGCGCCATCCTCGAACTCCTGCTGCTCGACAGCGGCTTCCGCCCTGAGTTCCACCAGGGCCACTACAACCGCTACTACGAAGAAGCCGTCCTCGACACCTCCGAGCTGCAGGCATTCAAGCCCGACATCGTGTACCTGCATACGTCGAGCCGCAACATCCAGCACCAACCAACGATCGATTGCACCGAAGCTAATCTTCACACCTTCGTGGACGAAGAGATCGCGCGTTGGCAAGAAATCTGGGACTCACTGCAGCAGACGTTCCGCTGCCAGGTCATCCAGAACAACTTCGAGCTGCCCGCAACGCCGGTGCTCGGCAACATGGCAGCCGTAGCGCCAGGCGGTGACGCCCGCTTCGTGCAGCAACTCAACATTCGCCTCGCCGAAGAAGCAGGCCAGCGGCAAACGCTGCTCATCCAGGACTCGCACAGCATCTCCGCTCAGGTCGGACTGAAGCACTGGTTCGACACGGACCGCTTCTTCAGCTACAAGATCCTGCACACGCCGGAAGCGCAGCTCGCGCTTGCCCGCTCGCTGGCATCGATGGTGCGCGCCATCTACGGACGCAGCCGCAAGGTGCTCCTGCTCGACCTGGACAACACGCTGTGGGGCGGCGTCATCGGCGACGACGGCGTAAACGGCATCAGCATCGGTCGCGAAACGCCAGAGGCCGAGGCCTACACAGCCTTTCAGCAGTATTGCCTTGCGCTCCGCGAGCGCGGCGTGTTGCTCGCAGTGTGCTCCAAGAACGATGACGCGGTCGCACGCACCGGCTTCACGCATCCGGATTCCGTGCTGAAGCTGGAACACATCTCCTGCTTCAAGGCGAACTGGGAACCAAAGCACGAGAACATCGAAGCCATCGCTCGCGAATTGAAACTCGGCGTGGACAGCTTCGTCTTCGTCGACGACAACCCTGCGGAGCGCGCTATCGTGCGTGCGCAACTGCCGCAGGTTGCAGTGCCTGAAGTCGGTGCGAGTGTTTCGCAGTATCCCGCAATTATTGACGCTGGACGCTACTTCGAACCGGCAACCCTGGTGAAAGAAGACTTTCAGCGCGCCGCGCAATATGCAGCGAACGCTCAGCGCGAGACACAAGCTGCGAAGTTCGCGAACTACGGAGAGTATCTTGACTCGCTCGACATGCACGCGGAAATTGCGCCGATACAGCCGGTTTATTTCGAACGGGTGGCACAACTGACGAACAAGTCGAACCAGTTCAACCTGACGACGCGGCGTTACACGCAGGCCGAGATCGAAGCGCTTGCCCGCGACCGCTCGCATGTCGTGCTCTACGGCAGATTGACGGATCGCTTTGGCGACAACGGCCTTGTTTCCGTTGTCATTGGCCGCCAAGAAGCAGACACCATGCAGATCGATCTGTGGCTGATGAGTTGCCGCGTGCTGAAACGTGAGATGGAGAACGCCATGCTCGACGCGCTTGTTGAAGAAGCGAAAGAACGTGGCCTGAAGCGCCTCGTTGGCCGCCATCTGCCGACTCCGAAAAATGGCATGGTTGCCGCGATGTACCCCGGTTTGGGGTTCGCGCGCGCTCCACACGAGGAAAATCTGCCCGAGGGCTCAAGCGTTTGGATGCTAGACCTTGATAGCTACGCACCGCAAACGAAACACATTCACCGACCGGAACTGGCTCATGCCTGATTTATCGCCCGACACTGTGCTGCAGGATCTGCAACCGATTTTTCAGGAAGCGCTGAATGACCAGCAGATCGTTGTCACTCGTGTGTCCAGTGCGTTCAACACACCAAATTGGGATTCACTGGCGCACATTGATCTGATCGAGATGGTCGAGCTGCACTTCAAGGTGAAGTTTGCGCTTGGAGAGTTGCACGAAATGAAGAACGTCGGCGACATGGTCGACATGATCATCGAGAAGAAGGAAGACGACTAGGCCGTCTGTTTACGGTTCGCGCACCAGCGCCTCTAGCGTCGCGCTGACTGCCCCACCCGTCACAGCGATTCGTATCTTGCGGAAACGCTCATCCACACCGACTACCTTGTAGCGCATGCACGGCAAGGGGCGCGGCTCGGCATGGAACTGAAGGTCGTACTTCATCGACATGGAATACAGTCCGGGCGCTTCCATGCCGATGATGTACGAACACGTTGCACACTCGCTGACAAGCTGCGCGCCGAATGTCTTCGATAGTTCCGGGAACAGCGAAGCGGAGCCCGCGGCATCGGCTACCCGCACGGAAGCCTCACGACCTTCGAGTTCTTCCAGCAGCAAACGAAGAGGCACCGTGCGCCGCGATTGCGGAAGTCGGGAACAATCGATGCTAGGCGCAGACATCCGTTCTCCTGCATGAAGATCGAATGTCGCCACGATCGCCCCATTCACGACAAGCTCATATGCATGTCCGGATGGATTTGAGGTTTGCTTCAACTGAACATCGTCTTCAAGGAAGACCCACTTTGGAAAGCGAACCCGAACGCGTGCAAGCGACTCCGGCAACCTGCCCTTTCGAGCCAGCGTATCGAGTCCCCAAAGCAGCAAGTCCATACCGTAAGCAAGACGCCGCCCTGGCGGCATCAACCGCGAAGCCTCACGATCAACATGAAGCGGATTCAAGTCGCCGGAGAGCTCCGCAAAACGCCGATGACGTTCTTCCGAGATGGGACTTCGCGCGAGTACTGACGACACAGAGGATCCTTCAATTTGTGCTCGCCTGAAGTTTACTATCCGATGCGTTGCTTCTTTACGAGGGCGTGCGACGCGCGGTACGCGTTGTATTCTGAGTGTTCCGAAGCTCCACATCTTGAAGCGGGCAGGGAAGCGCGGCTCAGCCTGACAGAGGGTCTGTGCTCTTCAATTCGTTCAGCTACATCTTGCTGTTCCTGCCCGCCGTGCTCATCATTGTGGCCGTGGCGAAGCGCCGGGGCGGACCGATTGCTGCACAGGTTGCGATCCTCATCGCGTCCATCATTTTCTACGCCTGGTTTCGTTGGACGAATCTGGTCTTCCTAGCCGCTTCTGTACTCGCGAACTGGTACTTAGCGAAGCGAATTGCGGGCGCTAAAGACGAAACGCGTAAACGATGGCTGCAGGCTGGGCTCATCGCCAACATCGCGTACCTCTGCACGTTCAAGTACGTGAACTTCCTGCTTGGTTCGCTGCCGTTCATGCACGGGCACGAACACCTGATTCCAGACCTGGAGTTTCCGCTTGGCATCAGCTTCTTCACGCTCACGCAGATCATGTACCTGGTCGATTGCTACGAGCGCGTGGTGAAACCAAGCAGCCTGTTCGATCACGCCACGTTTGTGTCCTTCTTTCCGTACGTGATCTCAGGTCCGCTCGCGACGGTGAAGCGAACGAGAAAGCAATTCAGAAACTTCGGTGGTACACCGGGTGCTTACGCGCCGATGATCGCGCGCGGCATCTACCTGTTTTCTCTTGGGCTGTTCAAGAAGACGGTCTGCGCGACAGCCTTTTCGCAAATTGCTGACTACGGCTTCAACAATGCCGTGCATCGTTCCTCGCTGGAGACCTTCATCTACTCGGCAACATACTGCTTCCAGCTTTACTTCGACTTCAGCGGCTACTCCGACATGGCCATTGGAACAGCTGACATGCTCGGCATTACGATCCCGCGCAACTTCGACGCTCCTCTGCGTTCCAAGTCCATCATCGAATACTGGCGGCGCTGGCACGTCTCTCTCTCCAGCTTCATCACAACGTACCTGTACACGCCGATTCTCCGATCTTTCGGCAAGGCATCACTACCGAAAGCGATGCTCGCAACGTTCCTAGCAATGACGATTGCGGGCTTGTGGCACGGTCCTTCATGGAACTTCGTCATCTTCGGCGTGCTGCATGGAGTCGCGCTAGCGCTAAACTCAGCGTGGACGAAGAAGTCGCCCATCAGGCTGCCGGGCTGGTTCTCGTGGCTGCTTACGTTCTGCTTTGTCGATATAGCCTTCATCTTCTTCCGTTCACCGACGCTCGCGGCCGCGATGCAGATGCTGCACGATCTGTTCAGCGTGCACCATGCGCTCTCCACATCAAATCTGACGGCGATGCGCGCGAATTTTAGTTGGCCGATCTTTGGTCCGCCGATTGCCGTTGGTGTTGCGACAGCTTTCTTCGGCGAAAGCTCGGAGCAAATGGCACAGGAGTTCACGCCGACATGGAAGACCACGATTCTTTCAGGCGCGGCGCTCACCGTTGCCGCTGTCTTCATGAACTCGCAGATTTCTGCGACGTTCATTTACTTCAAGTTCTAGGGGAGGAGCCCAATGAAAACATCCGCATGGATCGCGACAACCTTGCTCCTCTTCGCGCTTGGCTGCGGACTCGTCTTTGGATCCTCGTATGCCATCGATCTGTTTGGCATCTTCCATGACCCAAGTGGCAAGCGGCTTTCGGTCCACCACAATGAGCGCACCGCGAAGTTCTTTCTGAATGAGCGCTACGTTCCGGTGAACTTCAACGCTCTGCTCGTTGGCGGTTCAAGCACATCCAACTTCCGCATGGATGCTCTTGACTTCGCGCGCTTCTATAACGAGTCGCTCTATGGCAGCAACGCAGTTGAGGAAAAGAGGCTGGTCGACGAGGCATTGCGGCGTGGTCATTTTCGCTTTGCGGTCTGCGTCATCAACCCGTACTTATTGCAATCGCACGAGTTCAACGAAGGTGGCGGCATTCCACCGAGACGAGAGGCGCTAGGATCGGTGAACCTGCTGAGGGAGGAATTCTATGCAGGGATGCAGCGGTTGCGTCATTCACCTTCTTCCTTCTGGCCTGACGGTGGACAAGCGATGCCGCCGAGCAAGGGACGGCTGGACACCGACCTTGAATTTACCTTCAAGTACGATCCCATTGCGCTCGAGGCTTTCAAGCAGACACTCGACGAGTTGAGAGCGAGCGGCACTAGGATTATCTTTCTGGAAACAGGCGTATACGAGCCGGTCTATCAGAAACATCGTCAGCAGTTTGACGAGTTCTACTCGATCTTTCCATTGCGGCGGGCTGACGAGCCGCTCGTGAACTTCAATAATCCGCAATATGCCACGTTCCGAAACGATGAGTCTCTTTGGGTAGATGCTCCACACCTGACCGACGCGGCTGCTGAGGAGGAAAGCGTGGAACTGAATAGAGTCATTCATGCTGAAGAGGCTGAACTACTTGCATTGCCTGATTCACAACGCCTAAAGCGCTGAAGCGCTTCTGGAACTATGTGATCGCCGCCAGAATTGCGGAGACAACCTGATCAGCGCACTCGTTCACAGTACGTTCCGTCGTTTGGCAATGAACACCCGGATGCAGAGGAGCTTCGTATGGATCGTCAAGGCCGCTGAGGTGCTGAATTTGGCCTTCTCGATAGCGACGGTACAAGCCGACGGGATCGCGCTGCTCGCAGACCGACACCGGTGCGTCCACAAACACTTCGAGGAACGCAGGTAAGCGTTGAAGCGCCGCATCGCGCACCTCTCGCTCAGGCGACATTGCTGCTACCAGCGTGATGACGCCGTGGTTTGCGAGGAGTCCGGCAACGAATCCCATACGCCGGACATTTTCCGCTCGATCTTCTCGGCTGAAGCCGAGTTCAGGCGCAAGGTTCTCTCTCGCCGTAGCAGCGTCGAGCAATTGAACACGCAAGCCCATGTCTTCGAGCTTCTTTGCGACGGCTTCCGAGATGGTCGTTTTACCTGCACCGCTCAGACCGGTGAACCAAACGGCGATACCTGGGTGGGCCTTCCGGTGTTGCGAGCCGTCGGACACATCTTCTCCCGGTACGTCCGCCTTCGCGACTCAGACGCTTGGGTTCCATTATGATGGGGTGATTCCGGCTGCGCAACGCGGTGAAAACGCGCGATCTCGCGTTCCTGAATCCAGGGTGTGGAAGTGGCCGTGGCTGCTGAGTTGAGATCGACTGAACAGTTCTGCGCTGCTCTTTTCCGCAAGGCACCTTTCGAATTTCGGCTTCTTGCTGCGTGCTGCCGGTGGCCGCAAGAAAGTGCAGAGGCTGCCATCAGCGAGCTGATCGCGGACCGCCTTATTGACTGGGCATATCTTCTTGAGCTGGGCGAAAGGCACCGCGTTGCAGGATTTCTTGCGTCTGCACTGCGGCGGCACGCGCTTGTGCCGGCTGAAATCAGCTCGGCGCTGGCGGAGCGCGCAGGCCGGATGGAACGGGAAAACCTGCTTCACATTGCAGTAGCTGCCAGCGTGATTCGAACCTTGCAGCGCGAGCAGATACCAGTGGTGATCATGAAGGGCGCTCCGCTCAGCCACGTGGTGTACGGCAACATCGCAGTGCGGCACTCCAAGGATATTGATCTGCTTGTTGACGGGAGTCGTGCGGCGTGGGTGGAAGACATTTTGCTCGCCAATGGCTTCAAGGCGGCATCGGCTCTCGGCCGGGACCTAACGCAGCGGCAGGCGCGAAGTTGGGAGCGGTACCGGAAACACCACGACTTCGTGCATACGGCAACCGGCTGCCAGCTTGAGCTTCATTGGAAGCCCTTTGATAATGCTCATCTCGGTTCGGTATCGGTTAGCGAAGCTGAGTGGGTTGAGTGCCGCCCCGGGATGCTGCTTCCTGCTTTGTGCCGTCAGGACCTGTTTCCCTTGCTGTGCGCGCATGGGGCTGGTCATGCATGGTTTCGCCTAAAATGGCTCGCGGATGTAGCTGCGCTGCTCGCGCAGAGCACACCGCAGGAGCAGCTCGATCTAATCCGCTCTGCGCGAGAACGCGGACTTGCGCGACCGGCAGAGCAGGCTTTGTTGCTCTGCGCCGGTTTGTTCGAGGACCCGCGAATTCCAACTCCTGCGAAGAGCACGCTCGCCGGTCGCTGGCTCACTCGCGTGGCAAGGGATGCGTTGCTGCAGCCGATCAGGGCTACATCGCGCGATGCGGAATTTGTGCCAAGACGGCTGACCGCGTCTCGTTTGCTCCTGCGCCGTGAATGGCGATACCGCTTTGAGGAAGCGCGTGTCAACGCTGCATCGCCTGTGGACTGGAAGACTTTACCTTTGCCGGAATGGTTACACTTCGTCTATCCGCTTGTCCGGGTTCCGCTATGGCTTCGGCGGCGGATCTTCAGCAAGCAACGCAGGTCGAGCTGATAGACACGATGCGTTGTCTTCAGGATTCCACTATGCTTGGAAGCAACATTTCAGCAAGAGAACCAAATGTCTGTTGAAGCCATGCAAGCGACGGGCCCGAACAGCCAGAAGGCATCTTCTGGCAAGCGATTGACCGCAAGACGGCTGCTGAGGCCTTGGTTCCAGCGCAAGCCAGTGCAGATATTGCTGGATGCGTTCTGCGGCTCCCTTGCGATTATGCTTTCGTACGGTCTGCGCTTCGACATGCAGCTGCCGAACTGGGCGCATCATCAGATGGCCGTCTGGGCCGGCACACTTTTCGTCCTTAATCCTGTCGCCATTGTTATGTTTCGCGGCGGGCGGTCCAGTTGGCGCTATTTTGGGCTTGGCGACTTTCGCGCGCTCACGCAACGGTTGCTGTTGCTGCACGCTGCCTTGTTGATGCTGTCGTTGGCGATCGGCGGCACACGCTTCATGCCGTTCAGCATTGTCATCATGGACTTGCTGCTTGTGCTGCTACTGAGCGGCAGCGTCCGTCTTCTGCAGCGCATGGATCATGAAGCACTCCTTCGTGTCTCCGCGAACCATCGCATTCTTGTTGCAGGAACACTTGAGACCGTACCAGCCGCAATACGGCAGTTGCAGCCACTGTATGGAACCGGAATTTGCGGGGTATTGATCGAAGGCGAAACGAACTTTCATCACTCCGTCCTGGGTGTTCCTGTACTCGGAAACACGAAGTCGCTGGGCACCTGCATTCGCTCGCAGGGAGTGAACTTGCTGTTTCTGTGCTCCGCTGATCTCGTGGATATGGGAAGTATGATTGAGGACGCCGCAAGGTTCGACATCGCCGTGAAGTTCCTGCCCTCGGTGCATGACCTTTTGAATAACAGCGTTCGCGTCAGCAAGCCCGTGACGGTTGCGTCCTTACACAAAGGTTTGGAGGAGTCTCCGGAACAGAGTGCGATTGTCATCGAGTCACTCAAGGACAAGGTCGTGCTTGTCACCGGGGCTGGCGGTTCCATTGGGTCCGAGCTGGTCAGGCAGGTAGCAGCGGTTCCGGTACGCAAATTAATTTTGCTCGATCAGGACGAGAATGCCGTGTTTGAGCTTCTCGGAGAGCTTGGTGCACGCGCTGACTTGATGCCGGTGATCGCGGACATTCGAGATCGTGAGGCGTTGCGGAGTCTCTTCGCTCGTGAAGCGCCACATGTGGTTCTTCACGCTGCTGCCTATAAGCACGTGCCGATGATGGAAGCGAACCCATGCGAGGCCGTGCTCAACAATGTGTATGGCACGCGCATGCTCGCAGAAACGGCGCTCGCGTACGGGGCAGAGCGGATGGTCATGATTTCCTCGGATAAGGCCGTGAGGCCGTCCAGCGTGATGGGCGCAACGAAGCGCACGGCTGAGGTGGTGATCCAGGAAATCGCCCGCAGCGCAATGGATGATCCGGCTGCGAAAACAGAGTTCGCCTGTGTGCGGTTTGGCAACGTGCTCGGCTCGCGCGGCTCTGTTCTGCCGATTTTCCTCAAGCAGATTGAGCAGGGTGGTCCGCTCACCGTGACGCACGAAGAGATGACGCGCTACTTCATGACGATTCCGCAGGCCGTGAGCCTTGTGTTAAAAGCGTCCACGCTCGGCTCGCAGGGCCACATCTACATGCTCGATATGGGTGACCCCGTGTTGATCATGAACTTCGCCCGCGAAGTCATTCGAATGTCTGGACTGACGCCGGGTAAAGACATCGAAATTGTCATTACCGGATCGCGACCTGGCGAAAAGCTGGCCGAACAACTGTGGAACGAAGATGCCAGGGTGGATCCTACGCAGCTCAAGCATATCTTCAGAGTGCATGCAGGCGAGTCGGATCCCACATTCGCGGAACATCTGACGCGCCTGGAACAAGCGGCCCATGAGCATCGGTCCGAACAGATCAAAGACCTTCTGCGACAGATGCCAATCGACTATCTTACGCAGCGAAACGTACAGGAACCTGCGCTCGCCAAAGCGTCTTAGTCTTATTTAGTGATGAACGCCCCGGCTGCGCAGGACGTTGGTAAATGTTCTCGCGATGATCGTGCAGTCAAAGGCAAACGAACGACGCAGGAGATACTCTTCATCGAAGCGCACCTTTTCGGAAATGCTTAGATCGTCGCGTCCGTTTACCTGCGCCCACCCCGTGAGTCCCGGAACAAGTGTATGCACCCCACAGCTTGTACGGAGGGCGACCAGATCGTCCTGATTGAACAGCGCGGGACGCGGGCCTACAAAGCTGATATCTCCGCGCAGAATGCTCCAGAGCTGCGGCAGCTCATCCAGACTGGATTTGCGCAAAAAACCGCCGATAGGTGTGAGGAAGCTGGTTGAACTCGTAAGCAGGTGCGTTGCAACCTGCGGTGTATCCACGCGCATGCTGCGAAATTTTGGCATCTGGAATAAAACGTTGTTGCGACCCACGCGCGATGACCAATAAACCGCGGGTCCTTTGGACGTGAGCCTTATCAACACCGCAACGACGATCAAGGCCGGAGCAAGCAGCAGCAATAAAACCAACGCCACAACCACGTCGAACAGGCGCTTTGTGGAATCCAAGCTGCTTCCCCCAAATGCATTGTCGCGCATGCGGTTGGCGGAGTTCTAGCGCGAGCCTGATCCGAACTCCGCCGATATCATCTCGCGCAAGACGGTCTCGCGTGTTTCCGGCCATGAGAATCCTGTGGAGGCTAAACGATCTGTGTTGAGGGAAAAAGAAGACGTAAGTTTGTGGAGCGAGTCGCGACTTAGCGGTGCAGGCAGACCGACCCGCTGAAATGCCGATCCGAATCCAGCAAGGATCGACATTGCTGACCGCGAAAGGCCGTACGGATGCCGCACTTGCATAAGGTCTGCGAGGTGGTTTACCCAATCATCGACGTGAACGGGTGACCGATCCGCAATGTTGAAGACGCTGTGCGTTGTCCGTGCATCCAGCAGATGAAAGATGGCTGCGGAAACCGTATCAACCGATGCGAGACTCCGGATGACATCCACATCGCGAACATGCACGTAGTAGCCTCTGCGGACTGCGCGCAGAAGTGACTGCAAATTGAAACGCACACCTGGACCGTACGTCAGGCAGGGCCGCAGAATGCTTATGCGCATGTTGCTCGAACGCGCTGCAAGAACAGTCTCTTCGGCCTCGAGTTTCATCCGGCCGTATGCCGTGTCGCCTTCAATGGGCGCATCTTCCCTCAGGCCGAGGCCTTCCTGGCCGCGATACACATGAGCGCTGGACGCAAATACGAAGTGTCGCACGCCGGCTTCCGTCGCCGCGTTGATGAGACTGCGAGTGCCTTCGACGTTGACTGCTCGCGCTTGTTCTTCTTCGGCTACGCTGCGAAGGCGCGTATGGGCAATACCGGCCAGATGAACAACGGCGTCCGCGCCTTCTACAAGTTGACCGAGGGCGTACTTATCGCGAAGGTCGCCAACCACACCTGAGGGAGAACCGGAGGCGCCTGTCGCACGAACGAGTGCACGCACGTGCAAACCTGCGTTCTGGAGCGAGGGTACAAGCCGGCGCCCAATCAGTCCGGTAGCTCCGGTGACGGCGATGGGACGCGTTCCTTCAGCTTTCTTTGATAACAATGCCTGCCCACCGGAAAGAGTTGCCAACGTACACTGATGAACGTGGCGAGGCCTATCCTACAGCCGTTGTTGCTCCTGCGGCACTGTGGTGAGCGTTGACGGTCGTACGCCGCCTCGTACAGTCGTTTGCGGCTTCCGTGCTCGGCCCTGCGGTGACGGTCCTTGTACAGCTGATCAATGTGCCGTTCATGTTGCGCCTGTGGGGACCGGAGCTCTTCGGCGAGTGGCTGATGCTCAGCGCGATACCAACCTACCTGCTGCTCAGCGATCTTGGTTTTGGCAACGTTGCCGGAAGCGCGATGACCATGCGTGTCCACGCGGGCGACCGCGCCGGTGCGGTCGGCATTTTCCAAAGTACGTTTGCTCTGGTTAGCTCGACAAGCCTACTGCTTGCGGTAGTCAGTGCCGGTGTCATTTACACCGTGCCCTTGGCGACCGTATTCCATCTCCACGCGCTGACAGGCTCGGAAGCAAGGATGACGCTGCTGTTGTTGTCGTGGAACAGTCTCTTGCTCTTGCAGTGGAGCGTGCTGATGGCCGCGTATCGCGCGACCGAGCATTATGCCACGGGCATGTTGTACGTAAATCTCCTGCGCATCCTCGAGGGTCTGGGCGTTTTCTACGTGTTGTTCACGCATGGACGTCCCCCGGCACTCGCGGCATACATGCTCATCGTGACCATTGCGGGCAGCGTCCTGCTGGCTTTGCAGCAGCGCAGGTTCGCTCCGTGGCTTCCGCTGGGAATACGGTATGCAAAGCTGGAGCAGATACGCGAGTTGGTCCGTCCAGCGCTGGCGTACATGGGCTTTCCGGCGTGTGCCGCGATCAGCACGCAAGGCATGACACTTGTAGCCGGCTTTGCTCTGGGGCCGATCGCCGTCGCAGTCTTCAATCCAATGCGCACCCTTTCTCGAATCCCACTCCAAATCACGGACGCAATCAAGAACTCAGCATGGCCCGAGCTGTCCGCCGCATTCGGACGCGGAGACCATGCCTTTGCTCGCCGTCTGCACCGCGGCGCTGTGCAAGCCGCAATCATCATCGCAGCGGTCCTTGTTCTTCTGCTCTGGCCGAGCGGGCCTCTTCTGTTTCGGTTCTGGACTCACGGACGCATTTCGATGGATGTCCGCGCTTTTCACTTGCTGCTCATTGTCGTGTTCGCGAATTCCATATGGAACACCAGTGCGTCGGTCGCGATGTCGGTAAACCGCCATGAGCGTGTGTCGCTCGCCTATCTCGCGATGAGTGTCGTGTCCATCGTCGTGGCTTATAGCTTGTGCTGCCACTTCGGTCTGAGTGGGATTGCAGTAGGAATGTTGGTGGCGGATGCTTCGATGACGGCGGTAGTTCTTCGAACCAGCACACGCATCTTGCAGGACCCTCTGAGGAGCTTCCTGGTTGCCTGCGTGCGTCCGAAAGAGGTGAAATCGCTCCTGACCAAGCTTCGCAGCCGCCTGGCATAAAGCTAGCCCTACAGGATGCGCCCGTTTGCAACAACTTGAAACAACTCAGCGTATCTGCGCGCAACAACTGCAGGTGCATACCTCTCCTTGAACCGCTTCCAGGCGGCTACACCTATTTCGTAACGCTTCTCGGACTGATCGATGAGTTCTTCCAGTGCTGACTGTATTGCGCGTGCGTCGCATGTCATCAGACGCCCCGCTCGTCCATCGTCAAACAATTCACGCTGCACTTCCCAGTGGGGTGCGAGACAGGCGAGCCCCTGCGACATGGCCTCGTGAAACACGAGACCGTAGCTTTCAAAGCGCGCCGCGTTCACGAAGATGTGAGATCGCGACATCTCCTGCATGACCAGCTTTGAGTTCGCGCCGCGAAGAATAGTGATTCTCGGATGCTGAGGAACGACAACCGTGGGACCGACGAAGTTGGTGATCACCGTCAGCTCTGTGATTTTTCTTGTGGCCTCCGGCAGCGCAAGAAAAGCGTCGAGCAAAAGGTCCAAACCCTTCCTCCATACCTGATTGCCCACAAACAAGATGCGAACGGGCCCATCCTCAAGATGTCGATCTAAGCATGCCAGGTCGCATGGCTGCACATGCGGCGTGAAAAATGGCACACCCACAAAGCGATCTGCAATGTCTGGGAAGGTCCGGCCAAGTCGTTCTGCTTCCACCGCCGTACTTACCTGAATAGCTGCGGCTCGCTTGTAGAGCGACCCCTTCACATTGGTCTCGTCGTCGATTTCCGCTTGCGTGGCACCGTAAGCAAGCTGCATCTCTGGATCAAGGACGCAGTTCTGCCAGACGACCGGTGTCTTGCCTGCATTCAGCGGCAAAGCGCGATGGGCAAAAACGACATCTGCTGCAGATTGTCTAAGGTCACCTTCCGATAAAGAACTTGTTAGCTCGTCCCGTCGCGAGAGTGGAAACCCGGTACGCCGCCCCACGGCAGCCCGCAGAACTTTCGCATTTTCTCGAACGCTGATCCATGCGGATGTTTGCATCGTCAAGTCGAGTGATGGCTCGAAATGCGACAGCTTAGGAAGATCGAAGCGTACGTATCGCCAATCCGTGTTCTTGGAACGAATGTCCCATGGGAGTTCGTCGAAGAAGACGCTTGTGCGCCTCGCTGATTCCATGTGCACTAGCTGATGTGGCGGGATGACCATAGAGCGAGATTGCATGAGCAGAGTACACCGAACGATCTATGGCAGCAGAGCGTGGCGAATGCGGAACATCTGCCGCGCAATGCAGCGTTCCATGGATGCGATCCAAGGTGTACGCAGTCCGGTCGTCACCTTTACCTGCCTCGCCTCATCGAGAGCCTTGATGTTGTCGCTGGTGCCGCCGCCCTGCATCTCTACGGTCACACATGGTAAAAACGCCGTTTCCAGGCTCGCTCCAGCCCTCAGCAGAAATTCGTAATCGCCCACGATTCGCAGCGAACTGTCATAGCGTCCGTGGCGTTCAAACAGGCTGCGATGGTGCATGCTGCCAGGATGTGCGGTACACATGTATCGCCGAAAACTGGGCCAACTCCAGGGTTTGCCGATCAAACGCGCGCGTCCCGAAGGGCTGATCCAGCGGACTCTGCTCGAAAGATAGTGAGCTTGCGGCTTCTCACGGGCTAAGCGCATGTAAGAGCTGATAGCGTCCGGAAGCAGAACATCGTCCGCGCCCAGGAAACAGACCCAGTCTCCGGCTGCCATAGCCAGACCCTTGTTCCAGGCGTCGTAGATGCCTCGATCTGGCTCGGAAATCCAGTTCCCAGCTGTAGCGTGCCTTTCCAGCAGCTCAACTGTTCCATCCTTCGATCCGCCGTCGACGAGAACATGCTGAACGTTCAAATAGTCCTGAGTTCGCACGCTGGATAGACAGGCTTCAAGAGTCCTCGCGGCATTGAAGGTTGCCGTGATGACAGTCACCTGCGGCCGCAAGATCGATTCGCGTTGGAGTTCGATCATCGGCAGGAGTTTCGTGCGTCCGTCCTGAACATCTCGCTAAAGAGAGCGCTACGCATTGAGTGGAAGGCAGTTTTCAAGTAGTAGACAGCAGAGCTTCCGAGCAGTGAGTTCATGCTACAACGGAGGTGGCGATGTTTCTATGTGGAAGCCGCGCGACCCATACGGATGACAGCATCAGACACCGCTCGGCTTCAGCCTTCAGTGGAGCAACAAACGTCGCTTAGCGATCGTGATTTGCTCTGCGCAATCGCACTCGCGGCACTGACGGTTGCCTCTCGTGTACTGAACCGTGGCGCGCTCTACTTTGTAGACGGTCCGCGTATTGTCTACTCCATTCTCACCAAGACTTATGTCGTGCAGAGCCCTGGTTATTGGGCGCTCGCTCATCTCGGTGGACTCTTCCATGATCCCGCAGCAGGCCTCGCATTTTGGAACATCACTTTTTCCGCTCTCGGAGTGAGTGTGTTTTACCTGCTCTGCAGGATGAAGCAGGGGCGGCGTCTCGTATGCTTCTTTGCCGCGCTTGCTTACGGGTCTGTTTATTTTGTCTGGTTTGCCGGCGAAATCCACAGCTCGTACGCTTCGCAAATACTCTTTCCTCCGCTCAGTCTTTTTTGCTTCTTTCGATTCAAGGCTCGCAACAGTGCATGGTGGGCGATGGCTTGGGCGCTCTCTGCAGCGGTCGGCATGGCTCTGCGACCTTCGGATGGCGTGTTTCTGCTTCCGCTCTGGCTGTATCTGCTGCTGCGCTACGTGCCGCAGCTGAGAATTTGGACAATCTTCACCCTTGTGAACGGCGTTGTCTTCCTGGGATGGTATATCCCCACACGCATCGGTCTACACGCAACGGGGCAAGCCACCACTGGCTCTACCATCCTGCTGTCTATGCAGACGGTCTCGCCGTTGTTGACGGGCATCAATGGCCGCTCGCTGGCCAATATGTCTCGCGCGCTGCTTCCGTTGCTTGTCGCGTTTTGGCCTCTCATACCGAGTCTGTTCGCAGGCCGAAACTCCGACGACACGAAGCTGGCTCTCGTTTGGACTGTTCCTGGGCTTTGCTTCTTCCTGCTTTGCTACGTTGCGGACCCCACGTACATGGTGTTTCTCTCGGGCGCCGTTTTATGGTTGGTAGTCACATCATTCCATACACCTCGGGCCCTGGTTTGCCTGCTGATTTGTGCGGCCTTCAACACCATGCTGTTTGTGGCGGCAACACCGCTGAGACCAGAGGGTTTGTCGCACCGTCTGGCTAACTTCTATGTCGTCAAGTACACCCGGTATGGCATCCAGCACCAGTGGTCTTCAACGGTTGGCGATGGGGCGAAGGTGCCATAGACTGCATGTGGATGGCCCAGCCCCGTGAGCACCTTTCAAGAACTCTATGAACGCTATGGTGTGCTGGGGAGCTTCCGCCTTCTCGGTGACAAACTGGCTACGCGCATCAGTTTTCCGCAGGCGAGGCTTGTCAGGCGTCCGTTCTACGTGCGAGGTAAACGCTGGATCCAAATAGACGGCGGGTTCACTACCGGGCCCGGACTGCGTCTTGACGCTTTTCCTACTTCGTCTGGCGGCAAGGTCGTTCTTCGCATAGGCCGCGATGTTCAAGTAAACGACTACGTGCATATCGCTGCCATAGAATCTGTCACCATTGGTAATCGGGTTCTCATCGCAAGCAAGGTGTTTATTAGCGACCACAATCACGGCAGCTTCAAAGGTGAAGGGCCACACGAGAGCCCATTGGTCCCGCCGCAGGAGCGGGTGCTCGCATCCGTGCCGGTCGTGATCAGCGATGACGTATGGATTGGAGAAAGCGTAGCCGTGCTTCCTGGCGTGAGCATCGGCAGGGGCGCCATCATCGGTGCAATGTCAGTGGTGACTCGTAATATTCCCGAATATTGCATTGCTGTGGGCAGCCCCGCACGGGTTGTGAAGCGCTATAACTTCGAAACCTCTGCCTGGGAGAGGGTTTGAAGCCTCGGATCGTTCTATCGGGCGTGAACTTTGTCGAGGGCGGCCCGCTAGCCGTCTTTCAGGACGCTCTTCACTCGCTGTCAAACTCGTTCCTTGATCGCTTCGACGTAACGGCCCTCGTTCACCGTCGCGAGTTGTTCGATATACCAGGCATCACCTTTCTCGAGTTTCCAGAAATCAAAGGATCTTGGCTTCGCAGGCTGCATTTCGAGTATGTTCGCTGCCGCTCTATCAGCCGTGAACTGGAACCGTTTCTTTGGCTCGCGATGCATGACATCACCCCAAATGTTTCTGCTCAGGTTCGTGCTGTCTACTGTCACAATCCGGCACCCTTCTATAGGTTGAGCCTCAACGAGGCACTGCTGGATCGAACGTTCGCCCTGTTCCAAGTTCTTTACAGGTTTTTCTACGCCTTTAACATCTCGAAAAATGACTTCGTCATCGTCCAGCAGGACTGGATACGCGATGAATTCCGCCGTCGGTACCATGTTCAGAACGTAGTCGTCGCACATCCATCGATTGCACCTTACATCGCGAAAGAGGCACTTCCGGTCGCGGATGAGGAGCAGAAGGATTACATCTTCTTCTACCCGGCGCTTTCGCGGACATTCAAGAACTTTGAACTTCTCCTCGGTGCTGCAAGGCTCTTAGAAGAGCAATCGGTGCGCGGTTTTACCATCCACGTAACGATCGACGGAACAGAAAATAAATACTCCGCCAAGCTGCGACAAAGGTTCGGCGATCTGAAATCGATAGGGTGGCTTGGCAGACAGACGCGTGCTTGCGTGGAAGACCTTTACCTGCGTGCGGACTGCCTCGTCTTTCCATCAAAGCTGGAGACCTGGGGCATGCCTATTTCCGAGTGGAAACGCACAGGCAAACCAATGCTCGTTGCCGACCTGCCATACGCACATGAAACTGTAGGTGACTACGAGCAGGTCACCTTCGTAAATGCCTACAACGAGGCGGCTTTGGCGAAGAATTTAGTGGACATGCTGCGCGGGAACGTGCGCATGGCCGGCTCCCATGCCGAACCCGTGGCGGCGCCATTCGCCAGAGACTGGCAGGAACTCTTTGAGCTTCTCCTACAAGCACATATGACCGAATTGGCAGTGTCGTCGAGCGGAGAGACGAGCCGCGGCGCGAGGAACGCTGAGAGGGATCACGCATAACTATGCTGCCACTCAGCGTAAGTCTAGTTCTCTACAAGACTGATCCCGCCGAACTTGCAGAACTCTTCGCAACGCTTGCCTCCAGCGATCTTATGGAGTGGATTGCGGTGGACAACGGCGCGAACGAAGACAAAAATCTGTCTGCTCGGCTTCGCGACGCAGTGAACGAGGCTGGCGGGCGCTACCTAGCAAGTGATTGCAACTTGGGATTTGGGGCAGGACATAACCTCGCGCTTGCTTCGCAAAACGGAACGTTTCCCGAGTTTCACCTGATGCTGAACCCGGACATCCTTCTGCAAAGAGAAGTGCTGAGCCAGCTTCTGCAGAAAATGCAGATCTCTCCGGATGTCGGACTGCTCATGCCTAAAGTCGTTTATGCGGATGGAACATTTCAGCCGGTTTGCAAGCTGCTGCCCACGCCGGCGGACTTTGCTCTGCGAAGATTTGCGCCGGCGTTCTTGAAGAACGTGTTGCGTAAGAAGCTCGCCCGTTACGAACTCGAAGGTATCGAGAATGTGGAGTGCGACAAGGTGCCTTTCCTATCCGGCTGTTTCTTATTTGCTCGCAGATCCGTGCTGGAGAGAGTTGGCGGCTTTGATGACCGCTTCTTTCTCTACCTGGAAGACGTTGACCTCTGCAGGCGTATGGCGGAACATTCCAAGCTTCTCTATTGGCCTGAAGTCTCTGTTGTGCATCTTTGCTACCGGGGAGCTTACCGAAGTACAAAGCTGATGCTGCTCTTCTTGCGCTCTGCGATTGCCTACTTTCAGAAATGGGGTTGGCTCTTCGATAAGAGGCGCCGTCGCGCAAATCAGGAGGCCCTGGATTGCCTTTCGGAGCGGATAGAAGAACGCTAACGCTCTGGCGCTAAGCCGACCAGCGCAAGGCCTGACGAAATTCTGCCCATTTCCCTCTGGCTTCAGGAGTCATCTTTGCGCGCCAATAGCGATACAGCGTGAACGCCAGGGCCGCGAAAAACCCGACTCCGAAGCCAGTCAGCGCCGCCTTTGCTTTATGTGGACCGAATTTATGATCAGGAACCAGCGCCGGCTCGACGACCTGAATGGCTGGCGCATCTCGCGCTTCATCGAGTTTGGAACCTTCATACTGCTTTACCATCAGGTCGTAGAGACTCTCCTGATATTTCAACTCCCGAGTGGCTCGTACATATTCAAGCTCGGCTCCCGGAACACTGCTTAGTGCTCTTCCGGTGTAACCACCCTGCCCATGAGATTCCAATTGGGCCAGTTGACCGCGGAGCGCCGCCAGCTCCGATTCTGCGATCTGTACCTGCGGATTCGAAGCCGTCGAGTAGCCGCGCAAGCCTTCAATCTCGACTTCCTTCGCGGTGATTTGCGAACGCAGACTAGTCGCTGCTCCAAGCAAAGCTGTTGCCTGGGAGTCAATTGAGACCGCTCCACTGGTTTGCTGCAGGTGACGAAACGCTTCTTCGGCTTTCACCAGAGCCTCTTTCGTGGAAGCTAGCTGCCCTTCGTAGAAGGCACGCCTCTGTGAAGCCTCGCTGAGGGCGAGACCTCTCAGGAACTCCCGTGCCTGATCGACATAGCCGTTGGCAAGTAGCGCCGACCTCTGCTTGTCCGTGTCTAACAGTGCGATCTTGATGAATCCTTCTCTGGTCCCGGAGATTGTTGTTCTTCCTGCCAGAATGTAACGAGCCACAGTGGCGTTTGGCGCGCCATATGCATGCACCAGGTCGAACTTCTTGACCATGCCGTCTTGGATTGGCCAGGCTTGCAAAATGATCGTGAAACTGTCTACCTGACTTTTTGCCTGTACGGCCGCGCCAAGCACGTTCAGACTGTTTTCCGCACCGATTCCCGTGCCCGTCAGGGCCGCTGCTCCGGTACTTCGCGCTGTCTGCGGCGGCAGTAGTTCAACCTGCGCCTGATAGGTTACCGGCTGTCGCTTCACGTAAAGGAAAGCCACAATGGCACAGGCGAAAGCCGTCAACAAAATCAGGCGCTTGCTGCGCAGGATAGCGATCGCGACGGCATGCAAATCAAGCGAGCTACCCGAGGGGGCAAGCAGCAGATCCTCAGCACTTAGATTTTCTATCTGTTCCATGAACGTTTACCGGAGAGCTGTCAAGGCGACAGCAACCAACCCGAATGTGCTGATGAACTGAGTGAGATTGGTGAAATCGTACAAAGAAAACGCGGACTTCATCTTCGGGGGAACAATGAGAGCGTCGCCGGGATAAAGCGGAAGTTTCGGGAAGTTTGAGGCGTTCTGGCGACTGACAACCATCCCATTCGCGCGGATGATGAACTCCCTCTTCGGATCAGCATCACGCGTTGCCCCGCCCGCATCGTCAAGGTACAGCCGATTTCTTCGATTTGGCTCGGCACTTAGCGACACCTGGTTATATACCGCCCCTAGCACGTCTACGGTGTTTGGAACAGTGGGAATGAAGTAATGGTCACCATCTTCCAGGCGAATATTTGGTATTTCGGCAACCTGGTTCGCATCGGGACGCAAGTTCAGTACTACGCGTCCATCAGGTTGAACCTTGGTAAGAAGTTCCAGGTACGCGCGCCTGGATTCCAGATCGACCACCGGCGTGCCTGACAGCCCCAATCTTTGGTTCGATGGCGCCAACAGCTCGCGGCTCTCTCGTTCCGCGAATTCCTTTATCTGCTCAGCTTGTTCTGCTTTGAGGCTATCTCGTGTCAGTTTTGATGCGTAGAGATAAGAGTGCGGCGCCAAGCCCCCGGCCTTCGCTACCAGGTCGCGGAGAGTTTCGTCTGGACCGATGCGGTATTCTCCGGGCGCGGTGACCTGGCCGTCGATGCGAACAAACTTCGCCTGTAGCTCGACTGGTAGGGCGACATCGTTACGCGTGTACACGACGATCACGTCACCAGCCTGAAGCTGTTTGTTCTCTGCGCTGGAAGGATCGTCGATTGCCCTGCCCAGCGCGAACGGGATCAGGTCCGTCGTCAGGTCGCTGTGGTTTAGCCGTTGGATCACAGCGTAGTTCCAGTTGATCTCCGTATCGTGCGTCGCTGTCGCGGGAGTGGATGTCGGAAGAGCACCTCCGAATGGATGTTGGCCTGCCTGTACATCAAGCGCGTTCTGCTGGTTGTAGTAGTTCCTGGAAAGCAGCGTATCCCTGCTAGGGATGAGATCGGAGATGCGCATTCCAGCGTGCCACGCATAACGTCCTGGCTGCGCCACATTTCCGCGAATCGTAACGGCGTCCCTGATCTGCGGCGAGAGTGGAAACAGCCGCAGGATGTCTGCGTTATGCATGGGCGTGGCGAGGCCCTTCGCGTCCAAAGGAAATTCCTCAATGGTGCGCTGAGAGTGGTCGACGACGTGTTCCAGAATCGCGCGAGCCGTTCCTGCCACGGGGGTTAGTCCGCCGGCGTTCGAAATGGCCGAACCGACCGTGGCGCCGTTGACCAGTTCGTAGATCGCGGGACTTCCCACGTCGCCATCAACGGCGATGAGCGGACCTACGGGCGGGATGTAGATAATGTCGCCGGGAAGGAGGCGGACGTCTGCGCTCTTGTCCCCCTCAACGATCAACTTGTACACGTCGAAATGAGTAAGGATCTCTCCCCCGCGCTTCACCTGGATGTCGCGCATGGTGCCGAGCGCGGATGGTCCACCGGAAAAGAAGAGAGCGTTCACAAGGGTGCTCAGGGAGCTGATGGTGTAGACGCCTGGTGCGCGAGCATACCCAAGTACAAACACCTGTATTGACCGTAGCTGGCCAAGACTGACAGAAAGCTCAAAACCCGTGAACTGCCTGGAGATTTCTGCGCGAATGAAGTCTGTGAGACGGTCAAGCCTAAGACCCGCAACAGTCAGCGTACCAATCCGCGGGATAAAAATATGACCGTCGCGGTCAACGGTTGCCGTGACGTCGATGTCGATCTTTCCTGACGTGCGAATAATGATCTGGTCGCCAGTGCCGATGACATAGTCAGCGGGCGGAGCAACAGCACTCGAAGGGGAAAAAGTTTTGCCGCCCGATGAGAACAGCGATGTTCCAAAGATGGGAAGAGAGTGGCCCACCGACGCACTTACAAAAAGTTCAAAGTCAGTGGGCTGCGGCGGAGGTGCTGCAGGTGCTGAGGGAGCCGACTCCGTCGAGCTTGTCGCCACAACACCCGTTGAGGTGGTGGCCTTTGCAGGGGATGCACTTTCCGCGTCTGAGCTCCGGATGACGACAGGTGCACCGGTTACGCTGCCGGCAGCGGGAGTGTTGGGGCTTTGCCCCCTTGTTGCGATACAGCCACACAGAACCAGAAGAGCAATGCTACCGAGCGTTTTTACCATGGTTCCTTGCACCCATAACGATTGACGCACGCTGGTCCGAAACGGCAGAAGTGGTACTGATGGGTCCTGCCGACAAGCATACGGCATCGTGACAGTCCGCGGTTTTTCGTGTTGTGACTGATCAAGTTCGATGATCTATCGATTGCTGACTTTCGCGCATCCGGGCGCACCGCTTTGTTGTCGCGGCTAGTGGTAAACGGGCGGGCTACACGCGGCCGTTTGCTGCTCAGTGAGAGTAGCGGGTAATTGGCCTCTCGCCTTGGGTATTAGCTTCCAGAGAACGAGCTTCTGTCCTGGGTAGAAAATCTCCCACTCCTTACGATATTCCGCAGAGTAGGCGCTGCTTAGAACCTCGCGGAAACATCGCCCATCATCGACCGGAAAAAACTGCAGCCACCAGCCAGGCTTGTACTGGGTCATCTGCTCGATGACAGTGCCAGAGTGGAACAGCAGATTCACCGGCCTTAAGCCGTCGTAAAGTGCGACCTCATGCATTTCGTCGCCGATGACTACGGGATCATGCGCGTCTTCTCCATGCACAATGCCGGCAATGTCTGCGGCAGCGTTATGGAAGGAATAGCGGGGGTGCAGTTGCGAAGAGATGATCTGCAGACTGTTGACAGCTACATCCGTCGCGATAACCAGTAACAAAATCTGGCGTGACCTGGCACCGCTCCAAGTGGTGTTACGCAAGAGAGCAATGCCAATGAACATCGACGCGGGAATCGTAATCGCGAAATAGCGTGCGGGATCGTTGTTGTGCTTCACCATGAAGCCCAGGAAAGCGATCAGCCAGACACCGGCAAAGGCGAACAGCGGATCCATCCACAACGCGCGAAAGCGGCGAAAGATTACCGCTGAGATCACGGCTATCAGCGAAAGCGAAAAAAGCAAGTGGTCTGAGCCGAGGCCGTAGCGAAAGGGACGACTTGTGTCCGCGAGGAAGCCATACGGAGTCAGGCGCAGGGTGTTTTTCACTACGGAGAGATAGAAGTGAACGTCAACCGAGTGCGGTCGAACGATCAACAGCCAATAGGCACCATACAGCGTACCCGTCGCACTGAAGAAGATGACTGCCTCGCGAAGCGTCTTACGCCACTGGAAATTCTGGCGCTTGAGCAACGCATACATCAACACCGGAGCAAGCGCGACAGCCGTCGTCTTGAGCAAAAGAGCGAGCGCAAAAATGATGCCGGCACCCACGATCTTCAAGACTCGATGGAAAGTAAAGTTGCTTGGTTTGGGAAGCGCCACCGCAGCCAGCAGCACGAGGCTGAGCATGGGAAATTCCAAAAACGCGGCGCGGCTAAAGGCGAAGGCCCAAGGGTTGCAGGCCATCATAGCGAGGAACAGCGGTATCGAATCGCGAGCACCATACCGACGCAACAGAACGCAGCCCAATCCAGCGCACAAGAAAAAAAAGAGAATGGCCGTGACACGCAGTGTGACGACACTGAAACCGCCCACACGAAATGCGGTCTCCGCAATCGCTGACCACAGGGGCATGATGACGGGTATGTTCATGTCGCCGTCCAGCAACGGTCTTCCCCAGGTTTGCTGGTTGACCGCGCCGGAGGCATACCAACCTTCGTCTGTCACGATCCCGTCGTCCCAGCGAATATTGCGCGGGTAGTCGGCCGTCAAATGCACAAATCGCAACAGAAAGAACGCAGCAGCTAACACCAACAGCAAGGTCCGGGCGAGAGGCGAGCGAAGCATCAGGCGCATCCTAGCACGCCAGCTCTGCCGGTTTGCGCTGCGTTAGTGCCTCAACGCCAGCCCGTGACCCTGAAGCTAACAACATACTTTGATAGTCTGGAAAACACATTTGCGCGGACACTCACCAGCGTTGTTGTCCAGGTCAAGCCAAGATCTGTTGTTGCGCACGCTAGATTCAGTCCTCTCGTAGCAAACCTGTTTTCATCCGGTGTTAGCACCGCACTCATCTGTCTTCGAGGAACTGTCTTTGCACTTAGCTTCGAATACAAGTCGAACAGAGAGCCTTCCGCTATCCCAGCGGCCCAGCCATCTTCGTTTGCTTGAAGCGGAAAGCATTCACATTCTCCGTGAGGTCGTCGCAGAGTTTGAGCGTCCCGTGATGCTTTATTCCATTGGCAAGGACTCGTCGGTGATGCTGCGCCTCGCGCAAAAAGCTTTCTATCCCGCGCCGCTTCCGTTTCCGCTGCTGCACATCGATACGGGTTATAAGTTTCGCGAGATGCTCCAGTTCCGAGATGAGACAGCTCGGTCTGTGGACGCCGAACTGCTGGTATGGCGCAACGAGCAGGCGCTTACCGCGGGAACCAATCCGATCGCGCTCGACACGAAGCGTTGCTGCGGTCTGCTGAAAACGCAAGCTCTGCTGGATGCTCTTAATCACTATGATTTCACCGCGGCATTCGGTGGAGCGCGGCGCGATGAAGAGAAGTCTCGCGCGAAAGAACGCATCTACTCCTTTCGCGATCGAGCGGGCCAGTGGGATCCAAAGAATCAGCGTCCTGAGTTGTGGAACCTGTACAACGCACGCATCCATCCCGGTGAAAGTATCCGTGTGTTTCCGCTTTCGAACTGGACGGAGATGGATGTCTGGCACTACATCCACGAAGAGAACATTCCCGTCGCCGGTCTGTACTTCGCGAAGGAGCGGCCAATGTATTTACGTGGCGACGCTCTTCTGCCCATCGAGCAGGACTTCGTACGACATCTTGGCGAGGAACCGGTCTTGGTCAAGTGCCGCATGAGATCGCTCGGCTGCAGTCCGTGCACGGGTGCCATCCGCTCCGACGCCGATACAATCCCGAAGATTATCGAAGAGATTCTCGGCTTTCGCTCGTCAGAGCGCGCTCATCGGGTCATCGATCACGATCAGGACGGCTCTATGGAGCTGAAGAAGCGCGAAGGATACTTCTAATGGCTCGCGTGGAGTCGCTGCAAACGCAAATGAGCCCCGAGGAAGATGCTCGCCTTCGATCTTCTACAGGAGCACCAGAAGGGGAGCCTGAGGCGTGGGATCGAACCATCGTTGCCTATAACCCACATTTAGGCCACACACCCGAGCCGCCGCCTGTCGTCCCCTCCCCGCAGTTTGCGGCACGGGCGTTTGATGTCGAAGAATATCTTGCGGAAGAGCGAGCGAAAGATCTATTCCGCTTCTCTACGGCCGGTTCGGTCGACGACGGCAAGTCGACGCTCATCGGTCGGTTGCTCTATGACACGCAAAGCGTGTACGACGACCAGGTCCGATCCATCGAAGGCAAAGGCACAACTGCTCCCGGAGTCTTAGATCTTGCTCTGCTCACCGATGGGCTGCGCGCGGAACGCGAACAGGGCATCACGATCGATGTTGCCTATCGCTATTTCTCCACAGCGCGCCGCAAATTCATCATCGCGGACGCACCAGGGCACGAACAGTACACGCGAAACATGGCGACGGGTGCGAGCACCGCGGACGCCGCCATCATTCTCATCGACGCGCGCAAAGGCGTGCTGACACAGTCGCGACGCCACGCCTTCATCACAGCATTGCTCGGTGTGCCCAGCATTCTTGTCGCCATCAACAAGATGGATCTTGTCGGGTATCAGCAGCAAGTGTTCGAGCAGATTGCAGCAGACTTCGGTCAGTTCTTTCGGTCACAACGTGTGGCAGGCATCGAGAAGTTGGAGCTACTTTTTGTGCCTGTCAGCGCCCTTGAGGGAGAAAACGTGGTCCACCCGTCGACAGCCATGCCCTGGTATCAGGGTCCTACGCTGTTGAACCTGCTGGAAACGTTGCCGTCTTCGCAGTGGTCCTCCACTTCACCTTTCCGCTTTGCTGTTCAGCGCGTCGTCCGTCCCGATCTCGACTTCCGTGGCTTCGCCGGACAGATCGCATCGGGCACAATCCAGCGTGGTGACAGTGTCACCGTGCTGCCGTCAGGAAGGCGCAGTTACGTGAAGGACATTGTGACCTTCGATGGAAGTCTCGAGCGCGCCTCGGCGCCGATGTCGATCACGCTCACGCTCGAAGACGAGTTGGATATCAGCCGCGGCGACGTGCTTGCCGCTTCAGCAAATCCCGCGACGGTCACTTCGTCATTGCATGCCTCGCTGGTCTGGATGGATGCGATCCCGCTTGATCTTTCACGACGTTACATCCTGAAGCATATGAGCCGCACTGTCCAAGCGACTGTGCCGCGTGTGCATTCTGTCGCCGACATGGTCCAAGAGGTAGACACAAAGCGGCGCGCAGGCGCAACACTTGATCTGAACGAAATTGGCTGGGTTGATGTTAATTTTCTTCAGCCGCTTGCTGTCGATACCTATGCGGAGAACAGGCGGACCGGCAGCTTTGTTCTTATCGATCCTGTATCTAACCTGACTGTTGCTGCGGGCATGATCCTCGCCACGCAAGCTCCCGCTCACGACAAGCCAACGGCCAGCTTGCAAGCTGTATCCAGCGAGGAAAAGCGGTCTCGCTACGGGCACGTGGGAGCCCATCTCGAACTAGCGGGATCGACCGAGCTTCTCGACGCGTTGGAGCGCGCTCTGTTTCATCGCGGTGCCTTCGTCGTTCGGCTCGAAGATGGCCATTCCGCTGCCACTGCCGTAGCCGCCAGCGGAGCGCTTGTTCTTTCACGCATAGAGGGGCCACAGCCATATCTCCGCGCTACAACGGTCGCAGCGACCTATGACATTGAAGTCAGTGAGCTCGACCTGCACGCCGCGATTGACCACATACTCGATGAACTTCGCTCGCTCGGCATCCTGGAGGGCTCCTCCAAATGACAGCCTCTTTTTCCGAGATCATGCCGGCAAACATCCAGCCATCGCCGTCGGGCGAGACCCTTCGGCCGGAGGCGCAAGAGCAACGGCGACATGTGCAGGAGCTCCTTGCGCGCGAACAGCACCATGCGCGCAAGTAGAAGTTGTGCACGGGAACATCCGCCCGAGCCGCTTCTGTTTTGTAGACGAAAGACGGCATGCAATATCTGATTGGTTTCGTCATCGCGATGTTCATCGCGCTTACCGGCGTCGGTGCGGGCACCATCACCACGCCGCTTCTCATCCTGTTTCTCGGAGTGCCCGCCGCTACAGCCGTGACAACCGGCTTGATGTTCTCCACCGCTGTGAAGCTGGTGCTCGTACCGTCACAAATTCTGCGTCGCCAGGTCAACTGGCGCGTGCTTGGATACATGCTGCTCGGTGGCCTGCCAGGTGTTTTGCTCGGAGCGCTCGCGCTGAACCATTTTGCGACGGCGGAGTCCAAGCGAACGATCGAAGGGCTTCTTGGCCTCATTCTGGTGCTCACGGCGGTGTATCAGATCATCTTTTCCTTTCGCCCCGTTCAGCGGGAGGAAGACAAGCAGGACCGTAGTCGCCTCATGCCGTGGCTGATGTTTCCCGTAGGCACAGAGGTGGGATTTTCTTCAGCAGGCGCTGGTGCTCTAGGAGTCGCAGCTTTGCTGTCCTTCACGGATCTCGCGCCTTCACAGGTCGTGGGAACGGACATCCTGTTCGGCTTCATGCTCTCCCTGGTCGGCAGTGGAGCGCACCTTTTTTCGCATAGTGCGAACGGCAATCTGCTGAAACACCTTGTTGTCGGCGGAATCCCGGGTGCAATCGTGGGGACACTCACGTCCCCGTACATACCAAAGCGCGTACTGCGATCTGTGCTCTGGGCGTGGTTGCTCATCATTGGTTTTCAGTTTCTCTACAGTTGCACCACGTCGCGATCGTAGAGAACTAGAAAATCTTCATGTGAATCGTGAGGTACTTCTTGGGGTCCTGGCGAATCATTGTGACGAGCGTCGTGCTCTCGGTCAGCAGCTTGTTCAGGTTGTTGTATGCAGCGTCGTCGGTGGCGAGTTTCCCTATGGTGCCTCTACCGTCATCGATGCCGGTAACGAGCGCATCGAGCCGCGTCACCGTTTCATCCAGACGCTTCGCAAATTTCGGATCTTTCACAAGAAGCCCAAGCCCGCCTTTGCCTGCATCCGCTTCTGCAAGGATGGAGTTCGCGTGAACGAGCGTCGAATTGAGATTGTTGTAGAGCGTGTCGTCGTTCAATAGCTTACCCGCTGTGCCCTTGCCTGAACTCAGCTTGCTGGCAATACCATCGAGCTTGTTTGCTGTGTCATCCAGGCGGTTGTAAAGCTGATCGTCATGCATCAGCTTGCCGACAGAGCCTTTGCCCTCGTTGATGTCCGTGGCCAATGCGCGAAGCTGCAGGATGGTTTCGTTCGCGTTGTTATAGAGCGCTGGATTCTTGATCAACTGCCCAGCCGTGCCTTCTCCATTCTGGAGCCCAGCCACGACGGTATTCAGCCTTGCCAACGTGCCGTTCAGCGTATCCAGGGTCGTCTTGCTGCTCTTCATCACAGCATCGATGTCAGTGGGCTCGTTGCTCGGAAGCTGGTCACCGTCCTGCAGCAGCGGTCCTTTCGCGAACTGGCTATTGATTTCGACGACGGTGTCGCCGACCAATCCCACCTTGCTGAGCGAAGCAGTGGAGTCCTTGCGGAGGCTGTCCTGGAATTTCGGGTCGATCTTCATCACCACGTGCACGGGCGCAAGCCTTCTTGCCGGATCAGTGGACACCAGCACCTTGGTGACTTCGCCGATGGTGACGCCTTGAAACTGTACTTCGCCGCCCGGCTTCAGCTCGTTCGAGTTCTGGAAGTAAGCGTCGGCGATCAACTTCTTGCTGAAAACTCCCATGCCGGACGAGCGCGCCATCAGGAACAACAACGTGCACAGCAAGACGAGCGCAACCAGCATGATCACACCAACCTTCAGTTGTGACCATTTCACTTCCTGCTGACTAGGCATAGAACTCCCGGAAAAAGGTCCGGCTCAAAGCCGTAGCACCATCCTAGCTTGACCGTACACATGGGCAGGTTGAGTGCTCTCCATCATTGGACTGCGGAGACCGGGGCTTGGTTGCGACTGGTTTTAATCCTCGGCGACTACGACCGCCATGGCCTCTCTTCGTGAGTGTGTCAGGCTGAGCGCGAGACGTCGGATGCCAAGTGTCTGGGCAACTTCCGCAGCACGTCCGCTAAGGTGCAGTTCAGGCCGCTGCCCCGGAGCGCGACGCACTTCAAACTCGCGCCAGTTCACACCACGGCTGATGCCGGTTCCAAGCGCCTTCGCTCCCGCTTCCTTGGCCGCGAAGCGTGCGGCAAAGCTCTCCGCTGAGTTCTTCTTGCGTTCGCAATACGCAATCTCCAGCGGTGTGTAGACCCGGCGGAGAAAGGACGCTCCATAGCGTGCGACGCTCCGCTCGATGCGTTCAATCTCGATGATGTCTGTGCCGATCCCGATGATCATTGCCCGTCTCACGATAGTACGGGTGCTCGCTACGTTGCGCTAAACTTGACCCTGCGCATGAACCCTATCATTCAAGCTGATCACATCGGCAAAACATACCGTTCCGGCAAGCTGGAAGTTCCCGCCCTTCGTGATGTCAGCTTTGAGATCGAGACCGGCGCGTTCGTTTCCATCGTCGGTCCTTCGGGTTCCGGCAAATCGACGCTCTTCTACATCCTTGGCGGCCTGACGTCGCCGACTTCCGGCACGCTGCGCATTCAGGGTCAGGATTTCTCACGACTCTCTGACGCCGAGAGGACGAAGCTGCGCCGTTTGCACATTGGGTTCATCTTCCAGCGCTTCAATCTGCTGCCAACGATTTCTGCCTATGACAATATCGAGCTCGCCCACACGATCGCGGAAACCGGCAAGCCGCTCGACCGTTCGTTGCTTGACCACCTGGCAGGCCTGCTCGGAATCTCCGGGCGCCTGCACCATCGGCCAAATGAACTTTCCGGTGGTGAGCAGCAACGTGTGGCGATCGCCCGGGCACTCATCACCAAGCCGGCGATTGTTCTCGCAGATGAGCCTACCGGCAACCTTGACACGCAAAACTCCGATGCCGTTTTGGAGATGCTTTATAAGTCCAGCCGCGAATTGAACCAGACCGTACTCATGATTACGCACAATCCGGAAGCTGCGCAGATTGCGGACCGCATCATTTTCATGCGCGATGGCCGCGTCACCAAAATTGAGGCCAGCGCGGGACGAATGGCCGTCGCCCACAGCGGTTAAGCTGGCAGCATGAGCGAAATTTGTCGCAGAGCGGCGTGTCGCCCGTGTATGCTGGGCTGCGATAAGCGCCTCACATCCTGCAGGAGAATGCCACCCATGAATGCCCTTCGCCGTCTTGTTTCCATCCTGACCCTCGCGGCCGCCTCGTTCGCTCTCGCCATGCCCGCGGTCGCACCTGCGCAGAAGTGCAAGCCGATGATGGCTCCCGCGGCTGCCTCAGCACCGCTGGACATCAACTCCGCGTCCGCCGACCAGCTCAAAGCCCTCCCGGGCATCGGAGACGCGTATTCCGCACGCATCATCAAAGGCCGCCCCTATAAAGCGAAGAACCAGCTTGTCAGCAAAGGCATTTTGCCGCAGGCGACCTATGACAAAGTTTCCAGCATGATCATCGCGAAGCAGAAGTAGACGGTGTAAGGTCACCACTCTGGGGCATGCCGGAGGCAGTTTCCCTGCGCGTGCCCCAATCGTTTACAGTGGTGGTGTCTCCCTCGAACCCATTTCTTGCTTGATGGACAACTCCGAATGGCTGTGGCTTTTCGACAAACCGGCAGATGCGCGCTCGCCGCTGCGGCATTGGCAGGATCGCTGCTCAGCCTGACGGGCTGCCAAAGCATCACGATCAACGCCAGCAATCTTGCTCAACTTCGGGTTGTCGACGCTTCGATCGATGCCGGCGGGATCGACATCTATCAGAACGGTGTTGCTCTCGCGTATAACGTTGGTTTCGGTTCGGCGAGTTCGTATGTGCCGGTGCAGCCGGCCGGATACACGATTACAGCCGACCGCGCGAGTACGCGTCAGGTCCTGGTTTCCGCTGGAGCCACGTTGTACCCGGCGAAGCAATACACAGCCATCATCGGCAATGTCGCCGCGAACCTGCAGGAAGCCATCATTCAGGATCAATCGGTTCCTGCGCCGAGCGGCCAGGTCGCGGTCCGCATCCTCAATTGGGCAACCAAGGTTGGCAATGTCGACGTGTACCTTGTGCCAAGCAGTAGCACACTGGTGACCACAAATGTTTTCGCGGCGAATGTGTCGTTTGAAGGCAACAGCGGCTACATCGATGTTCCCGCAGGCACCTACGCCATAGCAGTGGTTCCGGCTGGAACGGTTCCGGCCTCGAGCACCGTGACGCTGCTGTCCGGTTCGCAGCAGTACTACAGCACAGGCACGGTGCACACGGTCGTTCTCATCGATCAGCAGGTGACAACAACCCCTGCCGTCAACGCCATCATGCTTGATGATTTTGACTCGCCGGCGACGAGCTGACACAGCAATCAGGACAGCTAGGAAAGGCCGCTCATCGCAGCGGCCTTTCTTTAGCGCGAAAGCAATTTGCGGTGTCGAGCTGCGTCCAGCACCGCGCCAGCAATTGCGAAGGCAGGTGTAGCGAAAGAACGAACCACAACGAACCATGTTTCCTGCCCGCCGAAGCCTTTCTTCACGTTCAAAATCATGAGCGGCAGCATGAGAATGGCTAAGCCGACACCATGAGCGACCGGGGCACTGTGCGCGATTCGCGCGGCAACGTAACCGCCAGCCAGCGCTGCAAGCAACGTGTACGCAAGTGCCACGACGAGGTATCCGTTCGTGGGCTGGTCGAAGTTGCGGTCAAACAATCGTGCCGCAGCCATGGTGCAAGCGCCTTGCAGTGTATAGAAAACAACAAAGCCGATCAGGACGCTTAAGGCACTTCGAAGCCAGTTGGGCATGGGTGCGAATATACCAGCCGCGCATGTATGCGGCCTATGCGAACTGGGTGCAGGTGCGGAAGGGCCTGTCTGAAGTCAGGCCCTTCCGCACCACACTGATCCGCTACGAAGACGCTAGCCTAGGACGTTGCGCGCTTCGGCCGCTGCACAATGAGGTTCGGCGCCACGATGTTGCCGCTGGCATCCGGCAGCTTCGGCGCCAGCGTACTGGAGTCCGTCGCAGTCGTTCCTGTGATGGAGATCAGGTGGATGTTGTCGTCACCTGATGTCCCAACGTAGAACGTGTTGTTGTCTGTGCTGAACACCCCTGTAAGCGGGGCGGTCGCTGTACCCGAAAGTGTGACGTAACCCGGCGCAGTTGCCGCTGACGGAACATAAAGGGGGAGTAGACCGCTCGTCCCCGTGTACGTCACAAAGACAACCGAAGAGTTCGTTGAAGCGACAACGGAATTGATCGCTGTTGGAGCAATTCGAGTAAGCGGGTAGGGCGTGAACGAACTCATAAACGCAACGCCCGTTGTCGAGGTGCTGCATGCCAGAGCGTTCGCAGGATACTGCGGCTTGATGTCGCTCAGCACCGCTGGCGTGGCGGAAGCACCCACAATGTGAACACCATCCGTCGTTGCGACCAACTTGTCCGTGTGGGCTCCATCGGTGTCCGCAACGGGATAGAACGAGTTCGTCGTGGTCGGAGGCGCCGTCGTGTTGTTCACCGTTGTTGTGGCGCAAGCCGTTCGGCCTTCCGTGTCGGTACCACCGGCGAAATAGGCCCCGAGATGTGGAACTGTAACGGTCACATCGCTGTAGTTGATGCCGCCGGTGCTCAGGCTTGACCAGCCGGAAAACGCGGAATGCACCAGAACCTGCTGATTGGTTGCCGTGATGTAGACGGTCTGGCCGTCAGGTGAAAACTTCGCCGACGTTCCTACCGCGCCATAGGTCGCAGTCACGCTCCCCGAGCTGGTAACAAGAGAGGTGGTTTGCCGCGCAGAGTCCGACACCACCAGGGTGCTTCCATCCGGCGACACGGCTAGCACCTGGCCGGTGATTGCTGAATTTGTGCCACTAACCGCGTTGCTGCCGGTGCTCACTGTCATCAAACCCTGCCCGCTGCCAAGATAGATGGCCGTGCCGTCCAGCGTGATCACCATCGAATTCGGAATGTACGGCAGCTTGATCAGCGAGGATGGCTGTGTCGTCGTGAAGTCGATGGTGTAGAGAAACTGGGACGACGTGCTTCCCGCGTAGAGAACGGAAGAGCTGTTGCCCGTCGTGGTCACGGTGATGCCGTTCGACGTCACCGGCTTGCCGGTTCCATACAAGCCGATCTCGCTATAGTTCGCCGTATTGCAGGTGGGCGGCTGACACACGGCAGTGATCGTCGCCGTGCCGGGAAAAACGGGAGTTACAGAACCACCCGAGGTAGGAATCGTTTGCGCGTTCGTCGATTCAAATTCCAGGTTCAATCCTGTAATCACCTTGTTGTTGGTGTCTGTCACCGTAGTGGTAAAGGCTTGGGCATTGTTGAGGAGAACGGAGATATTTGGCCCCGTCTTCCCCGTCGGTGTCAGCACGATCGACTGTGGTGGACACGTAGCCAACAGGTTTGTTGTATTAGCCGATCCTGAGTTCGCGATCTGCGCCGTAATGATGGTGGATCCGGGAAGATTTGCCGTGACAACGCCGGTCGAGGGATCGATTGTGAAGAGATTGCTTGAACCCTGAGCAGCAAAGGAGAGCCGTCCCACCTTGCAGGTGATGTTGTTGGCAGGCGTGTTTGAACCATTGGCATACACGCGGCCTGTGAGCTGACCAGACGTTCCCTGGGAAAGGCACGACGACCCGTCGTAAGGCGAAATGCCCGTCTGCAGCGGAGCGTTGAAGCTACAGCAGTTGCTGGAAGGATCGCCCGTCGCGCTGCTGAGAGCACTGGCGCAGGATGCCGTAGGCGTTGGATTCCCGAGCACAACTCCTGTCACCACCGGATGAACGTAGATGGGAACAATATTGCTCGTCGCGCCCTGTGCGGAAGCCGTCACGAACGCAGTGAATTTCGAAGTGTTGGCGCTGCTCGGAGGAGAACAGATTGTGTAATCGGGAACGCCGCCGCCGGTAAAGCGGTTCCACGTTCCAGCGCAAACCTGTCCGTTGGAAGGATTGATGTCTGCGATGCTCAGGTCGCTGGAAGAATACGTAAATGACGGCACACTGACGGCAGCGCCCGTGCAGTCGTACGCGGATGCACTTAGCCCCTGGCCGATCTGGCCGTAGTTCAGCGATTCACCCACATTGGCCAGCGCTTGTGAGAGCACAATATTCGATACCTGGCCTGGAATCTGGCCGGTGGACGTGCTTCCGCTGCAGGCACTCTGTGACTCCGAAGGAGTGACTTGCTTTCCGCAACCAATGACCGAGACACCGAACGGGACCGTAAAGAAGACAAGAACTGCCAAACAGACAAACCGACGCACTCAAACCTCCCCGTCCAACAGCGGGCTACTTCCACAACCAAGCTGGACGGTCTGAACCCGATTCGGGTTCCAAAACTTAGATACTCCAGTTTAGGTGTTGGACGGAGTAAGGGGCAAATGGGGAGACGGCCACTGAACAGTGACCAGTGAATCGTGAACTAATAAGGCAGTGAACAGTGACAAGTGAACAGTGAACAGTGAACAGTGAACAGTGAACAAAGAAGACCGTCGCATCGTGAACATTCAGCTCGCCCACAGGTTGTATTTGTTCCCTATAGGGCAGTGAACAGTGACAAGTGAACAGTGAACAAAGAAGACCGTCGCATCGTGAACATTCAGCTCGCCCACAGGTCGTATTGTTCCCTATTCACTGTTCACTGTTCACTGCTCACTATTCACTACTCACTTGCTTTCCGGCATATTCTCCGCAAACCACTTCACTTCGCGCTCGTTGCGGTCCGCAATGTGCTTCGGATCGCGGAATCCGTGTCCCTCGTTTGGGTAGACCACAAGCTGCGTTTTCACTCCACGATCGCGCAGGGCGTGCCAGAATTCGAAACTTTGCGGTGCTGGGCATTCGCCGTCTCGGTCGCCTACGATAACCAGAGTCGGCGTGGTGACGTTCTTGATGTAGTTGATGGCAGAAGACTTGGCGTACACAGCTGGGTCGTCATAGACGCTGGCGCCAAAGAACGGGATCATCCATTGATCGATGGAATTCTCACCGTAGTAGCTCAGCCAGTCGCTAAGACCGGCACCAGCCACAGCGGCACGGAACCGGTGCGTCTGCGTTACGCCGAACATCGTCATGAACCCGCCGTAGCTCCAACCCGTCAGGCCGAGCCGCTTGTCGTCAACGGACACCTTCTTCTCAACGGCATCGACGCCAGCCAAAATGTCGCGAAAGTCCCCATAGCCGAAGTCTTTGCGATTGGCGGCAGTGAACTCCTCGCCTTGTCCAAACGAGCCGCGCGGATTCGGTTGGAATTCAAAGTAGCCAAGGTCCGCCCACTGACCCGCGCCGCGCGGAAATGCCGAAGCCGACGGGCCACCATGAACGGTCACAATCATCGGATACTTCTTGTGCGAGTCATAGTTGGTGGGATAGGTGAGCCAGCCCTGCACGTGGAAGCCCTCGTTCTCCCACTCGATGGATTCGATATGTGCGGTCAACTTCGCGCCATCGTTCAGGTGTGTGAGCTGGCGGGAAGCGGAAGCCCCGGTTACGCTATAGATCTCTGCAGCTTTGGCTGGCCCTTGCATCACGAAGGCCGCTACGCGGTCCTTCGTGATGCCGACACGGTCTGAGACCGAGATAGCGTCCTTGATTGGGCCGCCACCGACGGTCACTTCACCGAGATCCAGGGGCGCTCCGGGCACAATCGCTTTGTCGTTGATGTTGATGGCGCTGAGGAGTGTGTGGCCTCGGCGGTCTTCTACGAAGCTAATGCTGTGGTCGCTTATCCAGCTCTCGTAACAGGGTGTGCCGTGGATGCCAGGTGTGACGTCGACCGGCTCACCACCTTTCGCGTCCACAACCCATACGTCGCCACCCGTCGATCCCTGATCGGACATCAGGCCGCCGATAAAGGCGATATGCTTGCCGTCGGGAGACCAGCGAGGTACGGCGATCTGGAGGCCGTGAAGGGACGTCATGCTTGCATTCGGATCGAAGAGGACCCGAAACCCATATCGGTCCGTGGACACCGAACGCTCGCCAAAAGTGTCTTTGCTAGCGCTCTCGCTGTGGTGAGGTGTATCTGCAACATAGAGATTCGCAACCCACCAGTTGTTTTCGCCAGGTGCCTTGGCTCCGATGAAGGCGACGTGCTTGGAGTCAGGAGCCCAGGCAAACTCGAATGTGTACATCTTTGGCGTGGCGGGGACAACCCAGCCGCCACCGCCCGAAGCAACATCCACGCCGTACACGCCCTGAATCTCCAGGTTGTCCTCGCCAATCACGCCCGCCCAGGGCTTCATCGCATCAAGCGCCCCTGCTGAACGCGTCGCATTCTCAACAAACAAAAATGCGATGGTCTTGCCGTCTGGCGACCACGCGGACTGTTTGAACAAGCCAGTCACATGCGTCAACTGCCTCACCGTGCCGCTCGCCTTCGACCAAAGAAAGATCTGTTCCTGTCCCGGCTTTTCATCCTTGCTGGTGCATGTGGAGGAGAAAGCCAGCGTGGTGCTGTCAGGCGACCATACCGGCGACGTATTCGAGCAGTTGGTCGCGCCGTTCGGAGCAATGATCTGATCTTTGCCGGGGTCGGGGTTTGCCACACCCATCACATGCAGCGTCGCTCCTTCGCGGCCACCGATCGTGTATGCCACCGTCGTGCCGTCCGGTGAAATGGCCACACCGCCCGGCATCTGCATGCGCGGCCCGGCTGCCCGCTGGGCAGGCGCAGGAGAGGAGCCTGTGTACATCGAGAACGCGAAGAAGACGGGCAAAGTGAAGCGGAGGGCACGCATGCGAAAAGGCTACCATCGCGTATCGACATATCCGACCAAAGTCTGTCAGCTCGACCGAAGCGGGACGGTTTTATCGTCCTGCGTAGTGGAGAGACCCCTGTATTTTGCTGGACGAGGCAAGCAGTTCGGCCCCACAACCGAAATACAGGGGTCTCTCCACTCCGGCCTGCGGCCTCCGGTCGAGATGACAAGCCAAAATAGCAATAAGAATCCTGAAACAATTGGTCGCTGCACATTGCCGCATTCGAAATTCTGAGTGTCACTATAGTGATGCTGCAGTAGCGGGCGTGGCTGCTGTCGGCGTTGGCAGTTTGCACGGACCGTAATCTTTGTTCATCTTCTCCACCATGAATGTCTGATCGTCTGTGCTGCTCTTGGCGCGCTTGATCTTGTTGCCGTGGAACTTGACCAGGTCACCTTGCTTGACCTTGAGCGTGTCGCCGCTGAGGGCGTAGACCTTGTTGTCGTCCGTCTTGACTTCAAAGCCGCGTGGCCCGGCGTAGACGCAGCCTTTCACGGTGTGGTGCGCATGGTGAACGTGAACCAGCACAACGGTACCGACCACAATGACTCCGACTGCGGCAACGCCGACGCCTACAACCTCTCCTGTCGAGGGTCCGATGCGTTCGTTCGAGGTATTGCATTGCTCCGGTGCCGTCGCGCCGCAAAGCAGAAAAACCGTGAGGGCGGCCATCGAGAACACACCTGCCTGACGAATCATGACTCTTTCTCCTTGGAGGGTCAGCTGAACGTACGTGGCCCGAGGAACGAAGAATCACGGAAGGCGGTGAACGCACTCTTCACTGCGGGTAAGCGGCGGGCAGTGCGACGAAGGCCATCTTACCCTCTGCGAAGCCGATCGATCATGGCAATTTCAGTAGGAGAATGACACCCTGCCTTCTTGCCTTTCCCCCACTCACTTGATACAGTAAGTAGGTTCCGCGAGTATCCGGAACGCGTCGTCGCGTATGTAGAAATTGACGGTGCGGCACATAGGCGACGGTCGGGAACACGGCTTCGCTACACTGGATACAAGACAAACTCCGCAGGGTGCATCGTTCTTGTTTGAGGTGCCGATAAGTCTGCGGCTGAATATCGTGCCTGCGCCACCCTCCTTCCAACCGGATGGGCCATGCGGGCCGGAACAGGCGAAACGGAACTGAGCTTTGAGAAGCTTCGAAGACTTTCAGTCACCGTCGACTGTGATTTCGCCCCAAAGTTTTGCTGTTGTACCAAGTAGTTTGCAGTGCCGCGTGGTTGGTAGCAGTACGGCCGCGTGCGGGATTCAGAACTTCGCCGGACGCATGGGTGCAAGCCCACTGGGAAACCAGAACACGTTCCGCCTTTCGCGTGTGCTGTAGAACGCGTGAGAGCAGAGTGAAGGAGCTGCCCTGCACCGAGTCCGAAAGAGTGAATCGGATAGCTCCGGGAGTTTGTTTAGCCGGACTGGCAAGAAGAAGAGGTTTTAGAAGTGCCTACATTTCATCAGCTCGT
>CAJCIP010000014.1 GCA_903970445.1 Verrucomicrobia bacterium Tous-C9LFEB | reverse complement strand
AGAACTCGTTCGGAAAACTCGACCGAGGTCTCTGCCGCAAAAACAAACGCAGCAGACTCAGGGCCAAACCAAATTAGTTTAGCAGAGATTGGCGTGACCGCCAATCTCTGCTGGTGAGGCTACTTAGAACGCGCCGGTTGTGCCGACGGTTTCTGCGGGCTTGCGCTTGCGCTGCTCGTAGATATCGCCACGGTAGATCCACGTTTTCACGCCGATGATGCCGTAGGTGGTGTGCGCTTCGGAGAAGCCGTAGTCGATGTCGGCGCGGAGCGTGTGCAGCGGCAGACGGCCCTGCAGATACCACTCGGAGCGAGCGATTTCATTGCCGTTGAGGCGGCCCGATACGCGGACCTTGATCCCCTTGCAGCCGAAACGCAGAGCGGAATCAACGCTCTTACGCATCGCGCGGCGGAAAGAAACGCGCTTCTCGAGCTGCAGTGCGATGTTCTCGGAGACGAGTTGAGCATCGAGTTCGGGCTTGTTGACTTCGAGGATGTCGATGAACACTTCGCGCGAGGTGCGCTTCTGGATGTCGGCCTTGAGCTTGTCGATTTCCGCGCCCTTGCGGCCGATGATGATGCCCGGACGCGCGGTGCGGATGATCAGGCGGAGCTTGTTGCCGGGGCGCTCGACTTCAACGGACGAGACGCCGGCGGCCTTCAGCTTCTCGCGCAGCTCAGCTTTCAGCTTGACGTCTTCGACGAGCAGCTTGTCATAGCCGCGATCGACGAACCAGCGCGACTTCCAGGGCTTATTCACCCCGAGGCGGAATCCATACGGATGGACTTTCTGTCCCATACATTCCTTCTTTTCTCGCTCGCTCCGGTTGAGCCGGGCGGCGTGACTACACGGATTTTGTGAGCTGGAAGCGATCGCTCGCTGACGGCCCACTCACCAAAAGCTGAGTGGTTAGTGACTAGTAGCTAGTGACAGTGAACTTGAAGATTCACTAATCACACGCCACTAACCGCTAGTCACTGTTCTTACTACGCAGCTGCGGTCTTCTTGGCTGCTGACTTCTTTGCCGGAGCCTTCTTCGCTGCGGCCTTCTTCGCTGCGGCCTTCTTGGCTGCGGGCTTGCGGCCGGCTGCCTTTGTGGCAGGAGCTGCAGTGTCCGTGACCTTGGTTGCTGATTTCTTCTCAGCAACCGTGATGATGATGTGCGCGATGCGGCGCTGGTAGCGGAACGCACGGCCCATTGGGGCAGGGCGGATACGCTTCATGCGCGGGCCTTCGTTTGCGATCGCGGTCTTGACGATGAGGTTGTCGACGTCAATGTCGAGGCCACGCTCGTCGGAAAGGTGTTGCGCGTTTGCTACAGCGGAACGGAGCACTTTCTCTACCACCGGCGCCATGCGCTTGTTGGTGAACATGACGGTGTTGATGGCAGCTTCCACGCGCTGACCCTTGATCAGGTCAAGAACTAGCTTCGCCTTCTGTGGGCTGGTCCGCTGAAATTTGGCTTCGGCGCGGAACTCAGGAGTTTGCGGTGCAATTTTCTTCTGCATTTGATTTCCCTAAGAGCAAGAAACTTTCTTGCTGAGTTTCTTTACTTTGCCTTCGCCGTGTCGGCTTTGGCCGAGTGGCCCTTAAAGGTGCGAGTTGCGGAAAATTCGCCGAGCTTATGGCCGACCATGTTTTCCGTGCAATACACCGGGATGAACTTCTTACCGTTGTGAACCGCGATCGTGTGTCCGACCATATCCGGGTGGATGGTGGAACGGCGCGACCAGGTGCGAATCACCTTCTTGTCGTTTGCCGCATTCATCGCGTCGACCTTCACCATGAGGTGAGCGTCAATGAACGGACCCTTCTTTGCAGAGCGTGCCATTTGTGTCTCCGTGGAACTTTGTGCTCGATACAACGAATCGCATGAGGAGTTCTGCGACTTGGTTTAGCCCTTGTGCACCTTGAACTGATGCTCCTCCGGGCGCTGCTCGCGAAGAAGATGCCTTCGCATGTTCCCAGAGGCAAAGCCCCTGGTAAATTTCCGGTCTAATGTCGGAGCTAAAGCCCCGAACTATCCCAATCCGTTATTTGCCCTTGTTGCGGCGCTGCACGATGAATACATCCGTGCGCTTGTTGTTGCGCGTCTTGTAGCCACGTGTTGGCTGGCCCCACGGCGTTACCGGGTGACGACCGCCTGAGGTCTTACCTTCACCACCACCGTGTGGGTGATCGACCGGGTTCATCGAGACTCCGCGGTTGCTGGGGCGAATGCCCTTCCAGCGGTTGCGTCCAGCCTTACCGATGGTGACGTTTTCGTGATCCGTGTTGCCGACCTGACCGATGGTCGCCATGCACTCCACGAGCACGCGGCGGGTTTCGCCGGAGGGCAGCTTGAGGAGAGCATAGTCGCCTTCCTTCGCGATCAGGTTGACCTGAGCGCCTGCTGAACGCGCCATCTGCGCGCCCTTACCCGGGCGGAGCTCGATGTTGTGCACGATCGTTCCGGTCGGGATGTTCTTGAGCGGAAGCGCATTGCCCACCAGGATGTCGGCTTCAGGACCGCTCATGATGGTCTGGCCAACCTTCAAGCCGATAGGCTGAATAATGTAGCGCTTTTCGCCGTCAGCATAGTGCACCAGCGCGATGCGCGAGCTGCGGTTTGGATCGTACTCGATGGTCGCGACTGTTGCGGGAATACCGTACTTGTCGCGCTTGAAGTCGATGAGGCGCAGCTTCTGCTTGTGTCCGCCACCCTGGTGACGCATGCTGAGCTTGCCCATGTTGTTACGGCCGCCGGTGCGCGGCTTGACTGCGAGCAGCGGCTTATACGGCTTGTCCGTGGTGATGTCGTCATTGACCAGCTTCGTTTGGAAGCGAAGGGTCGGCGTTATTGGTCGAAAACTTTTGATCGGCATTTCTTTTACCTTTGCCGCGCCTCAATGATCCGGCGCGATACTTGAATCTTTGAGAGGCTGGCGACGATTCACTCGCCACCAGCCACTCGTCACTAGATTGTTTAGATCTCGCTTGCGAAATCGGGAACCTTTTCGCCGGCCTTCAGGCGAACGTAAGCCTTCTTCCAGTCGGGAAGATGACCGACAAAGCGGCCACGTCGGCGCTCTTTGCCTTCGACGTTGGCGGTGCGAACTGCGGCAACCTTCACGTTGAAGAGAGTTTCAACAGCCTGCTTCACTTCGGTCTTGGTAGCTGCGGCAGCTACTTCAAACACGAGCGAGCCTTCTGTTTCGCGGCTGGTCAAGGCCTTTTCGGTGATCAGCGGACGACGAATAACCTGGTAAACGGTAGGCATTATGCAGCCTCCTTTTGAGCTTCAGCGCTCTTACGCTTGCTGAGTGATTTCTTCAGCGTCTCCTGCAGCGCCTCGATGGCGGCCTTGGAAAACACGGCGTACTCGTAGCGAAGCAAATCGTAGGGGTGAACCTCAGAGCTGAGCACGAGCTCAACACCGTTGAGGTTGCGCGAGCCGAGATAAAGCTTTTCGCTCAGTTCCTGCGACGTCTCCACCATGAGAGCAGTCTTCTTCGCATCGAGCTTGTTCAGCGCGTTGCGGAAGTGCTTGGTCTTACCTTCTTCGACCGCGAAGTTCTCGACAACCACGAGCTTGCCGTCAGCGACCTTCGAAGCTAGTGCGGAGCGGAGGGCGCCGAGGAGCTTCTTGCGCGGGAAAGCATATTCGTAGCTGCGGGGCTGCGGTCCGTGAACCGTACCACCACCACGCCATAGCGGAGTGCGGATGGAGCCGACACGAGCACGGCCCGTGCCCTTCTGCTTCCAAAGCTTTTTGCCTGCGCCTGAAACGAGCTTGCGGTTTTTGGTAGCGTGCGTACCCTGACGCAGCGCGGCGCGGTAGTGCTTTACCGCTTCCCAAAGCAACGCCTCGTTCACTTCACCGGCGAACACTTCGTCGAGGAGTTCAAAGTCCCCAACTTCGCTGCCCGCGAGATTTTTGATCTTGATGTTTGCCATCTTTGCTTCGCTTTCTGTGCCTGCCATCGATGCGGCAGGCCCTAACGTTATTACTCTGCGTTTCCCGGTTTGTTCTCCGCGCAGAGGCTGCTGCTTGTTCATGCGGACGACGTTTTGCGCCGAAGGCGCGTCCCACTGTCCGCGTAGGACTACTTCTTCTTGGAAGGTGCTGCCTTCTTCGAGGCCTTCAACGCATCCTTCGTGGCCGCACCGGCGAATCCGCGACGCTCTCTTGGCGGCGCCTTCGCCTTGGAAACGAGAACGTAGCCGTCCTTGGCTCCGGGTACCGCGCCGTCAACGAGCAGAAGATTGTCTTCTGCATCAACAGCGCGCACGCGAAGATTGCGAACCGTTACCTGATCCGTGCCGAAGTGACCGGGCATACGCTGCCCTGGAAACACACGCGACGGGAAGGACGATGCACCGATCGAACCCTGAATTTGGAACATGTGGCCATGCGACTTGGGACCGCCGCCGAAACCGTGGCGGCGAACAACACCCGAAAAGCCGCGACCCTTGGAGGTGCCGATGACGTCCACAAAGCGAACATCATTGAATATCTCGACGGTGATGCGATCGCCAGCCTTAGCGGACTGACCGTCTTCGGTGCCGCTTGCGGACTCCAGCTGCACTTCCTTCACCATCTTGACGGGAGGAACGTTTGACTTGGCAAAGTGGCCGGTCATCGGCTTGTTCACTTTGCTGGCCTTGACGAACTCAACCATGCCAATCTGGGCGGCGTCGTAGCCGTCTTTTGCAAGGGTCTTGAGCTGGGTGATGACACACGGGCCGACCTTGAGTACGGTGACGGGGTGAATTGTTCCCGCGTCGTCGAACACCTGGGTCATGCCAATTTTCTTGCCGAGAATACCTGTTACTGACATTTCATCTCCTCATCATGCTCCGGCGTCTCCGGGCACTGTAGGTGTTGCACTCGTTCTTCTTGTTGTCATCCCCCGTGGGGGATATGCGCTTGCTAGCCAGTACCTTGCCCAGCGACAAAAACGCGGATTCCCTGCGGGAATGACAACCAAATTCTTTACTTCGTTACCGTCTTGATCTCGACGTCCACACCGGCGGGAAGATCGAGCTTCATCAGGGCATCCACGGTTTGCTGTGTGGGCTCGAGGATGTCGATCAGACGCTTGTGCGTGCGGATCTCGAACGCTTCACGAGACTTTTTGTCCACGTGCGGCGAACGAAGAACGCAATACTTGTTCTTGATGGTAGGCAGGGGAATCGGTCCTGCAACCTGTGCGCCTGTGCGCTTGGCGGTCTCAACAATTTCCCCGGTGGAGGTGTCGAGAACACGATAGTCATACGCCTTCAGGCGGATACGAATGCGCTGTTGCGCCATGCGTACTGCTCTTTTCTGACCTTCAAAGCAAAGATCGGTTGGGAGTGGCTTGCTGGCGGTAAACATCTATACCGGCCAACAACCCTCGTTGAAATGGATACTGCTGTTTCAAGGGAGGCTCAAGCTGTGCAAAACTACGCATGGAGCCCAACCAAACAAGAATACGGGAGAATGACTTTTTGTACAAGCTTTGTAAGCAATTAAGGCGTGCAGTCTGGCGTTGTCTTCGGCATTTCGTCATGCATTTGACGGCAGACCGCTGAGAATCGCTTATTGTTCTCGGGTGTTTTCGGGATCGCGTGCCATCTTAGACGAATCTGGTCAATCTCTTGCAAATAGCTATCATGCTCAGCCCAAGTCGGATGATCATTCACGCAGGTTGCAATCTTCGCAAAATACGCCTCGCAATCCTGAGGAAGCCGCTCAACTAGAGAATCCCTGCTGGTTGAAGCAGCAGGCGCTGGCTGTCGAACGACCCCACTGTCGCAACCGAGTAAGGTCGCACTGGTCACAATGCTAAGAATGATGTGTAAGGGCTTCGCGCTTTGAACTAGCTGAAAACTCACTTGAGCCACCTGAAGGCTGAACCGATAAGTCGTAAGAGTGAAGCGTCATACTCTCCCAAGGTCTTCAGCAAGGAAATGCTGAATTGTTTCTCCTAGGAGTTGCCAACCCATCCGCCTACTCCTCTGATGGGGAACAGCCAAACACCAACATAATTCTCCGGCGGCCAAGCGGTATGCCCCACAATAATGATCCGTAGGATGCATTACGTGGAGTTTTGGCATGTGATTCCAAGATGCCAGAGAAGTCACGAGGACTCTTTGCGGACGAAGCATGTTCAAGAGTTCGAGGAATGCCTCACCAGATTCGTCAAAGTCAGTCTTGGTTGGACGTTCCGCCTTACTATGCATCGGGCGCTGAACATAGATGCTGTAAGCCACAGCGTTCCATGCTTCCACTCTCAACTTGAGATCTGGGGCTTGGGAGTTACACAAGGCTCTGGTCAGCCACTTTGGATATCTGCCCTCGCGACCTGCCGCATCGAATCTTTCTAGCGACCAATATTCGACGGTGCTGCGTCTAGGATGATGCTCGTCTGGTAATACCTCGGCACCTTCTTCCAACCAACCGTATGCACTTTCGCTCAAGATGAGGAGGTTAGGATTTTTCCTGAACTTTTTGCCCTGATAAGGCTCGTAAAAGCGGGTCATTAGCTCTCATGTTCTTTCCTACGAATGTAGCTTTTGTCTTAGACTGCAGTCGTTCGTTTTCTTTTTAGCTCGCCAGCCACCCCACTTCCGAATCAGAATGAGCGCGCCTCACGGCTGATCGGTTACTCCCATAGCTTTCTTAGTTCCAAGCTGAATCCAGGCACGGCTGCATCAGCAATAAGCAGTTCTGGGGCAGACAGCTTCTCGACAGGCCGGCCCGCACGATAAACCATTACCTCACGCGCAAAGGGATCGATCATCCAAGCCAATTCTGCGCCGTTCGCCATCCAAAGGTCCATCTTCGCTTCAAGCATTTTGCGAGAATCAGACTTAGAAAGCAGTTCAATGAGGAACTCTGGACAGACACGGCCAAAGCCTGCCTGCTCTTCGCCAAGCGCGTCCCACTTTTCCTGCGATAGCCAGGAGGCATCAGGACTCCGCACGGATGTGTCTGGCAGAGTGAAACCTACATTCGGACTAAAGGTAATCCCGCCATGCTCCTCTGCCCAGGCAAATAGACGAGATCCGATCCACGCCTCAGACTGCGCACCTCGCATATTGACCGGTGTCATGATTTCCAGGTCTCCATCAGCATTGCGCTCAATTCGCCATGGACGGTGGAGGCGCGAGAATGCCATCAATTCCTTATCGCTCATCGGCACCGGCGGACGCCAGACGTACGGCATCGGCAACTGCGTGAATGCACCTTCCTGTGTCAGGTCAATCTGGGTCGCGGCTGCCATGGGGGAAGTATAGTCTCCGCGCAAAGAGAGTCGGCGAGCCGAAGCTCGCCGAGGGGAAAGGACTATCCGCATTTCACTTCTTTGCTTCGTCCTGGATGGAGTCCAGCTTCTGCAGTGCTTCGTCTGAGAGTTCGAGTTCGGCTGCCTTCAGGTTCTCTTCCAAGTGACCCGTGCTCGAAGTGCCAGGGATCAGGAGGATGTTCGGCGAACGATGCAGGAGCCAGGCGAGAGCAACCTGCATCGGCGTGGCGTCGAGCGACCTTGCCACCTCGTCGAGCTTGCCGGACTGTAGCGGCGAGAAGCCCCCAAGCGGGAAGAAGGGCACGTAGGGGATGCCCTGCTTGTTGAGGTCGTCGATCAGCGCATCGTCCGCGCGGTTGGCGAGGTTGTACATGTTCTGCACGCATACTACGGGCGCGATGGCTTGCGCGTCGGCGATCTGCTTCGCGTTTACGTTGCTGACGCCGATGTGTTTGATCAGCCCCTGCTGCTGCAACTGTGCGGCGGTCTCCATGGATGGGCGAATGTCGAACTTATCGTTGGCCTTGTCCAGACCGGTGCCACGCACGTTCACGATGTCAATGGCGTCGAGTCCCAGGTTGCGCAGATTGTCGTGCACGCCGCTAATAAGAGTTTCGCGGGAGTGGTCCTGGTTCCATTCACCCTTGGGGCCGCGAGTCGCGCCAATCTTGCTAACGATGAGGAGGTGCTTAGGGTAAGGATGCAGTGCTTCCTTGATGATCTGGTTCGTGACATGCGGGCCGTAGAAGTCGGAGGTGTCAATGTGGTCGACGCCGGCTTCGATAGCGCGATGCAGCACGCGTATGCATTCGGCGCGGTCCTTTGGTGGGCCGAAAACGTGCGGGCCCGCCAGCTGCATGGCGCCGTAGCCCATGCGATGCACCGTGAGTTCGGTGCCGGGAAATGTGTACCGTCCACCAAGATTTTGGGTTGCCAAGTTTTGTCTCCTGCCGCTGTGTCGCAGCGGTTAATAGTTAGATGAAGAAAGCCTCAGGTTTGGAGTCAGCGTTCGGCTGCACCTAAGCGTCTCGCTCGACCTGACCGCGTTTCACGATGCAAGCGAGCATGACTGGATTAGCAGATTCATGCTGGCCTTGCGTGTGTCTACGTAGTAGTAGAGATGATTGGTGAGCAGATGGTTGCGATGGTGTGTAAGTATGAAGAGGACATCTGAAGCCACGCCCTCCTGAAAGCAAATGTTTTAGAGACTCACGCTTGCCAAAGCTGCTCACAAGAGAGTTCAAATCCGATAGGGCCAGTTTCTGCCACCACACGCTCGGGCCTCAGGATCGCTTCGGCGTCGCGGCCCGGACGCAGGACGACGACCAACTCGCGTTGCGGATCGATGAGCCAAGCCAGGCGCGCGCCATTTGCCAGCCACTGCTGCATCTTGGCTTCAAGCTGTCCAAGTGAGTCGCTGGCGGAACGAACCTCTACGATGAACTCCGGACAGAGCGGCGGAAAACCTGTTTGCTGTTCGGGTGTGAGCGCTGCCCAGACACCTGCTGAAACCCACGATGCGTCAGGACTCAATACAGAACCGTCCGGCAAGCTGAAGCCTGCACCGGAGCTGAATGCATACCCACCGTTCACCCTCGCCCAGTTGCCAAGCTGGGAGATAACAATGCCTTCAAACCAACTGCCACGTCCACCGACAGGCGTCATAATTTCCAACTCACCCTTGGCGTTGCGCTCTATTCGAAAAGGCTGGTGCCGCGAGGAAAACTCAAGGAGCTCCGAGTCGCTCATGGGCACGGAAGGCCTGACGACTGCCGGCAAAGCGATGCCGTCGAGTTTCAGCTCTGTTGGGTGCTCGAGGAGTGCCGCCATATGTGAAAATTGTATGTCACGCAAATTTACTGCCACCGAGCGTAGAGCCCCGCGACTATATGCCTCCATGACTTAGATAGATCTGGAGGCACCTACCGGTTTTGTTCTATGAATCTGGGACACTCGAGAAAGTGTCATAAGTTGCACACCGAAACAGTCGATGCCCCGGATAATCTTTCCCCAAGTGAAACATGACGAGAAGGCAGTTCATTTCGAAATCTTTCGGAGTTGGAGCTACGGTTTGCTGCAAGGTAAGCGCTAATGCGCTTAGTTCACTCCATTGCACGCCAGCGCCAACTTTTCCTGTCCCATTGTCAAAGGGAACCTGGCGCAGCGCACCCTTTCCAGTTGGCAAGCACGATTATCATGTTTGGTTGAAATTTGACCGCAACACTCCTGGCGGCCAACTCGACTGCGACCTAGGCCCTGTTAGTCAATCGGGAGTTTGCACCAACTCGCCACTGCTGAAGCTTGAATGGATGATCTGGAATACCGATGTACCTGTGCAGAGCTGGCCAGCGAAGCCAATCAAGGCTGCGGCCTGGTCGAAAGATGAAATCGATTGTTTCCTCGGCGATTTTGAAGGAATCAGGAACCGCATGTTCACGATCGAACTGCATGTGCTGCAAGACCCGGGTTATCTGAAAGAGCTTCATCCTCGCATAGAGGTAGTGAAGAACCCAGGATACTGGTGTTGGCTTTGAAGGCACGGCAATACAAAAGCGGCGAGCCGAAGCTCGCCGCTTTTTGTGGTGTTGAAACGGACTACTTGATGATTTCCGAGATCGCGCCTGCGCCCACGGTACGGCCACCTTCGCGGATAGCGAAGCGGAGACCCTTTTCCATAGCGACTGGCGTGTGCAGGGTGACTTCCAGAGCGATGTTGTCGCCCGGCATCACCATCTCGGTGCCTTCCGGCAGCTTCGCGGAACCAGTTACGTCCGTGGTGCGGAAGTAGAACTGGGGACGGTAGCCGTTGAAGAACGGAGTGTGGCGTCCGCCTTCTTCCTTGGACAGAACGTAGACTTCGCCCTTGAACACGGTGTGCGGGGTGATGGAAGCCGGCTTGGCAAGAACCATGCCGCGCTCAACATCTTCCTTCGCCGTGCCGCGGAGCAGCAGACCAGCGTTGTCGCCGGCCAGACCTTCATCGAGCTGCTTCTTGAACATTTCGACGCCGGTAACGGTGGTGTTCTGCGTGTCGCGGAAGCCGACGATCTGCACAGCTTCGCCAACCTTGACCTTGCCGCGCTCGATACGACCGGTAACGACGGTGCCGCGGCCGGAGATCGAGAAGATGTCTTCGATCGGCATCAGGAAGGGCAGGTCGACCAGGCGGTCGGGCTGAGGAACGCTCTTGTCGACAGCCTCCATGAGCTCGTCGATCTTTGTTTCCCACTGGGCTTCGCCATTGAGCGCGCCGAGTGCGGAGCCACGGACGACAGGAACGTCATCGCCGGGGAAGTCATACTTCGACAGCAACTCACGAACTTCCATTTCGACGAGATCGATCAACTCTTCATCATCGACAGCGTCACACTTGTTGAGGAACACAACGATGTACGGAACGCCGACCTGGCGAGCGAGCAGAACGTGCTCCTTCGTCTGGGGCATTGGGCCGTCGGTTGCCGCAACCACGAGGATTGCGCCGTCCATCTGCGCCGCACCGGTGATCATGTTCTTGATGTAATCGGCGTGGCCCGGGCAATCGACGTGTGCGTAGTGACGGTTCGCGGTCTCGTACTCCACGTGCGAGGTCGAGATCGTGATGCCGCGCTCGCGCTCTTCCGGAGCGTTGTCGATTGTGTCGAACGAGCGAAAGCTGTTCTTGGGGTTGTGCTTGGAAAGCACCTTGGTGATTGCTGCGGTCAGGGTCGTCTTGCCGTGATCGATGTGTCCGATGGTGCCCACATTGACGTGCGGTTTGGACCGGTCAAATTTTTCCTTCGCCATTGTCTTACAACTCCTATGAGTAAGCCGGTTGCCAGTCGGCTCAAATTGTTGTCGATCGTGGGCTGCCGCGCCGCGCGGCTCCAAGCCCAAGGAAAACTTGCTTCGTGAAGTCAGAGCTAACGCCCTGACCACCCGCTACTTTTTCTCGCCCGCGACCTTCGCGATGATCTCTTCCGAAACCGAGCGTGGCGCTTCTTCGTACTGCTTGAACTCCATGGAGAAGTTTGCACGGCCCTGAGTCGATCCGCGCATTGCCGTGGCGTAACCGAACATGGTGGATAGCGGCACGGTGGCTTTGATCGCCTGCACACCGCCAACCATCTCCATGCCTTCGATACGACCGCGACGGCTGTTCAAGTCGCCGATGATCGTACCCATGTATTCCTCGGGAACGGTCACTTCGACCGACATGACCGGCTCGAGCAGAACGGGCTTTGCCTTGCGAGCGGCTTCCTTGAACGCCATGGAACCGGCAATCTTGAATGCCATTTCGTTCGAATCGACGTCGTGATAGCTGCCGTCATAGAGCGAAACCTTGATGTCGACCATTTCGTAGCCTGCGAGCACGCCACCGAGCAGAGCTTCCTGAATGCCCTGATCGATCGGCTTGATGTACTCCTTCGGAATCGTGCCGCCCTTGATGTCGTTCGAGAACTCGTAGCCTTTGCCGGGCTCGTTGGGCTCGATACGAATTTTGGCGTGGCCGTAGTTACCCGAACCACCGGTCTGGCGAATGTACTTGCCTTCCGCTTCGGCCTTGGTGCGGATCGTCTCGCGGTAGTTCACCTGCGGCTTACCGACGTTGGCTTCCACCTTGTATTCGCGCATCATGCGATCCACGATGATTTCGAGGTGAAGCTCGCCCATACCCGAGATGATGGTCTGGCCGTTAGTGATGTCGGTGCGAACCTTGAACGTCGGGTCTTCCTGCGCGAGCTTGGCCAGCGCCATGCCCATCTTTTCCTGGTCAGCCTTCGTTTTCGGCTCGACGGCAACTTCGATAACCGGTGTCGGGAAGTCGATGGACTCCAGTAGAATCGGAGCTTTATCGCTGCAAATGGTGTCGCCTGTGTTGAGGTTCTTGAGACCTACAGCGGCGCAAATGTCGCCGGCGAGGATTTCAGTGATCTCCTCACGCTTGTTGGCGTGCATCTTCAGCAAGCGGCCGATGCGCTCCGTCTTGCCCGTGCGTGGGTTCAGAACGGAGTCGCCCGTCTTGAGCTGGCCGGAGTACACGCGGATGAAGAACAGCTGGCCGACGAATGGGTCGGTCATGATCTTGAAGCCGAGTGCGGCAAATGGCTCGGAGTCATCCGCGTGACGGAGGAGCTTGGTTTCCGGCTCGCCGGGCTCCGTGCCTTCGATAGCAGGAACGTCGAGCGGGCTGGGAAGATATTCCACAACGGCGTCCAGCAGGGTCTGAATGCCCTTGTTCTTGAATGCAGTGCCGCACATCACCGGGAAGATGTTCATCGCGATGGTGGCTTTGCGGATCGCAGCCTTGAGTTCGGCGACCGAAATCTCTTCGCCTTCAAGGTACTTGTGCATGACGCCTTCGTCGGAGTCGGCGACGGCTTCGATCAGTTCAGTGCGAAGCTGCTCGCACTTCGCCTTGATGTCCGCAGGGACTTCGACGACATCGTACTTCGCGCCCATCTCCTCGTTGGTCCAGACAACGCCCTTCATCTCGACGAGATCGACAACGCCCTGAAACTTCGCTTCTTCACCAATCGGCCAGTTGATCGGCACAGCGCGCGCACCGAGGCGGTTGACGATGGTTGAGGTTGCGTACTCGAAGTTCGCGCCAGCCTTGTCCATCTTGTTGATGAAGCAGATGCGGGGAACCTTATACTTGTTCGCCTGACGCCACACCGTTTCCGACTGCGGCTGCACGCCCTGCACGGAGTCAAAGCAAGCGCAGGCGCCATCGAGCACGCGCAGCGAACGCTCCACTTCAGCGGTGAAATCCACGTGGCCCGGGGTATCGATGATGTTGATGCGGATGCCGTTCCAGGTGCAAGTGGTGGCAGCGGAGGTGATGGTGATGCCGCGCTCCTGTTCCTGCTCCATCCAGTCCATGGTCGCGGTGCCTTCGTGCACTTCGCCGATACGGTGATTGACGCCCGTATAGAAGAGAATGCGCTCGGTCGTCGTCGTCTTGCCGGCGTCGATGTGAGCCATGATGCCGATGTTGCGGCATTTTTGTAGAGGTACTGTGCGTGCCACGGTAGTTCTTTCTGCGAAGCCGAGCTTCGCGGTTCTGCAACCCGGGGCTGAAGCCCCACTTCTTCTTTACGGAGAACGGCGAGCTAAAGCTGCCTCTACTCCTCATGCCTGGGGCATCAACCTACCAGCGATAGTGTGCGAACGCCTTGTTTGCTTCCGCCATACGATGAACGTCTTCCTTCTTCTTCATCGCGGCGCCACGGCCATTGGCTGCATCCAGCAGTTCGGCCGTCAACTTCTCGACCATTCCCTTTTCGCCGCGCGAACGGCCGAAGCTGACCAGCCAGCGAATTGCGAGTGATGTACGGCGCTCCGGATTGACTTCAATCGGCACCTGGTAATTCGCACCACCAACACGGCGGCTCTTGACTTCCAGCATCGGCTTGACGTTTTCGACGGCTTTCTTAAACAGCTTGAGCGCGTCGTCTCCGCCGCCCTTGGCTTCGAGGTTCGTCATCGCCTCGTAGAAGATCTTCTGTGCGGTCGACTTCTTGCCGCCCCACATCATGCTGTTGACGAACTTTGTAACAAGAGTCGACTGATAGATCGGATCTTCCGCGACTTCACGCTTGGCAATATGGCCTTTTCTTGGCATTTCTCTCTTCTTTCTTCTTCCCCCGGCGCGGTGAACCTCTCACGAACCGGGCTTGTAGTTGCTTTGTTCTTCTTGTTGTCATTCCCGCACGGGATCTGCTTGACCTGCGGGAATAACGGCAAAACTTATTTGGAGGCGGCGGCCTTCGGACGCTTTGCGCCGTACTTCGAGCGGCTCTGCTTGCGGTTGGCTACGCCGACGGAATCAAGCGTGCCACGAACAACGTGGTAGCGAACGCCCGGAAGATCCTTCACACGGCCGCCGCG
>CAJCIP010000013.1 GCA_903970445.1 Verrucomicrobia bacterium Tous-C9LFEB | reverse complement strand
GGTGGGCGGCGTCATGCCCCACTCACTCGGATCAACAGGCTTGCCGAACTTGGCAATGTTCCGCTTGCGCTCGAAGTTGCTGGCGCGTTCCACGTTACCCACCAGATCGTCACGCTTGACGACGACAGTCGAGTAATCCTTCCAGTGGTCGGGATAGCCGATTTTGTCCGCGATCGTGTCGAGCTTCTTCTGCGCTTCGATCTTGGTGGTGTCGGACATCCAGGGCAGAGTCTTCAGGTCTTCAGCCATGGCCTGCTCCAGGGCCTTGATGAGCTTTTCCATGTTGGCCTTGGCGGTGGGCGGGAAGTTCTGCTTCACCCAGTCCTGGCCGACGGCTTCGCCGAGAGCACCGTCGGTCTGGCGTGTGCAACGCTTCCAGCGGGGCTGCTGCTCTTTCTGTCCCTGCAAGGCTTGATTGAAGAACGCAAAGTTCTCGTCCTCGAAGGGCTTGGAGAGCAGGGTCGCTGTGCCGTGCAGCTGGTGCCAGCGCATGTAGTGCTTGATGGCGTCGAGCTTCTCGGTTTCGAGAACTGTCTCCACGGTGGTGACGTACTGCGGACTGGAGACGTTCAGGTCGGTCGCCTGCGGTAGACCGATGCCGGCGAGATAGGTTTTCCAATCGAAGTCAGGGCTGAGCTTGTCCACTTCGACAAGGGTCATCATGTGGTAGCGCTTGGCCGGATCGCGCATTTCGACGCGGTCCATGGAGCCCTTGGCCAGAGCGGTTTCGATGCGCATGGTGTCGGCGGCTTCGACGGCGGCCTGCTCCGGCGTATCCCCGAGCAGGGTAAACATCTTCACGATGTGCGCAACGTACTGGTCGCGATAGTCTGCATATCGCTTGTCAGGGTTGAGGTAGTAATCGCGATCCGGGAGTGTGAGACCGCCCTGCCCGGTCTGCGCGATCTGTTTGGTGCTGTCTTTCTGATCCTGGCCAACGCCGACTCCGAAGAAAGCTCCGCCACCGCGACGGTCCTGCTTGGCGTTGAAGGCAGCGAGCTCTTTGACATCGGTGATCGCGGCGATAGCGTCCAGAGATGGCTGCAACGGCTTGGCGCCTAGCGAATTGATGAGGTCAGTGTTCATGCAGGCAGCAAAGTAGTCGCCGTATTTCTTCTGCAGCGGCGTTTTCGGCGCGTCTGCGGCGGCCTTCAGCTCGGCGTACAGAAGATAGTTGTTGCGGTCGGCGAGCTCATTGAAGCGGCCCCAGCGCACCTGGTCCGGCGGAATCGGGTTGTTCTTGTTCCAGTTGCCGCAGGAGTACTGGTAGAAGTCCGTACAGGGGTCGACGGTCTTGTCGAGCGAGTTGACGTCGAAGCTGATGGGCTTCTTAGGCACGGAGGTAGGCCCTGAGGGCATATCCAACACGAGGCTCTGCGCGACGCACAAAGGCGAGGCAAGAGCAAGCAGCGATGCAGTAGCGAGCAGGCGCATGGGTCTCCTGAAACATTGGCTGCAACACGCCTATAAGGCGCGGCAGACTTGGAATGGAACGATAAACAAGCATACGCCGGAGTTGCCAATATAGTTTCGGATTGGCGGCGGGTTACTGCGACATTCCGCCGCTGGGTACCCCAGGGCTAGGCGTCATCGTCCGCCATGGTGAGGTCGCTTCCCTATGCGAATGCAATCGACCGCAGCAAAAGCGTGACGACCAGGCTGACAAGCAAATTCAGCAGAAGCGCGGGAACGGCTGCATACATCGGATACGTCTGTTTGAAGTGGACTGAAACGTTTAGAACACGTGAAGCTTTGTGCTGGCTGGATTCACGATGGGAACGAAGACCTGCTTGTAGCCGCCGATGAAGAAGACGTTCTTGTTCTCCTCATACTTCTGCTGCGCGGCCTTATCGCGAGGGTCCGGCGAGAAGATCGGCTTGTGCGTTCCTTGTCCCGTGATGACCGGGATCGGCGACGGCGGGTTCATCGCCTGCAGCTCCGTGAAATCGTTCCAATTGAACGACACGGCGAGCATCGGGCGAATGGACTCCATGACTTTCTGCTTGCGGTCGGGTGTTCCCGCGGGAATGTTGCGCAGCCAGCGGTCGAGCAGCTCCGTATCGAACCACCACGCGCCGTTCGGATTGTTCTTTCCGGGCGTGATAGCGCGGAACAACGGCTTGCTCCACTCTTCTACCTGTGGCACACCCGTAACGCCCTTCTCCCGAATGCCGCTTTGCAGATCTGTCTTGGTCATGACCTGGTTGGCAAATGCCTTGCATTTCGCGGCGTCCGGCTTACCAGCAGTCAGCAAACCGTCGTAGGCGGCAACGCCTCTTAGTGCTGGATAGATTTTGCTGCTTAGCAGTGTTGCAAACTTTTCTTCAACGCTCGGCCACATCGCGGGTCCCTTTCTTACGTGTTGGGATAGTCATGCGTGAATGCATTGGTATGGGGCTGATGCGCATCAGCGAAGGCTGCCTTCGTTCAGGTCATACACCATGACGCCAAGGTCGCTGAGCGCGGCGACGACGGCTTCCATATTACGGCGCACCAACGGCTCGGCGGCGGCCGGCGTCTTGTGCGCTTCTTCAATCGCGATGACGCGGCCATACGGCCAGGAGCTTTGCGGAACCGAGGTCATGGCGTCGGCCAGCTTGTCCATGCTGATACTGATTTCCTGCCGCCGGGCGCCGATAGGGCGAAACATGCCGCCGGCACCGAGGCCCGAGGTGTTGGTGTCAGCCATCAACACATGCAGCGTCAGCATGTCAGGCTGCACGGTGATGTAGGGATTCTCCCAAGCCTCAAACGTGTGCACGGCCATATAGCGGCTCTTCGACGGAGGCGGAATCATCGACATCTGCTCACGCTCAGTGTCGAGAACAGCACGTCGATTCGCAAGGACTTCCTGAGTGGCCGGAGTGGGAAGCGAGTGCCCGTGGCATCCCGAAAAAAATGCGAGAGCGATGATGGCAGACGAAAGTAAAACAGCCCGGAGATTCACCGGAAAAGGATAACAAGCGAAGGTGACGCCAGCGAAAAGAATTGTCTTTCATGCGGAGGAACGGAAGCAGTCCTAGTCAGACAAAGCCCAAAGCGAATGCAAGGCTTCAAGCAGTGCTTTATAGAAGACGGCCGAGAACGGATTGCAGAAGACCGCCAGGTTCGGGCGGAGGAGCGCCTGTTGGTTGACCATCCGCCGTGACATGGCCGTTGGAAACAAAATGATGAATCACAATGGGCACAAGGACCGCGAGGCCCATCTTCACCACGGTGGGCGACATGCCCGTGCGTTGCGCGATATTGTCGATCATGCCTGTGCCGCCCAGACCCTGCTCAATCTGATCCGGTGCGGCGGGTTGTGTCTGTCCGCCGGCCCACTGCTGCACGAGACCGCCAAGACCGTTCTGCTGAAATGACTGGAAGATGCTTCCGACGCCTCCAGGCTGCTGCTGAATCTCCTGGAGCAGACCACCAGCAACCTGCGCGTGTTCACCGCAGCCGCCAAACTGCTGCGCCGCGGATTCGACCATGTCCATGAGTCCCATGCTTGCTCCTTCTCTTCTCTTTCGTTCAGCAGGTGTGATGCGCTAGTTCATCTGGACGCTGGCAGCTGCGGCAGAATTCACCTGTCCTTTTTGCGAACGATCTTTGCTGGGAGCTGGCTGCTTTACCCCGACATTTACAATCGACAACGATGATCAAAGGAATCACTTCGGTTGCCGGCATCGCTTCAGTGGAAGCGTACGAGGGGCTGGGCAGCCTGTTTCGCGCGCTTGGATTTGAACAAGGCAGAGGATGGGAGCAAAGCGACGGCCGTGGCGCGGCATTCCTCGCTCCGCTCGGCAATCTGGAATTGGTTACGGGAAGGGTGCCCGCTGCGCCCACGCTCCTGATCGAGGTCACGCAGCTTGCTGCGACGCATGACATTGTGCGCGGGTGGATGGAAGAGCATATGCGCGGGCAGGACGCCTCCTTGCCGCTACAGCCGATTGAGGCGACGCACTGGAACTCGCGGATGTTTACGGTCGATCTTGCGCCCGAACTGCATCTTGGATTTTGGGAATCAGAGAACCCGCTACACGGCAAGCCCATCGCGATCGAAGGCGATCTCTCAGCCGCAGGCAAGCGTTTTGCGATTGTTGTTGCGCGTTGGAATGCGGTGATCACGGATCGCCTGCTGCAGGGTGCGCTGGACGCGCTCTATCGCAGTGGTGCGGCGAAGGCCGATGTCGAGATTGTGCGCGTCCCCGGTGCGTGGGAAGTTCCATCCGCGGCTCGGACGCTCGCCGAGACAAAGCGCTTCAATGCAATCATCACGCTGGGCGTTCTGCTTCGCGGAGAGACAGCGCACTACGAAGCAATCTACACCGAAGTCGCGCGTGGTATCGGGCAGTCGCAACAGGAAACAGGTGTGCCGCATGCATTCGGTGTGCTGACCTGCGAGACGCTGGAACAGGCGCTTGATCGTGCTGGACTGAAGGCAGGTAATAAGGGCTTTGAGGCTGGCATAGCGGCAATCGAGATGGCGTCGCTCGGACCGAAGCTCAACGCAGCGGCGGGAGCGAGAAGCTAATGGGCACGCGACGCAAAAGCCGTGAGCTCGCCATGCAGATGCTCTTCCAAGGCGATCTCGGCAAGCAGAAGCCGGAAGAAGTCGAGAAGCTGTTCTGGGAATCGCGTGATGATGTGGACGACGAGACGCGCGGCTTTGCTGACGATCTTCATCGGCTCGCAACGCACCGCGAAGAAGAAGTTGACGCGTTGATACAGAAGCACGCACAAAACTGGCGGATCGAACGGATGCCTGTTGTCGATCGCAATCTGCTGCGTACGGCGGTTGCCGAGATGCTCGGCT
>CAJCIP010000012.1 GCA_903970445.1 Verrucomicrobia bacterium Tous-C9LFEB | reverse complement strand
CGCCCAACCAGAAGAAGTACGTGGAGTCCATCGAAGCCTCGGACATGACCTTCGGCCTCGGCCCCGCCGGCACCGGCAAGACCTATCTCGCCGTCGCCATGGCCGTCTCTGCCCTCATGGCCAAGAAGGTCTCCCGCATCATCCTCGTCCGCCCCGCCGTAGAAGCCGGCGAACGCCTCGGCTTCCTGCCCGGATCGCTGCAGGAGAAGGTCGATCCCTACATGCGTCCGCTCTACGACGCGCTCTACGACCTGATCGATCCCGCCAAGGTCGACAAGATGCTCGAAACCAACGTCATCGAAATCGCCCCGCTCGCCTTCATGCGCGGCCGCACGCTCAACGAAGCCTTCATCATCATGGACGAGGCGCAGAACACCACCAACGAGCAGATGAAGATGTTCCTCACCCGCCTCGGCAACGCCTCCAAGGCCGTCATCACGGGCGACCTCTCCCAGATCGACCTCCCCAACCCCAAAAAGTCCGGCCTCTTCGAAGCCCTCCACGTCCTCAACGCCGTCGAAGGCATCGGCTTCTGCCACTTCGAAGACGTCGACGTAGTCCGCCACCACCTCGTCCAGCGCATCGTCCGCGCCTACGACAGCCACTCCAAGGCCGAACAACTGCCACTATCCATGGAAGGCAATGCCATGCCCATGGCCGGAGAGCAGGAACGAAGAAAGCCCGCGTTCAAGACGCAGTAGGTACATGACAGACTGCTTGTTATAATATGATTCGAGGCGAAGGAATAGCGAAAGCCTTTGGGGTGCGGTGATGGAGCTTAGTTTCGATGAAGGGAAAACGACTCAGGCCGCCGCGCAATTTCTGAGATTACGTGGTGGGCAGATGAGTTATATGAAGCTCATCAAGCTGCTTTACATTGCAGATCGCACTTCGCTTCTTCGTTTCGGAAGACCGGTCACTATGGATCGCTGGTATTCCATGAAGCACGGCCCAGTGCTTTCTACAGTCTTGAATCTTATAACTGATCCGTCGCAAGTTGATTCGGAAGGCCCGTGGTCGCACTTCATCTCTCCGCCGTTGGGAGATTGGGAAGTACGTCTGCTTACGGATGATGTCCCAAATGATCGTCTTTCTCCAGCCGAAGAAAAGTTGCTCATTGAAGTCTTTGAAAAGTTCGGGCACTACAACCGTTGGGACTTGGTTGATGTTCTTCACGAAGGGAAAGTGGCACCTGAGTGGAAGAAGCCGGCGGGCGGTGGCCGCATTCCAATCACACTGTACGAGGTATTGAATACTGAGTTAGATAGTGATGAAGCTGAGCTAGCGGAAAATCAGCTCAAGTCATTAGCTGCCGTTAGTCACCTAGAGGCGTAGCCGAATGGGGCCGTGCGGATATACGTACCTCGATGGGGATGATTCTACGGAGGATTATCACCTTCACATCATCGCATCGGATCAATCTTCCGATGGCTTTGTCATAGTGGTCAGCGTAAGTACCCTCTACCGATTTGCTGACCGCACTGTTCTGCTACGTGCCGGTGAACATCCCCGTATCGGTCACGACTCATTTATCGCGTACAACTTTGCTAAAGTTCAGAAGTTGAGCGACATTACGGCACGCATGACGACACGGCCAAAACTTGTTAAAGAACCTTGCACGGCGGAACTGTTGAAGAAGGTCCAGGCGGGCATTCTTGAATCGGAACAAACCGAAAACGGAGTTCGCAATCTGTTCCGCGAGATCTATCTAAGATAGCTAAACGGCGCTGATCAAAAAGCGACACATGCTTGTTTACGGTGGACATTGTGTCGCGCCAAGATTCATGAGAGCTTTAAATCTAATTTTTTCAATGCAGAGTGCGAATGCATGGCATGGACGCGGCGAGACCACAGTAGAGCAGACATTGACCGGATGGGTAGCCTTCTAGTTCCGTGGTGGTCTGACCCGAAGACGCCCAACCCACCTAACCTCGGTACTGCTTACGGCACCATTCAGAATTGGCGCGCATCGCATGGAATGCCTTTGCTGGTGTTCCGGGGCCACTTGGCCAAACGGGCGGAAAAGATCAGCCCCGATGCGATTGTCGCGCAAAGGTTGAAGCGTTTTTCTTCAATTATGAAGAAGCTCGTACGTGAGCCAACTATGAAACTTTCTCAGATGCAGGATTTGGGTGGTTGCCGCGCAATCATGCCTGATATGGCATCTTTGATGGCTCTTCACGAACTTTATCGAGATGCTAACGATGATTTCGTGCAGGGCGAGGGTGGGATGAAGTGCTACGACTATATCCGTACTCCGAAACCCGACGGCTACAGGGGAATACACCTAGTAGGTCGCTACAAAGCAAGGGCTGAGAAGAACGAACATTGGAACGGTCATCGCATTGAGATTCAACTCCGCACGCGACTCCAGCACGCTTTTTCAACTGCCGTGGAAACCGTTACCACATTCACCAAGCAACCCCTGAAGTTCGGTGGAGGTTCGGAAGATTGGAGACGCTTCTTTTCTTTGGTTGGCACAGTATTTGCAATAGAGGAAGGAACCGCCCCTATTCCAGGAACTCCGGATCAGAATGATCGTCTGGAGATAGAGTTGCGTCGCCTGCTGCAGAACTTGCACGTCCGTCGGCGCTTACGTGGATGGACAAAAGCTTTATCTACACTTCCTAAAAAAGAGATGAAGGGTGCTAAGTGGATTCTGTTGGTTTTGGATACAACACAAGACACTATCCAATCCATCGGATTCTCAGATCACAAAAAGGCGCTCGCCACGGTGGATTTGATCGAAACTTCACCGGAGGCGCGTACAAAAGATGCCGTTCTGGTGGGCGTGAACTCTATCCGCTCCTTACGGACCGCTTATCCTAACTACTATGCGGATACCGCTGCTTTTATTGCCGCTCTCAATCGAGTGCTACGTAAAAGAAAGAAGAGAGGGCAAAGGCGCTCAAGGCCAAACTCGAAACGATCAAGCGCATAGGCGTCACGAAATAATTCGCGAGTAAAGACAAACCGCTGAGAAGCTCCGCCATTGAACTGAGCATGCAGTGTGCTGCTATCTTTGTTCTTCCGCTTCTTCCATTCGCTTGCGAAGGTCGTCAATGCATCTCTTCGTGGCACTCTTCCTGAAAAGTGATGCGCGTTCCGTTTCCGAAAAAAACGGCTCCGTTTGCTGTCCCAAGTAGAAGCCTGCCGTTATATCCACGACCGAATTGCTATTCACGTAAGTACTGTCCCCGTAAGTGTTCGCAACGGCCCCAGTTATTTTCCGTTGGATGCCAATCACAAGTACGACATCCGCCTTCGAGGCATCTGCCAACACAGTCCAGCGCCCCCATTTCTGTAGTTCTTCGTAAGCTTTATCGGTCACGGACTGAGTTCCAGCGTGATTCACAATAGCGATTGTCTTCGCGGTATAAGCCTCCGGAGGTAAAGGCGCATGTTTCGTAGCAGCAAACGCAGATGTGGATATGAGCAGCAGCGCTCCAGCAAGTCTTTTCATGATGGGGAAGGTTAGCACGGCGAGGTGATCTGACCATGGCTTGAGTGCCTCAATGATGACCACAGCTCGACCTCCGGCGACCCACAGACATTTTCACCGTTTCTTCGCCTATGCTTCGGGCATGGGACAGATGAAACGGGCTGAAGAACGGGAGCGGCTTCTGCGACAGAAGCTGTCGGAAACGCACTTCGTTGTTTTGAAGTGGAGAACGGAAAACAATGCATTTCTCCTCGACGTGCTTGAGCATTTCTCCCGTTGATGGGTTTCCCGAGGAGGGCGTGCAGCGGCGTTTTCACTGGGGGAAAACGCCCATAGAAGCCCAGGCCCCGCGCTGCACTTACGGGAGAAATGCTTGATCCGCATTCGCGACGACCGCTTACGCGCCAACGCGTCCTGCACGCCAGCATCATTTGTTACAACGAACTCACGTATCGAGCAGTTGGTCTTTCAGCAGACCTTCCAGGTAAGCTGCCAACTCACTCACATCGAAGTGACCCTGCTCCCACGCGCGATCGGCAGCCGAAAGAGCGGCGTAATACGGTTCGCGCTTCTCTCGTATGCGCTCCGGCACTATCTTCTTGCCTGGTAAGAGCTGCCCGAAGCGCACGCACAGCAGATAGTAGCAAGCAGCACGCGCGGTGCGGCCATTGCCTTCCACAAACGGGTGAATCCAGTTCATGCGCCACAATGCATAGGCTGGCAGCACCAGAGGATCAGAAATCACCGTCCAGTTTTCATGCACGACCGAGAGGAAGCGGTCCATTTCGTCCGGCACGTTCTCGAAGTGCGGTGGGATATGACTCCCGACGTAGATAGGCCCCTTCCGGTACCGTCCACCGAACTGCGCTATGTTCGAAACCGCGGCTGCGTTGAGACTCCAAAGGGTGTACTTGTCGAACGCTTCAATGCCTTTTTGTAACCCGATCTCAACGCAGTTCAGCAGGAGGTCGTACTGGCGCAGGAGGTTGCCTTCCTGCACACGAGCGAACAATTCCGGATTATCTTTCTCGCGTACGGACATGCACGGGAAGTCTACGCGAACAGTCGCAGATGCTGCGATGAACGACGCACACTCTCTTTCGTGATCGAGTCCGAGCCCATTGCGTTACCAAACGCGAAGCTGATTCTCTGTTCGCGCAGTTGTTCCTCTGTCACGGGCGTGGTGCGCACCTGTTCCAGCAACTGGAGTAATTCCGGGTCTGCAGGCTTAACATTCATAAATTGCTTGCGGTCAGCCATACTTCACCTCAAGAGGTCTGGTATGCCATCGCCGGCATGACATTGTTGACCACCTGTTTCAGGTTATAACAAAGGAGCGCCCACACCCTGCGCCCATATCATGCTTCCGCGCTTTGAAGGGGACGGGCTTCAGCCCATCCATCACCCGAAAACGTCTTGCCTAAGGGCACGGGTTTAGCCGCGCCAAACCAAAGCGAAATAGTGGGCTTCAGCCCCTGAGGCGACTCTCCTGAGCTTGCCTGGCACCGCCTGCCATCTGGCGTTATGAAGTCGTGCGACGCACCTTACGGCTGCCGTAGCAAGCAGCGCATCCAACGACACAACCACTCGCGCTCGAAACGGGCTGACCCACAACTTCTCGCTCGCACGCGACGACTTTCCGTCCTCTTTTGCACTCGGATTATCGGAGACACATGTTCAAGTTTTCACCGTGCAGCGTTGGCTGCAAAGCGTTGCTTCTCCTATCACTTTGGGCGACGACGGCTACGATCAGCGTCAGCCAGGAGCAGCACTTCCGCGAGGTCAGCGGGAGCGTCCGGGACCAGCACGGGCACCCGCTCAACAAGGCAATCGTGCAGCTGGAGAATGAGGACACGCGCGCGCTCGAAACGTACATCGCCGACGGCGACGGTGCCTTTCACTTCAAGCATGTCTCCAGCGACACGGATTACGAGGTGTGGGCGAGGTTCAACGGCAAAGAGTCGAAGAAGTTCGCGCTTAGTAAGTTCAATGACAAGCCGAGCGTGACGCTGCGGCTGGTTGTGGAGTTCTAGGGACTTGGGATCAGACTGCCGGACGGGCCCAACGCTCATCCTCTGTGGCCTATCTACAGCGACAGCTTTGCCGTAGACAGGACCTTCTCCGCTTTTTCTTTTCAGCATTGCGGTAGCATCAGAAGCACGCATGATCACCCTTGAGCCTCCACGAGGTTTCGCCGCTGACGATGACCCATGGGCATCGCTGGGACTGTCGCAGGTGAGTCTTTCGCGGTTCCTGCGCAAGGCGAGGCTGGCGGTAGGGCTTTGCGGCGAAGTGGATGTACTGATCACAGGCGACAAAAAGATTCGGCAACTGAATCGCAGTTTTCGCGGCAAAGATAAGGCCACGGATGTGTTGAGCTTTCCCGCCATAGAAGAGCTTGCTGGGCACCATGCGGGCGATCTGGCGATTTCCTACGAGACGGCCGCTCGGCAGGCTGCGAACCACGATCACAAGTTGTCGGATGAAATGCGTGTGTTGATGCTGCACGGGCTTTTGCATCTGCATGGCATGGACCACGAGACCGACGGCGGGGAGATGGCTTCGCGAGAGGCTGACTTGCGAAAGCGGCTTCGGCTGCCCGCTGGGTTGATTGCTCGTGCGGCGGAAAATGACCGTCGCCTGCGACCGAAAAAGCAGATTCCCCGAGGGATTGACAACCAAAAGAGCAAGACGGCCAGCGCTGCAACCGACAGCAAGATGAAGCGGGGCAGCCGCGTATGAATCTCGCTTACGATAGTGCCGTCACAGCGCTGCTGCTCCTGCTGATGCTTGCCGCGTACATCGACCGCATTTACTTGGAGACCGGAAAGTTCCTTTCGCGCGAGTACGAAGAAAACATCGAAGCGTGGGAGGAAGGCGTAGAGCCGCGGCTTCATCTCAGCCGCGAGTCGGCGGCGATGTCCGCTTCGGTGCTGCGGCAGTTGGCGCTTGGTTTGCTGGCATTTCTGCTGGCGATTCGGCTGCATGGAAGCGCGCAAAACATGCAGCACATTGCAATCGCGCTGTTTGAATATTTCCTTGTCCTGATCTTTTTTGATCGTTTCATCCCAGAGCTGTTCTTCACGCGCACGCGCGGGCTGTGGATCGTTCGAATACGGTTCCTGGTGCAGGCGCTGTTCTATCTTGCGCTGCCGATCACGCTGGTGCTCGGGCTGCTGCTTTCGATTGCCGGGCTCGCGGAACCGGAGCTGCAGGAGCCGGAGCATCCGAGGGAAGCCATGGATGCGCTGCTGGAGGCCGGCGAAGAAGAAGGGATTTTAGAGGAAAGTGATCGCCAGCTCGTCCGTAATGCTGTGGAGTTCGGGGACAAGGTAGTGCGCGAGGTCATGACACCTCGGCCGGACATCTTTGCGGTGCCAGGCACGATGACGCTGGAGGCCTTTACCGCCGCCGTGAATGAGCACGGCCTGTCACGCGTGCCGGTGTTCGCAGAAACGCTCGATGACATTACAGGCATTGCTTTTGCGCGCGATTTACTAAGTGTGCAGGACACCGACGCGCGTAAACGCACGGTTGCCAGCTTGCAGCGCCCTGCGGCGTTCGTGCCGGAAAGCAAGAAGGTCAGCGAACTCCTGCGCGAAATGCAGAAAGAGCAGCAGCACATGGATGTGGTGATCGATGAATACGGCGGCGTGGCGGGCCTGGTAACGATTGAGGATTTGCTCGAAGCCATCGTCGGCAACATTGAGGATGAGCACGATGCTCCCGACGAAGACGCGCCCGTCGCGGAGGGAGATGGAGTCTATCTTGTGCCAGGCAGTTTTGAGGTGAGCCGCCTGCGCGAGCTGTTCGCCGAAACACTGCAGCCGTATTCCGGCGAGCGTGATGAGCGCACCGAAGGTGCTGCGGAGCCGGAGGAATCGCCTGCGGACACGGTGCTACCGCAGCTGCTGACCGGCTACGAAGCAACAACGGTCGGCGGACTTGTGAGTGAAATAGCGGGGCACATTCCGCTGCCAGGCGAAGTCGTTGAAGATGGTCCGCTGCGGCTGGAAGTGATTGCTTCGACTGACCGCCTTGTCGAGCGTGTGCGGGTTGGGCTGAGCGGGATGCAGGGCGGATCCGAGCCGGAATAATCCTTTCTGCGAAAGCGGGTGAGTCGATGTCATCATAGAAGGATGGCTTTTCGCTCCGGCTTTGTCTCTATCATCGGTCGCCCCAACGCAGGCAAATCAACGCTGTTGAACGCGTTGCTTGGCCAAAAGCTGGCGATCGTGACGCACAAGCCGCAGACCACACGTACGCGGATCCAGGGAGTGCTGGAACTGCCACTGCGCAAGAAAGCCAAAGGGGAACCGGGCAGGCCAGCAGCGCAGGTCGTCCTTGTTGACACACCAGGTGTTCACAAGCCGGAAACGCAACTCGACAAGCGCATGATGCAGGAAGTGCACGACGCTCTGGAGTCTCGCGACACTGTGCTCTTCATCGTGGACGTAACGCATCGGCTGCACGCGCCGGACTTGACCGCGAACGGCAACGAGCCACGCACACCGAAGACGCCAGGCCAGCTTCGCCGCGCCATGTCGCGCGCGGAAGATGATTTCGCATTGAGCCTTGTAAAGAAGCTGGACTGCCCGGTGATTCTTGTGCTGAACAAGATTGACGCGCTGCCGAAGGCGGCGCTGCTTCCACTGATCGCGCACTGGTCTTCCTTGCATGAGTTCGCCGATGTGATTCCGATCTCCGCGAAGAAGCATGAGAACTTCGAGCTGCTCCTGGACAAGGTCGTCAACCAGCTTCCGGAAGGCCAGCGGTACTTCCCGAAAGATCAGGTCACGGACCAGCCAGAACGCTTCCTGGTCGCAGAGATCATTCGCGAGAAGATTCTCATTCTCACCGGTGAAGAGGTTCCTTACTCCACAGCTGTTGTGATCGAGCGCTTTGAAGAACCGGCGTCCATGAAGAAGACGAAGGATGGGAAGCTACCTGTGACAAAGATTGCAGCTGCTATTTTCTGCGAGCGCACCGGGCAGAAAGCAATCCTGATCGGCAAGCAAGGCACGATGCTGAAGAAGATCGGAAGCGATGCTCGGCGAGAGATCGAATCGCTACTCGGCACAAGAGTCTTCCTGGAACTCTTCGTCAAAGTGCAGGAGGAGTGGCGCGCATCGCGGGGCTTCGTCGATGATCTTGACTGGCGTAGACAGTTGGAGCAGATTGCTGAGAAGCAGCAGCACGATAACCACCTAGCGACGTCACGCGGCGGAATTGTAGAGGGTGACGAGTGATCGGCAGTCTGCTACGCAAGCGCAAGGAAGCGGTCGCCGATCTGAAGACGAAGCGGTTGCGCCTTGTTGCAATCACGCCAGAGATGCTGGAGGCAGAGGCTGCCGGTGAAGGCTCACTGTCGAAGCTGCTTGATGCAAACATCACACGCGAATGGCCACCTAAAGACTGGGAACCACACGTTCTTGACTATATTCTGCGACAGTATCGCGACGAACCCGACACCAAAGGCTGGCATCGCTTTGTGCTGTACCAGAACGGCGGTAGCCGACCGACCCTGGTCGGATGTGTTGGCGGATTTCCGCGGGCAGATGGCGAAGCAGAAATCGGATACTCGACCTTGCCTGAGTATCAGCGCAAAGGTTTTGCGACCGAAGCTACTTCCGCATTGATCGACTATCTCTTTACCCAGAAACGCGTGCGGGGAGTCACGGCACAGACGTTTCCGCGCCTTCCGGAATCGATCAAGGTCATGGAGCGATGCGGGATGACGTTTTCCGGCGACGGCTATGAGCAGGGCACGGTGTGCTATCGCCGAAGTCGTTGAAGCTTCACGGTAGGATCACAGCCTTATTCTCCGACGTTGATGCCAAGGGCTCTCATCTTGCGATACAGATGCGAGCGTTCCAGGCCCAGCGCTTCTGCGGCGCGGGTGATGTTGCTGTTGCTGCGATCGAGCTCCTTGAGGATGTAGTCGCGCTCGTAGGCTTCCCGTGCCTGCATCAGCGTGGAAAACTCTTCGCGACCGCCCGTGCCTCGAAGATCGGTGCGCTGCACCAGCTTGGGTAAGTGCTTGGCTTCGACTCGCGCGGCTTTTGGATTCAGAATGAGAACGCGTTCCACCACGTTGCGGAGTTCGCGCACATTGCCTGGCCAGCTGTACTGCTTTAGCTGCGCGATCGCAGAGTCAGAAATCTCTACGCGTGGCCTACCGTACTGCTGTCCGAACTCCTGCAGGAACTCACGTACGAGAAGGCCGATATCTTCTTTGCGTTCACGCAGGGGCGGTACGAAAAAGGGAATCACATTCAAGCGATAGAAGAGGTCTTCGCGAAAATTGCCACGCGCGATTTCTTCTTCCAAGTCCTTGTTGGTGGCCGCAATGACGCGCGCATTGACGTGCACCGGTGTCGAGGCGCCCACGGGATGGAAGCGTTGTTCATCAAGGGCACGAAGCACCTTCGCCTGCGTCTTCAGGCTCATGTCGCCAACTTCATCGAGAAAGAGTGTGCCACCGTCCGCACGCTCGAACGTGCCTCGCTTCTCATAGGGTTGGTTCGGCCCACCAGGGCCTGCACCGTGCCGATAGCCGAAAAGTTCGCTCTCGATGAAGTCTTCTGGAATGGCAGCGCAGTTCAGTTCTACGAAAGGACGCTCTTTCCGTGGAGATTCCGAATGAATGGATCGCGCAATCAGCTCTTTGCCACTGCCGGATTCACCAAATATCAGCACGCGACCGTTGGTCGGCGCCATCAGCTTTATCTGCTGCCGCAGGGCTTTGAGGGGAACAGAGTCGCCGGTGAGCGCGCTGCGCGTGGCGAGTTGCCGGGCGAATTCCTGGTTGTCCTCCCGTAACCGCTGCGCCTGAATCGCATTCCGCAGCACAAGCAGCGTTCGATCCAAAGAAAGAGGCTTCTCAAGGAAGTCATAGGCACCCAGCTTTGTCGCACGCACTGCGGCCTCAATGGTGCCGTGTCCAGAGATCATGATGATCTCCGGCGAGCTTACTTTCGACTGCTCGCTTCGAATCTGTGCGAGTACGTCGAGCCCATCACCGTCAGGGAGCCAGATGTCGAGCAGCACGGCCTGGTAGTCCGCATCGCGCAAAAGCCTGAGAGCTTCCGCGGCAGTGGCTGCCGTTGTGACGGCGTACTCTTCTTCGCGCAGAATTGCTTCCAGTGAGTCGCGTATGTCTTGCTCGTCGTCGACGATCAGTACGTGGTTCATATGGCAGCTGTCATGTGTTCAGGGGACTGTGCTGCTGGAAGATCCATTTGCTCCGATGCGGGCTTCAATTCAATGATGAAGCGCGCTCCTGCCGGCAGGTTTTTTTCTACGCGAATTGTGCCTTGATGCTCCTGAACAATTTTCGCAGCGATCGAGAGGCCAAGGCCTGTGCCGCGTTGCTTGGTTGAGAAGTAGGGCAGGAAAAGGCGCTCCCGCATGTCATCGGTGATGCCCGGCCCTGTATCGGCAACAATCAATTCAATTGTGCCGGATTCCGGCATCTGTGTACTGATGTGCAGCTCACGCAACAGGCTGTCCTGCATGGCTTCTGCTGCGTTGTCGATCAGATTGCTCAGAGCCCGCTTCAATGCGACAGTGTCGGCAAATACCAGCGGCAGATCCGGTGCTAGGCTGCAGACCACTCGAATGCTGCCTAAACGGCCTGTGAACATTGCCACCGCGCTCTCGACAATTTGATTGAGGTCGGCAGGACGCGGTCGCGCATTTGGAAATTCGGCAAGAGCAGAGAATTGATCGACCAGCGAACGGAGCGTTTCAACGGATGCGGTGATGATTTCCGAAGACCGCTGAATGACCGCAGGCGAACGGGACTCGATGTTGTTCTCCTGCAGCACTGGCGCCAGACGCGATACGTGGCGTTGAATGAGCTCTGCGTTGAGCGAAATGGGTGTGAGCGGATTCTTGATCTCGTGCGCGACGCGTCGCGCGACTTCTTTCCAGGCGTTCTGCTTCTGCGCCCGCAGCAGCTGAGTAATGTCTTCCAGCACAAGCACGTAGCCGAGGTGCTGTCGATCATGAAGCGATGCACTTTCGAGAACAGCGGCGGTTGCCGCAAGCTGTAGTTCTCCAAGAGGTGAAGCCGTCTGCATCTCTGCTGAAGCGGAACCCATACGGTGAGAACGTTGCAGCAGCCGCTCCAGCGATTCAGCAACATCTGGAGAGAAGGCTTCCGAGAGACAAAGTCCGATGAATTGTTTTTCGCCGCCAGGGTCCAGCGTTTCTGAGAAGGCGCGGTTCGCGAGAAGAATGCGTCGATCTGGTGAAAGCGTCACGACGCCATTCGGAATCGTTTCGATGATGGTTTCCAGTTCCGTGCGGCGCGCGAGAAGCGCTTCATTCAATCCCGAAAGCTGGCCCCTGGAAATCTCCGCAGTGGACCGAGCGGCTTCGAGATCTGTAGCCATGGCATTGAAGCTCTGGATCAATTCACTGAGCTCCTCCGTGGCCGACTCTCCCACCCTGTGTTCATAATTTCCGGCGGCAATAGCTTCCATGGCGTCGGCGAGGGATTCTACGGGCTGCGTCACCTGCTTGCTCAGGTTCAGCGCGAGCCAGCAACAGGCAAACAGCGCCAGCACAGTCACCAGCGAGAGCAGCACCATGTAAAGCGAACGAACCTGTCTGCGCTCGAGGAACAGTGTCTGGTAGGCCTTGTCCGCCGTGCGAACACTGTCCGTTGCTGCTGCAATGCGCTGCGGTATCGGCAAGCCGGCAACAACGACGCCGCCGCGTTTCAAGGGTGCAGTGGCCAGAATGTAGTCGATGCCGCCAAGACTATAGATCGAACCGTCGTTCCGTTGCGCCGCCTGAAGGATGGCGCTCTGCACCGGACCCGAAAGCGGAACGGTCTCGATAGGCTCGTCTTCGGCTGAGTTTTCATCCGACGAGCTGCTCTGGGACTCAGGAGACTTCAATTGACCGGCTCGATCGCCCGATTGCGGAACGTGGAACGATGCAACGGGCCGGTTGTCGCGATACACAATCGCGAAGCCGCCCTGCAACGTAACCTCATGCCGGTAGAGTTCTCGTTTGGCGATGGCAGCAGTGACTGGTTTGTTGCCATCGGCGAGGCCCAGCGCGACGGAATCGGCTTCCGAACGCGAGTTCGATGCTATGTACCGGGTAACGTCAGCGGCCATATCGTCCGATTGCTGCCGCATTTGCGCGACCGGTTGCGAAAACCAGCGTTCCATCGCGCGATTCATCAACAGGTAGCTGAAGGCGTACATGAAGACCAGGGGAACGATGGAAACTAACACCGCTCCCCACAACATGCGTGTGCGCAAACGCGTGCCGAGTACGCGGCTGCGCTGGTCCGCGTAGAGCTTCAGAACGTTGCGGACCAGCAGCACCAGAACCGCGACAAACAAAAGGAAGGCAATTGTGGAAAGCGCAATGAAACCGAGCGCCTGTAGAGACGAACGCGGGTTCAGATAGCGGGGATTGAAGGCATTCAGCGCAGCGAGACCAAGGAACAAGAGCAGCACGCACACGCCAAGCGCAATGATCAGCGTTCTGCGCTTGCCCGTTTCCGTCGCCATGCCAAGCAGTTTACTCGTTTGCTGCGGCCGGGCGTGGGCTTGCGCCTACAGAACGTTGGCGACTGCTCTATAGTCGCGCGCCTGGGCCTCAGCCACGGCCTTGTAGGTGAGGTGCCCGTTAAATGTGTTCACGCCCTCTGCGATACCGGGGTCAGCTTTGATCGCAAGCTCCGCGCCATCTCTTGCAAGTTTCAGCACATACGGGAAGGTGGCGTTCGTCAGCGCAAGCGTGCTGGTGTTCGGCACAGCCGCAGGCATGTTCGTTACGCAATAGTGAACGACGCCGTCGACCTCATAGCTCGGATCGGAATGCGTCGTGGGACGGGCGGTTTCGATGCAGCCGCCCTGATCGATGGCGACGTCGACGATCACCGCGCCCTTCTTCATCTTGCTGACCATGGCGCGAGTCACGATCTTGGGTGCCGCTGCGCCGGGGATAAGCACGCCGCCGATCAGCAAATCCGCTTCCGAAGCAGCGCGCTCGATGTTGTAGCTGTTGGAGGCAAGTGTAAAGACGCGACCGCCGAAGATGTCGTCGATTTCGCGTAGGCGGTTGAGGTTGAGGTCAACAAGCGTGACCTTCGCACCGAGACCCAGGGCCATTTTGGCCGCATTCGTACCGACAATTCCGCCGCCGATGATGAAGACGTTTCCCGGAAGCGTTCCAGGGACCCCGCCTAGTAGAACGCCCCGCCCACCATGCTCTTTTTGCAGATAGGCCGCGCCGACCTGAACGGAAAGCCTTCCTGCGACTTCTGACATCGGGGTCAGTAGCGGTAGAGAGCCGGCGCGGTCGCGAACGGTCTCATACGCAATGCCAGTAACTTTCTTTTCGAGCAGCGCATCCGTAAGTTCGCGCAGAGGAGCGAGGTGCAGGTAGGTGAAGAGCAGCAGGCCTTCGCGGAAGTGGTAATACTCCTGCTTGGTCGGCTCCTTCACCTTTACAACCATGTCGGCGTTGCGCCACACGTTGTAGGCTTCGCCGACGATCTCGGCGCCGACTGCCTGATAATCGTCGTCGGGGAAGGACGAAAGCGCACCGGCATTGTGCTCGACCAGCACCTTGTGGCCGGTCTCGACGAGGGCCTTCACGCCCGCAGGGGTAACGCCGACTCGGCTTTCGTGGTCTTTGACTTCCTTCGGAACGCCGACGATCATGCTTTGTATCTCCTGTATAGCAGCCGTGAACGGCCCCAATCGTGATTAGACTAAATCGTCGTTACCAGGTTGCATAACCCCTTCCCTTGTTGCAGGCGGGATGCAAACAAAGAAGGCCGTACAATATTAGGTGCAGGCCTCCAGCCCAAAATTCTCTTTCTGCTCAGGAACGATCCGAACGCAATGGCATCAAACGGCTACTCTTCACGGTCTGGGCGCGGCAGCAACATGCGCTCCATCTTCTCGCTGTTCTCGAGCGATCTCGCAATCGATCTCGGCACAGCGAACACGCTCGTCTACGCGGCGGGTAAAGGCATCATTGTCAATGAACCTTCGATCATCGCGGTGAACCGCGTGACAAACGAAGTAGAAGCGGTCGGCAAAGAAGCGAAGGAGATGCTTGGCCGCACGCCGGGCAACATCATCGCCATCAAGCCGATGAAAGACGGTGTGATTGCTGATTTCAAGCACACTGAAAAGATGCTGAACTACTTCATCCAGAAGGCGCACAACCGCAAGATGATGGTGCACCCGCGCATCGTGATCGGCGTCCCCAGCGAAATCACGCAGGTGGAAAAACGCGCCGTCATGGATTCAGCGTATCGCGCGAAGGCAAGCGAAGTACATCTCGTGGAGCAGGCGATGGTAGCCGCGATCGGTGCGGGACTTCCGATTACGGAGCCGGGCGGCAACATGGTTGTCGACATCGGCGGCGGAACGACTGACATCGCGGTAATCTCGCTTGCAGGTATCGTGTATTCGCGCTCTGTCCGGATGGCCGGCAACCAAATGGACGACGCTGTCCAGACCTACCTGAAGCGCAAGTACAACCTGCTCGTCGGCGAGCGCACTGCGGAGCAAATCAAGATCGAGCTCGGCTCGGCGTTCCCGCTGGACAAGCCCATCACGATGGAAATCAAAGGGCGCAACCTGATCGAAGGCGTGCCGAAGACGATCACCATTGAGGACTCCGAGATTCGTGAGGCGCTGAGTGAATCCATCGCGACCATCATGAATGCGATTCGCGTGGCCTTGGAACGCACGCCGCCGGAGCTTTCGGCTGACATCTCGGATCGTGGCATCGTGCTGACAGGTGGTGGCGCGCTCATCAAGAACTTGGACAAGCGCATTCGCGAAGAGACTGGCCTGCCTGTATCGATTGCGGATGACCCGCTCGCCAGTGTGGTGCTCGGCACGGGCAAGATGCTTAGCGATTTCCGTCTGCTGCGCAAAATCTCTATCGACTAGGATGCAACGGGAGAAGCGGGCATGGTGGAACTTTCCATTGAGCCTTTGCAGCGAATCCTGCTCCGTCTTCGCGAAGGACTTGAGGCGTATCGCGTGAGCCGGAAAACACAATCTTCCTCGACTCGCTTATCAGGCGATTCGAACTCGCGTATGAGATGAGCCGGAACTCTGGCGCGCTTCTTGGAAGAGACATCAACTAAGCTGCATACGGATGAGGGTCGGACGTTGGCGACACTCATCCGCACAGCCAATCAAGACGGCCTGCTGCGCGGCACTTGGGAGCAGTGGCGAGACTTTCGCGATGCTCGGAATCAGACGGCGCACGCGTATGACGAAGTCCGCGCCGAAAGCTTGCCGCTGAAGTTCCTCTCTTTCTGGAAGAAGCTGAGTATCTTTGCGAGCAGATGCGAAAAAAAGTTGGCTCTGGGATGATTGGTGAAACCGCAACCCGCATATACCTTGAACCACGCCACCTTCAGATGGTTCAAGACATCCTCCGCGCGCATGTACCGGGACGGGAAGTGTGGGTATTCGGCTCGCGTGCGACGGGGGTTCGGTTGAAGCAATTTTCAGACTTGGATATCGTGATCGGCGGCGACCTTTCGCTTGCGGAAACCGGAGCGCTCATTGAAGCTTTTGATGAGAGCCTGCTGCCGATGAAAGTGGATGTTGTGGCCATGGACGGGGTTTCGATAGAGTTCGCGGAGCGGGTAAAAGCGGACCTCGTGCCACTGCCGTACTGAGCACGATGGAAGGCTCTTTGTCGCGATAGTATTGCTGGCGAGGTCCACAATTGAAGGCGGTCAAAATTGGTTCCGGCGTGTGTCTCCTTCTTGCGATTGCGATGATGCAGTCGCTGTCGCAGAGCACCACGAGAGGAAAACACATGCAGGCTAAAGGAACGTTCGTCGTACAGGTGACGCCTGTCGAAGCGTCCGGTGTTTCGAAAGCAGCGGGTATCGCGCGGTACACGCTGGAGAAGACGTTTTCCGGCGACCTAGAAGGCACTGCTCAAGGCGAGATGCTTGCCAGCGCAACCGAGAGTACCGGTGCGATGGCGTATGTCGCGATGGATCACGTCACTGGCAAGCTTGCCGGCCGCAGCGGAAGCTTCTACCTCATGCATTCGGCAACGATGAATAAGGGTGACGCGAGTTCGGGTGTGATGAAGATTGTCGTTGTGAAAGACTCGGGCACAGGCGAGCTCAAAGGATTGAGTGGCGACCTAACGATCATCATTGATGCCAGAGGCGGCCACTCGTATGTCTTCGATTACGAACTGCCGTAATTCCGCCACAGACGGGGCTGAAGCGCTTAGAGGCCGTGCGCGGCTCGCGTTGTCCAAAGCAAAGGCTCGTGCACCACAAAGCTGGATGCAACAGGCTCCGGCAGAACGTCCATGTTCGGCGCGGGTGTTGAGCGCCAAGTCTCAACGTATTCCGGTCGGTCGAATGCGCGACCAGCGAAAAGCAGGCCAGCGCGCTTTCCCGGAAGATCGTGGAAGTACATGGGGTCTGCAACGTAGGGCCACTTGGCACGGTCTTGCAGAATTGGAAAGAGCAGAGCGGCCACAGAGCGCATTCCTGGACCGTCTTCCAGCTCGTACTGCCACAGTGGATCAAAAGACGTCGATAGAAGCTGACATGCCGCCGCAAGCAGATCAAAGTTGAGCAGCGTGCTTCGCAACGGGAATGCAGTTGTTATTTCGTGTGGGAAGACGCCCTCCGCGCTGATCTGATTGCGCAACGTGGGTTTGCGAAAGCGGTGTGTGCACGCGTCCAGCACAGCGGAGTCGCGCAGCGAGCGTGAGATTGCCGATGCCAGCAGCAGCCACGCCGATGCTGTGTGGTCCTTCGCTTCACGCGCGATCACGGGTTCACGAGCGTTGTTCATCCACGCGAGCAAGGTCGCGAACCACTGATGCGCCGTTTCGGCGTCTGGTGGAGACAACGCTGCAGTGTCTGTCAGGAAGCTCATGGCTCGCGCAACTTCCCCAAGCGGTGCTCCGTCCACGACGCCTGCTGGTGGCCCAACTGTTGCTTTGCCCTTTGGATCAAAGCCAGCGAAGGTGAGCTGTGGGTTCATGCGGGTGGCTGGCGCGACGAACCACGCGTACAGGTGCCGGCCCGCGCGCAAGGCGTACGCGTCATCGTGTGTGAGCACATAGGCGGCGGTAAGTGTAGCGACAGTATTGGAGAACCCCCGCAGCGCTGTTGCGTGATCTCGGTAGGCGCGCGCGGTACGTGGAATGAGGTCGCTCTGAGCAAACGTCAGCTCCGAGTAGAAGTCGCGCGGGTCTGCATCTTTGCGCGGTGCGGCGTAAGAGGTGATTGTGTTTACCGGTCGCTGCAGAGCTTCTCTCGCCTCAACAAGTATGCGGTCGCGCTCCATTGCTCCAACGTCGACCCGTGAAGACAGTGAAGTCTGCGAGCGCAGCACACCGGGCAAGAGAAGTCCGCTCGCAAGCGATGCTGAAGCCATTCCGAATTGTCGCCGAGTGATGCGCGAAGTCATTGCGCCAGAGAGTAGCACAGAGCAAAGTGCCGCTGCTGTGCTGTCTCGGATGGTAAGTGGCGGCTCAGTAGCGGGGAACGGAGGAGTCGATCACCTGCGACCAAAGATCGATTCCACCGCGCACGGACTGCGCGTGTTCGAATCCCTGCTGCTGCAGCCAGTTCGCCACAGACAAAGATCGCGCGCCATGATGGCACAGCACCGCAATCGGCTGCTCCTCGTCAAGCTCCTGGTGAGCGCGGCCCGGGATTTCACCCATTGGAATGAGAGTGCTGCCGTCGATGCTGGCTGTCTCGTATTCCCACGGCTCTCGGACATCAAGCAGAAGTGGAGGGGTGGATGAGGCCAAGCGCTCTTTCAATTGGTCTACTGTGATCTCGAGATCCATCAATGCTCTCCCCGCGCACCAAGCGGCTAGTAACGAAATAAGCTTCGCACTTTATCCATATTTGAGACTTCTGGATATGCGTACCAGTTTTTAGGAAGGATGCTGGCCAACTGTTCTTTCTCGCCTATAAATCGCCGAATAAACAAGAAGGTGTTCTCATCCTGCAGCAACTTCGAGACTTGTGTGCTTGTGTAGTCATCGCTAATAACCGCATCGAGCATTCTTCTCACGTAGTCACGCATAAGCAGTCGCGAAACGCCTGAGAATGTACCTTCCACTTCGACCGCAGCTGCGATCTCCAGAACATTCATCAGCCGTTCGAGTCTGCTGGCAATATGCGCATCGACCACGTCCCAGTTGACATTGTCTACGTCTCTTGTGTCTAGACCGCGAAAGGAAAAAGAGTTTAGATACTCCTCCCAACGCTCGCGGATTTCCGCATGCAAAGGGATCATCGATGCTACGGATGAGTTCAGATTGCCACGATGAAGTGTGTAAAGCGCCACTAAAAATGCAATTACCGAAAGAACGAGTGCAACAAGGGCAATGACATCCCCACGGCTCCAGGCATCGTGACTCGCAGCAGCCATACTGGGCATTTACTGTCCATCAGAACTTGAACTCGGAACGATCGGAGGATTTGCCTGAGATGCAGATCTCGCAGCTTGGAAGTTAGCTGTGGCGTGGTGCAAAGACGCTTTCGCCGCGACGTTGCTGAAAGCCCTTGTTTCTTGTTGCAAACGCCTTTGAGCAGTCGCAGTCGACAACGCGTCACTGGTACCAATTGAGTGATGCTGATTGTTATTGGGCATTGGGACCTCTCACCTAAAATATACAAGCCCGCTGCATCAGGCGTTCACCCCGTGGCACTTCTTGTACTTTTTGCCGGAGCCGCAGAAGCACTCATCGTTGCGACCGATCTTCTGTCCGGTGCGCTTTGGTCCTGTTCCGTTGCCATTCATTCCGGAGCCGCCGGCCATGCGTGCGGCTTCCAATTCCCGTTGCTTCTTGCGCTCGAACTCGCGCTCCAAGGCGTCGATTGTTGTGGAAGGAGCCCGCGTTGGAATCACCGGGGGAGTCGTGTCGGATGGCTGCGGAAGAGGCCGATCGGACGCTGCGAACTCGCTCTCCACAAGCCGTCCACCGGGCGCGCTTTGCCGTGAAGGAAGCTGTGGTGGTGCCGGTGCCTGGGGAGCTCCAGCCTGCAACGCTGCAAGCTGTTCTGCTGTTTCAATCGGCGTGCCATCCGGCGCGAGAATCTGCATGCGGAAGAGATGGCGCGCGGTGTCTTCCTGAAAGCGGAGCATCATCGCTTCGAACATCTCGAAGCTTTCCTTTTTGTAAGCCACCAGCGGATCCTGCTGTGCGTACCCGCGCAGACCGATGCCTTCTTTAAGGTGGTCCATCGAGAGAAGGTGTTCCTTCCACAGGCCGTCAAGCACGCTAAGCATGACAACGCGCTCGTGATAACGCATGTTGACCGCGCCGAGAATCTGTTCTTTCAGGTCATAGCGGGCGCGCAAATTGTTGAAGATGGCTTCGCCGAGATCGTGGCGTGACATTTCCGCTGCGTTGATTTCGTTCTCGAGCTTCGCGCCGAAAACGTCGTATATCTGCGTGAACAGCTTGTCCATGTTCCACTGTTCGGCCAGAACCTTCTCGGGCGCATTCTCATCGAGGATGTTCGAGAGAATCGTGGAAACATAATCGTCGGTGACGAGCTCTTTCTGGTCGACGCCTTCCATCAATTGACGGCGAAGACCATACACAGCCTCGCGCTGCTTGTTCATGACGTCGTCGTATTCCAGCACGTGCTTGCGCGATTCAAAGTTCTGCGTTTCCACGGCCTTCTGTGCGGCTTCAATGCGGCGCGAGATCATGCGGCTTTCAATCGGCACGCCTTCTTCCATGCCGAGCGATTGCAGCAGCGTTGAAACCCACTCGCGCGCGAAAATGCGCATCAGGTCGTCTTCGAGCGAGAGATAGAATCGTGAAGCACCGGGGTCGCCTTGTCGGCCCGCGCGTCCGCGCAGCTGATTGTCGACGCGGCGTGATTCGTGCCGCTCCGTGCCGAGAATATGCAACCCGCCAACCTCGACTACGGCATCATGCTCGATCTTTGTCGCTGAAGAATGCGCGTTCAACAGCTGATCCCATTGCTCCTGAGTAGTTTCGAATTCCTGCGATTGGTAATAGAAGCGCACGAAACCTGCTGCGGCGTTCGGATGGATTGCACCTTCCGCTGCAGATACAGCGCGAGCGAGGTTGCGTTTCACGAGGTCCTGGCGTGCCATGAACTCACTGTTGCCGCCGAGCAGAATGTCAGTACCGCGACCAGCCATGTTGGTGGCAATGGTCACCATGCCAAGCCGCCCGGCCTGTGCAACGATCTCGGCTTCCTTCTCATGGAACTTCGCGTTCAACACGACGTGGCGCACGCCTTTACGCTTCAGAATGTCGGAAAGCAGCTCGCTCTTCTCGATCGAAGTCGTGCCGACCAGCACAGGCTGCTTTGCCGCGTGTAGACGCTCAATTTCGTCGGCAACAGCGAAGTACTTCTCCTTCGCCGTGCGGTACACAACGTCGGAGTTTTCGATGCGCAACATTTGGCGGTTTGTCGGGATGACAACGATGTCGAGCTTGTAGATTTTGTCGAACTCGGCGGCCTCTGTTTCGGCCGTGCCGGTCATGCCGGAAAGCTTCTTATACATGCGGAAGTAGTTCTGGAAGGTGATGGTGGCAAGCGTTTGATCCTCTTTTCGGATCTGCACACCTTCCTTGGCTTCCACGGCTTGGTGCAGCCCGTCAGACCAGCGGCGGCCCGGCATGAGACGGCCGGTGAACTCGTCCACGATGATGACTTCGCCGTCCTTCACAACGTATTCGACGTCTCGCTTGTACAGCGAATGCGCTTTAATGGCGACTTCGACGTGGTGCTTCATGTCCCAGTTTTCGGGGTCAGCAATATTGCCGATGCCGAGCAGGCCTTCGATCTTTTCCCAGCCCTCGTCGGTGACTGTAATGGCGCGGGCCTTCTCGTCAACCACGTAATCGCCCGACCATGTTTTGGTTTCGAGCGTTTCAATCAACTCGCCTTCTTCAATCTGCGGAATGATTGTGTTGGCGATCGCGTACTTGTCGGTAGTTTTGTCGGTGGGCCCGCTGATGATGAGCGGTGTGCGGGCTTCGTCGATCAGGATTGAATCCACTTCATCGACGATGCAGTAGTAGTGGCTGCGCTGCACCATCTCGGAAAGTTCAAACTTCATGTTGTCGCGCAGGTAGTCGAAGCCGAACTCGTTGTTCGTGCCGTAGGTGATGTCGGAGGCGTAGGCTTCGCGCCGCTGCACCTCATCCAGATCGTGCACGATGACGCCGACGCTCAAACCGAGGAAGCCATAGATCTTCCCCATCCACTCCGCGTCGCGCTTCGCGAGGTAATCGTTCACGGTGACAACGTGAACGCCCTTGCCGGCGAGCGCGTTGAGATAGCAGGGAAGTGTGGCGACGAGCGTCTTGCCTTCGCCGGTCTTCATCTCGGAAATTTTTCCTGAGTGCAGCACCATGCCGCCAATCATCTGCACGTCGAAATGGCGCATACCGACGACACGCCGGCTCGCTTCGCGCACCACGGCAAATGCCTCAGGCAGCAGATCGTCGAGTACTGCTTTTTCGGTCGCGGCGATCTGCTCGGCATCGGTGAGCCCTTCGAGCGCACTTGCGATGCGTGCTTTGAACTCAGCTGTTTTCGCAGTGAGTTGTTCGTCGGAAAGACCACGGAGCGAGTCTTCGTAGCTGTTAATCTTTTCGAGCGTGGGCATCAGGCGCTTTACGGCGCGTTCGTTGCTGGTACCGAAAACTTTGGCAAGTACTGTATTGAGCACGGAAGAATTCCTTTGGGCGTCGCGAGAAAGCGCAGGACGCAGAAGCAGTCAGATGGAGTGCGGAGCCTCACGCGGGCGAGGCAGGAACTAAGCGAGCGCCAGTTCTAGACGCGATTGCCGGTAAATTCCTGCACTTGAGCTCCCTGGGCCGAGGGCGGTCGCATCGCCCAAGCTGCCTTCATCTGAGCGCGCAAGCTGACGGGCAGGTTGAGTTTGAGGGCATCCTGCGTTCCGCAAGGAAACGCTTCTTCCAGCGGCGCTGTAAGCGAGCCCTGCTGTAGGAGCAGGCTCGCGTACTGAACTTGGAGGTCCTGCGCATCCGCACGCCCGGCGCGAGTCTCTGCCGACGCGATAGCCGACAGCAGAAGCATGAAACAGGCGAGATGGACTGCACGAAGCCGCACGTTGCTATTTTAGACGAATATCGGCTGCTGGAAGCGTCCGATCGGTCTTGCACTTCGCACATCCGAGCTCATGGAAGGGTACGATTGTGCGTATCCTGACCATTCGCCTGGAGATGAATGCTGTATCGTTCTGGTTTTCTGAAGTATGTTGTCTCGGCTGCCGCGATATGCCTGATTACGGGCATGATTGCTGCGCAGGCACCCGCCTCCTGGACGGTTCGTCCGGAGTGGGTTCGTGCCCACGAGGAATTTCTGGCAAGCGATGTTCTCGCCGGACGCGGCAGCGCGACCCGTGATGAAGAATTGACCGCAAGTTACGTCGCTTCGGAGTTCATCGGCTATGGCCTGAGACCCGCTCCCGGCATGAACGGGTACATCCAAAGCGCCGAGATCATTTCCCCCGAACTCGACGGCCACGCCGCATTGTCTGCCGGTAACGTCCGCGCGGAAGAAGGTACCGGGTTTACCCTCATGCAATCCGGCGGCGTATCGATGAACGGTCCGCTGTCCAAAATTCGCGGTGCCGATGTGGGCTCGGCGAAGTTTCCTCGTGGTTCCGTTGTGCTCATCACCGATGTTCCTGCGGGCAAGACGGCTGTGCAGTTGTCGTCGTCGTTGTGGCGCGGCGGGGCCGCGATGATTCTCGAGCCGTGGGACGACTCCACGCAGCAGCTTTACACCATGGTGGGTGGCAAGACGCGCCTGCCGCTACGCTTGAAAGATTCGCCGGATAATCGCTCAGGAATCACCGTTGTCGCGGTGAACGCTGCACAGCTCGTGCAGTTGAATGAAGTGGCTGACGGCACGGCTGTGAGTCTCACGGTGAAGGCGCTTCCACAAGCATCGCCGCGCAAAACCTTCAACACGATCGGCTACTTGCCTGGAACCGATGCGAATGCCGGAACGATCCTCCTTACAGCGAATCTTGATCATCTCGGCGTGGGAAGGCCGGTAAACGGTGACAGCATCTACAACGGCGCGAATGATGACGCTGCGGGCACAACAGCAGTGCTGGAGCTCGCGCACGCTCTTGCCTCCGGGCCGAAGCTGAAGCGGAGTGTGTTGTTCGTTTGCTACGGCAGCGAAGAGGCGGGTGAGCTCGGCTCTACGTACTTCGGCGAGCATCCTCCCGTGCCGCTCAAAGACCTGGTGGCGAATCTCGAGTTCGAGATGATCGGCAACCAGGATCCCAAAATGCCGAAGGGCACGCTGCTGCTTACCGGTTACGACCGCTCGAATCTAGGACCAACGCTGAAGGAGCATGGCGCGCTGATCGGTCCCGATCCTTACCCCGAGCAGCATTTCTTCGAGCGCTCTGACAACTACGCGCTGGCATTGAAAGGCGTCGTCGCGCATACGGCAGCAGGATGGGGAACGCCGCCGACCTATCACCAGCCAAACGACGACCTTGCCCACCTCGATCTGCCGTTTATGACGGCGGCGATTCAGTCACTCGTCGAACCGGTACGCTGGCTCGCGTCAAGCGACTTCGTACCCAAATGGAATCCTGGTGGTAAGCCGAGCAGGAACTAAGGAAGCAACAGCATGAGCTCAAACGAAGCAATCGACTACGCGAAGAAGAATGGAGCGACGTTTGTCGCGGAACTCAAAGACCTGCTTCGTATTCCGTCCATCTCCACAACACCGGAGCGCGTGGGCGATGTCCGTCGTGCGGCGGAGTTCGTTGCCGAGGGCCTGCGTAGCGCCGGCATGGAGAATGTGCGGCTGATTGAAACGACGACTCAGCAACGTAAAGGACATCCGCTCGTCTACGCCGACTGGCTGAACGCACCCGGTAGACCCACGGTCCTCTGCTACGGCCACTACGATGTGCAGCCGCCCGATCCGCTCGATGAGTGGAAGTCGCCGCCCTTCGAGCCGGATGAGCGCGATGGCAACATCTACGCACGCGGTGCAGTCGATGACAAGGGGCAGATGTGGATGCACGTGAAGGCGTTGGAGAGTTTGCTGAAGACTGACGGCAAGCTGCCGGTAAACATCCGCGTCATTGTTGAAGGCGAAGAAGAGGTTGGTGGCGAGGGCATCGCCGCGTTCGTTCGCGAGCATGGCGACCAACTGCAAGCAGATGCCGCCCTGGTCAGCGACACCGAGATGTTTGCGCCTGATCTCCCAACACTGTGCGTTGGCTTGCGCGGCATGATTTATACCGAGCTCGAAGTACGCGGCGCTGCGCAGGATCTTCATTCCGGCATGTATGGTGGCGCTGCGCCGAACCCATTCGTTGCCCTGGCGCAGATGATCGCGCGGCTCAAGCGTGAAGACGGTCGAATCGCAATCCCCGGTTTTTATGACGGCATTGAAGAGCCAACAAAAGCAGAGCTCGAGGCCTGGCGCTCGCTGCCGTTTGACGAGGAGCATTACCGGAAGACTGAGGTCGGCTCTACTGAGTTGACAGGCGAGGAAATGTTCAGCGTGCTGGAACGCACATGGTCTCGACCGACGATGGATGTGCACGGCATGCCCGGCGGCTTCATTGGCGCTGGGGCAAAGACGGTTATCCCGGCAAAGGCGCTGGCGAAGATTAGCTTTCGCCTCGTGCCTGGAATGAAGCCGGAAGAGACCTTCGCGAAGTACAAAGCCTTCGTCGAAGAAGTCTGCCCGAAAGGCGTTCAGGTGGATGTGCGCATGATTCACTCCGGCGAACCCATCGTTGTCAGCACCGATAACGAGTACATCCGCGCAGCGCAGCAGGCGATGGCGCAGGTGTTCGGCAAAGAAACCGTCTTCGTTCGTGGCGGCGGCTCAATCCCCATCGTCGGAGACTTCGTGCGCGAGCTTGGCATTCCGACGGTGATGATGGGCTTCGGCTTGCCGGACGATAATCTTCACGCGCCGAACGAGAAGTTCCACATCGCGAACTTTCATCGTGGCATCGAGTCGATCATTCGCTTCTTCGAGATCGTCGGACAAAGCGCGTGACCGAAGCTCCGCTGCCTATTCACGGCTTCGTTCTGGCCGGCGGCAAGAGCTCGCGGATGGGGCAGGATAAAGTGCTGCTGCCGTTCTGCGGCGTACCGTTGATTGAGATCGCTGTTGCGAAACTTCGCGCGTTTTGCAGTGAAGTTTCCATACTCGGCAATCGTGACGATCTAGATATTTACGCTCCAGTCGTTCACGATCTGCGAAGTGGCATCGGTCCGGGCGCGGCGTTTGAAGCAGCCCTTCGAGCTGCCAAGCGGGCGTGGACCCTGTTTATTCCGGTTGATGTTCCTCTCGTGTCACCAGCGCTTCTAAGGGGCTGGGCCAAAGAAACCCTGGAAGAGGATCCTTGCAGCGCGAGTCTTCTGATCGTTGGGCGAGAACGGCAACCGGCATTTTCCATGTTGCACACGAAATGTGCTCACTCCATCTCACAAGCATTGGATCGAGATGAAAGGAGACTGAACGATCTGCTGTACGCGGCAGACGCAGATGATGTCGCTCCAGTCTGTCCCAAGGACGCCAGGCAATTTGCTCTGAACTTAACGGACGCGCAGATCGAAATGTCGTTCAGCAACATCAATACACCGCAGGAACTCGCCGAAGCAGAAGCCTGGGCCCTGGCCGAAGGCCGGCAGCCGCAGACCCAACGCTGAATGACATACTTTATGAGAACGAGGAGCCGACTGCGTGGCTGACAAGAAGCCAGACGACAGTGCAGTGGAACTGCCGGATTCCGGCGGCATCACGCACCATACTCCCGACGATCCCCTTACCGCCGACCTCACGCCTGACGTTGCTCCAATCATGGAAGAGTTCATGGCCGTCTCCGCGGAAGCCAACGAGGCTGCCGCTGAACAGGCCGCCGACGATACGGCATTTGCTGCGAATGCCGGGCTTGCAGGCGCTCAGTTTCCTAGCTCCGCCGGTCCATACATCGCGTTCGAACACGTCAATAAGTCCTTCGGCGAGTTCCAGGTCCTTCAGGACGTCAGCTTCTCCGTAAACGCCGGCGAGACTCTCTGCATTCTTGGCCGCAGCGGCGTCGGTAAATCAGTGTCATTGCAAATTCTGATGGGCTTCCTTCAACCGGACAGTGGAACGGTGATGGTGGCGGGACAAGACATCGCGGGCTTTACGGAGCGCGAGATGCAGGATGTGCGGCGCAAGGTGACCATGGTGTTTCAGAACGGTGCACTGTTCGACTCGATCAGCGTGGGCGAGAACGTGGCCTTTCCGCTGCGCGAGCATGCCCGCATGGAAGAAGACCAGATCCTGCTCGTCGTCAAAGGCTTGTTGGAGATGGTCGGAGTCGCCGGCATGGAGAACCTGCTGCCGTCGGATCTTTCAACCGGCATGAAGCGTTCGGTCGCGATCGCACGCGCGCTGGCCGCACAACCATCCGCGGTGCTGTACGACGAACCTACGACGATGGTCGACCCGCTCATGGCCAATCTTCTCGGCGACCTGATTCAGCGACTGAAGCAGCAGCTTCATCTCACCAGCATCGTCGTCACGCATGACATGCGATTCGCGGAAAAGCTGGCGGATCGCGTGGTCTTTCTGCACGAAGGCAAAGCACGCTTCTTCGGCACGAGAGAAGAGATGCGCGCGAGCAACGATCCCGTGCTGCAGGAGTTTCTCGCGCTGGACGAACTTGTGCTCCCGCAGTAGACAAGACCGCACGCGATAAACTTGGAACGTGCGCATTGCGTTGGCCCAGATCAACCCTACGGTGGGTGACTTCACCGGAAACCTGCAGAAGATTCGAGATTTCTATCTCCGCGCATCGAGCGACTCCGCGGAACTTGTCATCTTCCCCGAGCTCGCTATCTGCGGCTATCCACCAGCGGACTTGTTAGAGAAAGACTCGTTCCTGAGGCGCGCTGAAGAAAGCCTCGACGAGGTGAAGCGCCTCACGGCGGATTCGGAATCGCCGGCAATACTCATCGGTACACCTGCGTTTGCGCAAGACGGAGCAGGAAAGCGAGCGCGCAACCTAGCGGTCCTGCTCGAAGGGGGCGACGTGCGCTACGCGCAACAGAAGATGCTCCTGCCCTTCTACGACGTGTTCGATGAGCAGCGCTACTTCGAGCCTGCAGCGCATCAGGAGCTCACAACGGTGAAAGGCCAGCCAGTCGCCATCACCATTTGCGAAGACGCATGGAATGACAAGATGTTCTGGCCGCGACAGAACTATCCTGTCGACCCCATCGAAGAGCTGATGAAGCAATGGTCCGTGCTGCCGCCGCACCTTGCCGGCCACCGGCTCATCCTGAACATCTCTGCTTCCCCCTACTGGCACGGCAAGACGGAAGTCCGGCGGCGCATGATCGGCGCACTTGCCAAGCGCCATCGCGCGACAGTGGTGATGGTGAACCAGGTTGGCGCCAACGATAGCCTCGTCTTCGATGGCGATTCCTTCGCCATGAACGCGAATGCGGAGGTGATCGCGCAGGCTTGTGAATTCGCGGAAGACCTCGTGATCTTCGACACGGAAAACGCAAGGTCTGTAGCGGACACAAAGCAGCACGCGGACATCGCTGCAAAGGCCCAGCAGTCCGCCGGCGAACCCGAGTGCGAGCGCACTTGGAGCGCGCTTGTGCTCGGCACGCGCGATTACCTGCACAAATGCGGCTTCCGCAAAGCGATCCTGGGGCTTAGCGGTGGCATCGATTCAGCGCTCGTTGCAGCCATTGCCGTAGAGGCGCTCGGCAAAGAAAACGTGCAAGGCGTCGGCATGCCCAGCGAGTTTTCTTCCAGCGGCTCGGTCTCCGATGCGGAGCAGCTCGCAAACAATCTTGGCATTACGTTTTCCATTGCGCCGATACGCGCCATTCACGACGCGTTTACAAAGGAGCTCGAGCCGTTCTTTGCAGGCACAACTTTTGGGCTTGCGGAGGAAAACATTCAGCCACGCGCGCGCGGAACGCTGCTGATGGCCATCTCGAACAAGACTGGCGCGCTCGTTCTTACCACCGGCAACAAGAGTGAAATGGCCGTGGGGTACTGCACGCTGTACGGCGACATGGTCGGCGCGCTCGCCGTCATCGCCGATCTATACAAGACAGAGGTCTACGCACTCAGCCGTTACGTGAATCGCAAGGGTGAAGTGATCCCGGAAGGCACCATAACGAAGCCGCCATCTGCCGAGTTGCGGCCCGGGCAGAAGGACACGGATTCATTGCCGCCATACGAGATTCTCGATCCCATCCTGCGCGCGTACATTGAGGATTACGAATCTGCGGAAGAGATTGCGAAGTCGCAAGATGTAGATGTCACTCTAGTGCGGCAGGTCATCCGGCTGGTCGAGATTGCGGAATACAAGCGGCAGCAGGCCGCACCCGTACTAAAGGTTTCGAAGAAAGCGTTCGGCATGGGCCGCCGCTTTCCGATAGCGGCTCGCCGCGAAGTTTAAGACGCAACCGCAAACGCAGGAATCGCAGCAAGGAGAAGGACTCTGTTGAACAAAGCTCTATTCGCGCAAGTCGCCACTGGCGCAATGCTGATTGCCGGCCAACTCGCAGCACAAGCGCAGGTTGGAACTCTGCCGCAATCGCCCACACCGACAACGCCTCTGCCCGCACCTGCGGTCCCGCGCAAGATCTCTTTTCCCTCGCCCAACCCGGCGAACTTCACCGCTACCACGCCCACTGTGGGGGATGTGAACGCTTTCCTCAAAGCGCTTTGGGGATACGACGAAAACCGCGTATGGAGCGTGCAGGCGATTCTCGCCACGCCAGCTCCTGGCGTCAGCAAGGTTGTCGTCTATGTCGGCGAGAAAACGCAGCCGGAGCGGACCTCGCAAACGGTTTTCTTCACTACGCCGGATGGTAAGCACGCCATTGCGGACAACGTGGTCTCGTTCGGCCCGAAGCCGTTCGTAGAAACGCGTGACATCTTGAAAGCGCGCGCGAACGGCCCGGCGCAGGGTGCAACGAGTACTGATCTTATGCTCGTTGAATTCGCTGATCTGCAATGCTCGCACTGCAAAGAAGCACAGCAATACATGGACAATCTCGCCACGGACTTCCCGCAGGCCCGCATCGTCTTCCAGAATTTCCCGGTTGCGCAGTTGCATCCGTTTGCTTTTCAAGCGGCCGCAGAAGGCGTCTGCGTTCGCAAGGACAAGGGCGATGCAGCCTTCTTTCGCTACGCCCAAGCCGTGTACGACACGCAGGATGCGTTGACGAAGGACAAGGCCGAAGCCACGCTTGCAGCAGCCGCTGCGAAGGCCGGTTCCGACCCTGTAGCTGCCGCGGCATGCGCTGCAACGCAGGCCACCAAAGATGCCGTGAACGCTTCCATCAAGCTCGGCACCGACATCGGCGTGACCGAGACACCCATGCTTTCTGTGAACGGACGCTTGTTGCCGCTAACGTCGGTCTCGTATGAATCGCTGAAGCGCATCATCGTGTACGAGGCAAATCAGGACGGCGTTCCACTCAAGCTGCAGCCGAGCTTGAAATCGCTCAAGTAGCGCACAGTACAAAAGCCCTCCGCATCGGAGGGCTTTCTTTTGCTGCTTCGATATTGGAGGCGCGGGTCGGGATCGAACCGACGCATAAAGGTTTTGCAGACCTCTCCCTTACCACTTGGGTACCGCGCCTTGGACCTGCACCGACGCGAGAAGCGAGGGCAAGCAACTGCTGAGTCTTGAGAAGTTTATCGCAGAAGGAGGGAAGTTTGGAGCGGGAGACCGGGGTCGAACCGGCGACATCTTCCTTGGCAAGGAAGCACTCTACCACTGAGCTACTCCCGCCCTGCCAGATGAAAGTATAGCGGAGAACCGCCTTTCCGCGCAAAGACTTGGTCTACTCTGACGGTGCCGCTCCGCCCTCCCCCGAGGACAGCCGCCGGCTTGCTATCCGCATGGCCTGCTGCCGAACGATGTGCGGAGTGATGGTGATCAGCAGCTCGCCCGTGTCCTTCTCATCGGACCGGTAGGTGCCTTGGAAGCCCGGCAGCTCGCTCAGATAAGGAAGGCCCTGAATCGCCTTCGACTCGTTCTGAGAAACCTGGCTGACCAGCATGGCGGTCTGACCCGAGGGGATGTTGATGGTTGAAGTGATCTGCCGGTTGTTCAGGATCGGAATGTTGTTGATACTTCCGCCGGCAAGCGCCTCGATCTTCAAGTCCAGCTGCATGCTAACGCCACCATCCCGCTGAACGCGTGGCGTCACTTTCAGTGTTACCCCAAGATCTTCATATTGAATCTGCGGGATGCTCACGGAGGAGCTGCCGAGGTATTTAGACAGCAAAGAGCTTACGCTCGTTCCATTCACATTGATGCCCGCGAGTTGGGAAGATAGTGCGCTACTGATGCCCGAACTATAAGTGGACGTAACAACCGGGTACCGCGAGCCCGCGCGGAAGTTCGTAGCCTGAGCATTCCCTGCGCGCAGTTGGATCGCGTCAAGCGTCCGCGTGTCGCTGGAATTCAGGAGCGCGTTGAACGAAGCGTTGGAACCCAGGTACACCCCCGCGAGCGATAGACCCCCGCCCAGGATCCCAATCAGGTTTGTAAACTGCGCGGCGTTCACCGCACCTGAGGAAATCAGGAATGCCGCTTCCTCAATCAAAATCTGCAGCGGGGTTCCCGTGAAGGTCGCGCCGTTAGCAATAGCCTGGTTGATGAGCGTCTGGTTAGCGGTGACCAACTGCTGCGCTTCCGCGGCAACGCTGAATGCGCCAACGCTACTTGGCAGCTGTGTGCCAATCGTACGTGTGTGTGTCTTGTCTACTTCGTATAGCCGCACGTCCAATACCACATCGCTGCCGCCATCAAGCATGTCGGCGTAGGTCGCATTCAGCAGCCGCAGCGTTCCCTCGTCTCCGCGTACAAGCAGGTCGCCCGTGGCCGGACTGGCCGTCACCTGCCTCAGGTCGAACACGGTGCGAGCCATGGTTGCCAGCTCGTTCATCTGGTCACCGGTCATCCCGGGCAGATAGATGTTTTCTTCTACCAGCGGCGCCAACAATCCGCGCTGGTCAGGCGTATCTTTCGCAACCAGTGCTGTCTTCGCCTGTACGGGAACAGCAAACACATGCGTCATCTGGTTCACGACGCGGGCTGCGGTCGCGAAGTCCACATCATCGAGGTCGAGCTTTCCCTGAGCGCCGCCGGACACCGAGGGATCGAACGTTGGTTTGATCCCGTACGCTTCATATACCGCGCGCACGAGCTCCTGTGTGCCGCCACGCGCATGGATGCTGTGCTTGCCCGAGTCAGGCGAAAGTTCCACCGGGCCGCCAAGCTCAGGTGCCTTGCCTGACCCGGGAAGCTGCGTTGCATCTACGCGCGTTGGCAGGGGATCGGCATTCAACATGTGCTGCGCAATGATGCTGTTGTCAGGATCAAGCGCCCGGGCCTGCGCGAGCAGGGCATCGGCACGCGCATCGTTTCCCATCAGACGCGCTTTTGCGGCGTCCTGCACCAGCGCGCTCAACGTGTGCTCCCGCACGACTGCGAGCGCCAGAATGTAATCCTGCTTCGTGGGGTTCAGCTCTACCGCTCGCGCAAAACTTTTTACTGCAGCAGGCAGATCGTTGTGCTCTACGTGGCGTGCGCCTTCGAGGAACGCGTCGTCAGCTTCACGCGCCTGCTTGGCGGTGACCTTTGTGCGAGATGAAGCCGCAGCCCTCGCGATCGCGTCTTCTCGCGCTGGAATTGCAGCACTTGCACCCGCTGGAAAGGTTGCCGCGCCTGCGGACGGCTCCTGCGATAGCATCGCGCTGCATCCACTCACAAGCAGAAGCGCGCTCGCAATCGCGAACGAATAGAAGCGCTTTCGACAATCCGCCTGGTACAGCATGAATCTTGATTTTAGACGTTGCCATGACGGCTTCCGGCAGCTCGTCGTCGCTTCCTGCCGCAGATGCTGGTGAATGTTCATCTTCAAGCAGGTCTGACAGGGCACGCCAAAGCGCGGTGCCTGTTCTATCGCAAGCTTCATGTCAGCAGGATTGATGCGGAACGACGACGTGGGAGTGACGCCGCGCTTCGCACGCCTTCTACCGCGCAAGGTCATCGTCATCGACGAGCACCTTGTATTGGCATCACTCTCAGGTGACCATTTGCAATAAATAGCTGTCGTTGCCGGAAACTTCTGACGGGGTATGACGTATCCAATGAAGAGATCATTGGTGTTAGCCGTATTCGTCTACCGTGGCGCGTCTACGCCGCCGGATTGCGGGAAGGAAATGAAAGTGTCCAACCAACACAAAAACGTAGTGCGCGCCTGCCTGTACTCCATCGCGCTCGCCGCAGTGCTTGCTGCTACAGCGCCGGTGGCGAGCGCGCAGGCTGCTGCGTCCGCCGGTTCGGTGCCAGGCGCTGCGCCGAAACAGTCTGGAACAGTAAAGACTTCAAGTGCTTCGTCGCTGGTACTGACCGGCAAAGACGGACAAGATGTCAACGTAGCCATTACGAGTTCAACGAAGGTACTCATCGTTCCTCCGGGCAGCACGAGCCTGAGCGCGGCAACAGCAGGAACCGCAGCTGATATTCAGGCGGGTGATCGCGCACTGGTGACTGGAACAACGGGCGATCCAGCGACAAACATCACCGCGGTACGCGTGATCGTGATGAAATCCGCCGCGCTCGCGCAGGTGCATGCGGCACAGAGTTCCGCATGGGCGCAAGGCACCGGTGGCATTGTGAAGTCGGTAACCCCTGACAAGATCGTTGTCTCAAGTGGCATGAAGACTGTGACGCTTGTGCTGACACCGCAGACGATCGTGCGGCGCTATGCGGCCGGGTCCGTGAAATTCGAGGATGCGCAGACCAGCACAGTCGCTTCCATTCGCCCAGGCGACCAGCTACGTGTTCGCGGCACGAAGTCAGATGATGGCTTGAGCGTCACGGCTGATGAGATTGTGACTGGGTCATTCGCAAACTACTCGGGAACCATTGCTTCCATCGACAGTAGTGCAAGCACGATCACTCTGAAGGATCTTGCCACAAAGAAGACGGTGACCATTGCCATTTTGTCCGGAACGGATGTGCGCCGCTTGCCTCCACAGTTGGCTACGCGAATTGCGATGGGAATGAAGGGCGGCGGAGTGGAAAACAAAGCGGCAGGCGGCACTCCCGTTGTGGGAGCAAAACAGGCCAGTGCTCCTGGCGAAAGCGCCGGCGAAGGGGAAGCGGGCCAGCGCCGAGCGAGCACTGCCGGTGGCGACCTTTCGCGAATGCTCGCGCGGCTGCCGACAGAAACGCTCGCCGGTTTGAAATCTGGTGAGGCGGTGATGATCGTGGCTTCACCGTCTGCTGCGGACCCCACGAAGTCTACAGCCATCACGCTGTTGGCCGGAGTCGAGCCCATCCTTGCGGCTCCTGCTGGGGAGTCGACAACATTGTCGCCATGGAACGTTAGCGGCAGCGAGGGTGCAACCAGCATGGGTGGCGGAGCGACGCCGTAGAACGTGGAACACTTTATTGCTATTGCTTACCCATGCGGAAAGTACGCGGTCTAAGCATCATCTGCTGTAACTGCAACGTGATTAGACTCGATCCGCTGAAAACTTTGATTTGCCGAGGAGTGAAGATGTCTTTTTGTAAGGCGCTGTTGCGGTGTTGTGTGCTGCCGCTTTGTTTATTGCCGGTAGCGGCGCAGACCACAACGACACAGGCCCCATCGGGCGGCGCAGCCGCCGGCGGACAGATCGTTTCGACGGGTGGAACGCGCCTGCACGGAATGGTGACGGACCCTGATGGTGCGGCGATTCCCGGAGCAACGGTAATGCTGACGCCCGCCAAAGGCAATGGGATCAAGACCCAATCAAACGGCGATGGCAGCTACGCCATCACGATCGCACCGGGAACCTACACGGTTGTCATTTCGATGCCTGGCTTTGCGACGTACTCCATGAACGGCCTGAAGGTGCCTCCGGTTCCGAGCACGACGCTCGACGCGAAGCTGAAAATTGGTGAGCAGACGACGGTCGTAAACGTAGAAGCGAACGCGATCTCGCTGAGCACCGATCCTGACTCCAATGCGAGTGCGACGGTGATCAGTGGCAAAGACCTCGACGCGCTCTCGGACGATCCCGATGAGTTGTCATCGGAGCTAAGCGCGCTCGCGGGCCCGGCGGCCGGGCCGAACGGCGGCCAGATCTATGTGGATGGCTTTACCGGTGGGCAGTTGCCGCCAAAGTCATCGATTCGCGAAATTCGCATCAATCAGAATCCCTTCTCGGCAGAGTATGACAAGTTGGGCTTCGGACGCATTGAAGTGTTCACCAAGCCCGGTACGGACAAGTTCCACGGGTCGCTCAGCTTCCAAGGGAACGACAAATCGTTCAATACATCAAATCCCTTTCTTGGCACCGCTGACCAGCAGCCGGATTACCACACGTTCTTCATTCTCGGAAACCTTACCGGGCCTCTGACCAAGAGTTCTTCGTTTTCAATCGGCGGGTCGCGTCGCACGATCCAGAACAACGTCATCGTGAATCCGACAGGGTTTTACTCCACCAGTGCAGATTCCGCAACGCTATGCCCTCCGGGTACGGTGACGGGCTGCGCGAATTATGGATACCCAGCCACCTCACGCGCAGTCTTTCAGCCTCAGACGCGCAGTGACATCACGCCGCGCCTGGATTTCGCGTTGGGCGCGAAGAATGTGCTGACGACGCGCTACCAGTACGAAAGCGGCACAACGCTCAGCAACGGCAGTAGCGGAAACGCACTTGCCAGCACCTTCAACAATACGAGCAATGACGAGCACACCATTCAGATCTCCGACACGCAAACCGTGAGCGCAAAACTCGTGAACGAGATACGCTTTGAGTATCAGCGCGACGAAGCTACGGTAGGCGCACTTTCCACGGCGCCAAGCGTCAGCGTGCAGGGAAGCTTCAGTGCCGGCGGCGCTGGTACGCAAAGCTCGGACACGATATCTAGCCACATCGAACTGCAGAACTACACCTCATACGCGGTTGGTAAGCACTTCATCCGCTTCGGAGGACGGCTTCGCACAACAGGTGAGTCTGTCACGAACATCTCGAATCCGAACGGCTCATTCACGTATAACTACTTGCTCGATCCCTGCACTGATCCTTCGATTACAAACAAACCTTCGACTTGCGTGAGTACCACCACGCCATGCGCCAATCTGACGGCGACCGGTGCTGCGTACATCTCCTCCTACCAATGCGGCACGGCGAGTCAGTTCCGCCTGACCACTACGGTCCGTCCGAACGTCAATGTTCGCGAGACCGATCTGGGTGCCTACGCGGAAGATGACTGGAAGTTGCGGCCGAATCTCACCTTCAGCTATGGTCTGCGATACGAAGCTGAGAACCGGGTAAGCGACCACGATCTCGCACCACGCATTGCGCTTTCCTATGGCGTTCCGCGCGGAGCGAACAAGCCGACGACCACGGTGATACGCGCAGGCTTTGGTGTCTTCTATGACCGCATCGCACTCGGAGACTTCCTGACGGCGGAGCAGCTGGGTACGAACCCGGCGCAGCAGCAGGAAACGGTCACCAATCCGGGAGCAGCGTGCGCGCCTGGCAACCTGACAGCCTGCAACGCCACCTCTCCGTCGCTTACCACTGTGTACACACTTGCGCCGAACCTTCGTTCGGAGTACATCATGCAAGCTGCGCTCGGCGTGGACCAGCAGATAGGAAAGATTGGAACGGTCTCAGTGAATTATCTGCCGTCTCGAGGAAATCACGCGGCATATACGAACCTCACAACTTCCGGAAACAATTACAACTATCAGTACCAATCTGAACGCGTATTCAGCCAGCAGCAGCTATTTGTGAACGGCAACATTCGCGCGCCGAAGCTTATGTTATTCGGCTTCTATGCGCTGTCGTTTGCCAACTCGAACACGAGCGGCGACAGTTTCATTCCAACCAGCAGCAACCCGCGTGTCGACTACGGGCGCGCTGCATTCGCCACGCGCAACTTCGGTGTGATCGGCGGCTCCTACAACGCTCCATACAAGTTCACGCTTTCACCGTTCATCCTTGCTCGCTCCGGAACGCCCTACAACGTCACTACCGGTACCGATGTGAACGGCGATTCTGTCTATAACGATCGTCCCGCGTTTGCGAACGGCAGCGCGGCCGCTTGCAACAGTGCAAGCTCATTCGTCACGCCGGCGCAGGGTTCCAACTACACGGAGATCCCCATCAACTATTGCACCGGCCCAGCCGTCGCGACAGTGAACCTTCGGTTGTCGCGCACGTTTGGTTTCGGTCCGAAGCTCGAGTCCGCGAGAGGCAGTGGCAATGGTGGAAGCGGCGGTCCCGGTGGCGGCATGCGCGGTGGCCCCGGCGGCCCTGGCGGTCGCGGGGGTCCAGGCGGGGGTGGACCAGGAGGTGGGCCCGGCGGTGGATTTGGGGGCGGCGGGAACAGCGGACGGCGTTACAACATCACCTTCGGTGTGCAGGGCCAGAATATTTTCAATCAGGTGAACTACGCTGCGCCAACCGACACGAGCGCGCTCACCAGCACACAATTCGGAAAGCTCACACAGCTAGTCGGCAGGCCGTTCAGCACGCCGAACGCGGTGCGTGTGCTGACGCTGCAGGCTACGTTCAACTTTTAGTCGCAGAGGTTGGAAGCAGATTGAAGAGAATAGAGTGTAGAGCGTAGAAGGGCGCGGCTTATTCGGAAGAAAGCTTCGCCATGGCTAACGCGAGCACGCGCGTGCCTAGCGCGATGGACTCAGGGGTTGAGTATTCATCGGGCCGGTGTGACACACCGTTGCGGCAGGGAATGAACACCATGGCTATCGGGGCGATGGCGGCCATGAAGCTGGAGTCGTGATACGCGCGGCTGACCATCTTCTTGTAGCGGATGTTCTCTGTCTCGCAGATCTTCTCCAGCGCCTCGACGATGCGTTTGTCAGACCGCGCAGGCGCGTCGGCATTGATCAGCTCTTCGGTCACTCTCACCTGTCGTGCGCGCTCAATTGCCACAATGTCGGCGTGAAAAGCGGTCATCACGCTGTTCCTGCGATCGACATCTGTGTCGCGAATATCGAGTGGGAGATTAACGCGGGAAGGAACGGAGTTCACCGCGCCCGGATGGACGTTCACCATGCCGACAGTTGCGACTGCGTCTACCCCACCTGCCGCTGCATTCGCCGCACGCGCATGCCGCTCTACAGAAAGAATCATCTCCGCAGCGGCGCAGAGCGCGTCACGCCTGTCAGGCATGAGGAGCGCACCTGCATGGCCGCCGAAGCCTTCGATGGTGTAGCGGTAGCTCGCAGGCGCGGCGATGCCTGTGACGATTCCAAGATCGATACCTTCGCGCTCCAGCAAAGGACCCTGTTCGATGTGCAACTCCACCCAGGCGCTGTAGTAATCCTTGGGCAAAGCAACGCTCGCCAGCGAACCATTGAAGTCAGCGGCCTCACGCACCTGTTGCAGTGTGAGACCCTCCAGCGCATTGCTGTCTGTCTCAGGCAAACGATCCAGCAATGCGTCTGCACTTTCCGGATCGAGCACGCTTCCGAGCAAACGTGATCCAAGGCACCCGATACCGAAGCGTGTAGGTTCTTCGCTGGTGAACATCAGCAGCTCAAGCGAACGCGTTGGCTGAAAGCCTGACTCTTTCAGCGCGCGCATTGCCTCCAGGCCGCCGAGCACGCCGACGGTGCCGTCGTACATGCCCGCATGCGGAATCGCGTCCGTGTGCGACCCGGTACCGACCGCGCACAGAGTCGCGTCGCTGCCGTGCCAACGGATGAAGGTGTTGCCAATCGCATCTTCGCGAACCGTGAACCCAGCCTCGTCAGCGAGACCCTTCAACCATGCTCTTGCTTCGAGGTCGCGTGCTGTGAAGACGATGCGCGTTACCGCCTGGGTCGGTACAGGCAACGACGCATCGCTCGTTGGAGGGCAATTAGTCAATGACGCGAGGTGGTGAAGCTCGCGCATGAGGCGTTCGGTGTTGATCGTCAGGTTCATTTTTTCAATTGCGCACTAATGCTTGTGGCCAGATCCCAGAAGGGCTTGTCGGCTTTTAGCTTCTGGAGAGAGTCATCTTTTGTCGGGTCGGGGAACGGCTCGCCTTGGAGCGTGTTGGCTCGCCGCTCGAACGCCTGTTGCAGATGTATTTTCGCTGCAGCAGCGTCTCCGCTCTCAGCATCGGCGCATGCGAGGTTGTAGTAGTAGAGCGGGTATGCAGGGTCGACTGCAATGGCGGCCTGCGCAGTCGCGCGCGATTGCTTTAGATCACCGGCCATGCCATACGACAAGGTGAGCCGATCCGCCGTGTAGCGGCCCATGCGCGACTTGCGCTCTTCCGGATTGAGCTCATCATATGCGCGCTGATAGAAGACAGCCGATGCCGCGTAGTTCTTCGCGCCCTCGAAGAAAATGACGCCCATCGTCTCGTAGTCTACCGCCAGAGGCTTGTAGCTGAGGTCCACTGCAAAGTGGTTCACGAGGTCGTCAAAGACATGCTGATCTGACGCCTGCGCTTTCACTTTCGAAATGTGCATTTCCGCGCAGGTATGAGTGTCTCCAGCAAAGGCAAAAACATTCCGCTGCTGCAATGGAATTGTTCCCTGCTTTGCGATGGTGTAGCTTGCGACTGCAAGAAACAAGTCATTTGAGGCTCTCTGCAGCGTTTGCGACTCCGCTTCCAGGACGGCACCGTGCTCACGAAGCGCTGACGTTAGACCAGGAATGAGAGAGTTGCGGCAAGCTTCTGCAGTTCCTGCTTTGCCAGGATTTGGAAATAGAAGAACAGATAGCACGAGGTCGCGAGCGCCGTCCCTGTATTGCAGGACGGGCCTCGTCGCATCGTCATAGAGCCCAGCTTCCGAGGGCTCCCAGGCACCACCCTGCGGCGGCAGCGTCACTCTGCCGCTCGTTGTGGGAGCGACGAAGCTAAACGTTGGGTGCTGCGCCATCGAAGATGACGCGACGATGAAGAAGACTGTTGCGAGCTTGAGCATACGCGTTAGGCCTGTTTGAGCGTGTGGCGATTGAAGTTTTTGTAGATGAGGTACTTTGCCGGCTGCTTGCCAACAGCGCAGAACCATTGTGGGCAATAGGGAGCCATCCAGATGAAGTCACCGGCCTGTACTGGGTACCACTCGTCGCCAAGCCGATAGATGCCGCCGCCTTCAAGCATCAGCAAGCCATGCTCCATGTAGTGAATCTCGACCTGGCTAAGCGACGCGCCGGGTGCATACGACATCGTATTGCATGCGAAGTCGAAGGCCATGGATGCGGGCAGCATGGACCGCACCTGTAGATCTTCATCGCCGTTGAGCGCGGTCGGTGGGATGTCCTGTTCCTTGCCCGCAAGGAACCATGGCTCGCATGCTTCACCTGCTTCCTGCAGAGCGAGTGAGTCGGCTCTGTCGAGCGGCTCGAACGGCTTGTCGATCACGATCACACGGGATGGTTCGGCGGCTTTCACTCTCCGGTTCGCGCCGGGGGGAAGGTAGGCATAGCTTCCGGCTGTTAGTTCCTTCAAGGGCTGAGAATCAAGCTGTAAATGCCCTTCCAGTACATAGATGAAACGCTGCTGGCCGCTGGCCGAGAAGCTGCCGTTCGCTTCGAGCTCCACTGTCATCATCGTGAAGCCGGCACCCGTCTCCGGGGAGACGTGCACGATGGCCGAGCCCGTGAGGCCTGGCAACGGCGTGCGGATGAATGTGTCCGGCGTAAGCAGCAGATGGTCGCGACGGTTCGCGCTGCGTGTGAGACCAAGGTGATGCATGAAGAGGATTGTATTGGTTTCCGGCTCGCGTCATGAGTCGTTCGCACCTTGGCGCAAACCAAGAACCCATTCAATGACCACTGCGATCGCGGCTTCGACATTTTCCTCGCGCGCAGCCTCATCAGGATGATGGCTCAGGCTGCCGGGCGAACGCACGAACAGCATGATGGTGGGTACGTGCGGCGCGAGAATCATGGCGTCGTGGCCCGCGCCTGAAAACATTGTTCTACCCGGATACCCCGCACGCTCGGCAGCCGCTGCAAGTGACGCCGCGAGCGTAGCGTCCATCGCAACGGACTTTTGCTCGCTGGCGACTGTGGCTTTCACCTGCACACCACGCAACTCGGCCGCACGCTGCGCCTTGGTAAGAAGAACGCCCACTGCGGCATGTCGTGAGTCGTCGCTTGGGTGTCGTACATCCAGAGTGAGCTCGACCGTACCGGGAATGACATTCACTGCGCCGGGCAGCGCTTCGATGCGGCCGACGGTGGCGACGAGTTGTTTGTGATCCAGCGCAAACCGCTCGACATCGACGATCCATTGGGCAGCCGCAGTAAGAGCATCACGCCGCAGCGGCATCGGGGTGGTGCCGGCGTGGTTTGCCTGGCCTTCGAAGCGGAGTCGCAGGCGTGACTGGCCGATGATGCTTTGCACCACCGCCAGCGACAGGTCTTCTGCTTCTAAAACAGGGCCTTGCTCGATGTGGACTTCGAGAGCCGCAAATGTTGCCGGAGAAAAGGCACAGCTTTCACCCAAGCGTTCTGGATTGAGGCCGAAATCTCGCAAAGCCTGTTCCACGCTGATGCCTGCTGCGTCTTTGCGCCGCAGGTGATCGTGGGTAATGCCGCCTGCTGCCGCTGTTGAAGAGAGAAATGGAAAGCTGAAACGAATACCTTCTTCTTCTGAGAACGCGATGAGCTCGATGTTGAACGGAAGCTCTGTAGCGCCGAGTTCCTCCATGACAGCAAGGCCAAGCAGCACGCCGAGGGGACCATCGAAGGCGCCGGCATTGGGAACAGTGTCAATGTGCGAAAAAAGGAGAAGGGTCGAAGTGTCAGAAGCGTTGCTGCGCCGCACACCCCGAACGTTGCCGATGTCGTCCGTGCGCGTCTCCAGGCCAGCCTGCCTCATCCATGAGAGCAGCAGCGCGTGTGCGGCGTGTGTCGCGCGTGAGAGGAACAATCGCGTGGTTTCGCCAGGAACATCGGTGATGCGTGAAAGCTCACGACAGCGTTCGATCACCTTTGCAGCGCGTGTGCGAGAAAGCGACATAGCTAAGCGCGCTGTACCGTGGCTTCGATGGTGCCGTGCGGTTCATCCGTTGGAACGAAGATGTGATTCGGATTATCGCGTCCGAAGCGCGCCATATCGACGAGCAGGTTGTGTTTGTTCGGCATCAGCATGTGCACTTCGTCGATGATGTCGGTATGGCCGAGCGCGGCTTGCGCCATTGCATAGAGCGTTTGCTGAACGGAAAGTGAATCATGCTTTGCGAAGGTTGAGATCATCGTTTCGCGAAGATGCTTTCGGACCTTGTTGAAGTCAATGCCTTCAGCAATAGCGTTGTCCCTGTAGGGCCAATCGGCTTGTAGTGCAGTCCCGAAGAGGCGGTCGGTTGTTTCCGGCAGCGTGGTGAGCGAGTCCTTGATGTATCCGGAAAAGCCGGACTGAGCCGTTTTCAGCACCGTAAGATGGTCGAAGCCGCTGCGGATCTGGAAGGCCTTGCCCGGCTCGCGCGAGACGATCGTGGTCTGCCGCTCGTCGGAGCCACGCATAAAGGCTGTCGGATATGGCTTGCCGTCGATGGTGAGCCGCTTCCAAAGGTGCGACTCGATGGCGACTTGGACATCTGTGACCTGCGGGTTTCGCGTCAGGATGTAGTTGACGAGCTCCTTCGCGTAGTCTTCAATGCTTTGCGCTTTCGATTCGCGTGCGACGAAGTACACCGTGTTCTTCATGGTGTCTGTGGGCAGGATATTTGTGTTGTCGCCGACGGTGTGTGCTTCTTCGAAGTCCCCCGTGAGGAGAATCTGCACAGTCCATTCATCGAGGTCGTGATGCTGTTCGTGCTTCGTCACGCGCATCACACGGACGCGCGATTTGCCATAGCGATTGGCGGCAAGGCGAACTTGCGATTGTGGCATCAGCTTCCTCGGTAGGTGGTGTAGCCGTTGGCCGTCAGGAGCAGCGGAATGTGATAGTGCTGTGCTGGGTCGACAACGGTGAAGACGATTTCAACGAATGGATAGAGGCCGCTTAGCTTTTGCGTCGCGAAGTATTCTGCGGTGGCGAAATGGATCTTGTATGTTGCTGCCAGTAGGGGTCCGTCGCCAAGAAGAGTGCGGCAACGGCCGTCAGCGTCGGTAAAACCGGTGCCGACCTGCTCCCAACTGGCTCCCTCGAGTCGCCCCAGAGTAAGTGACACGCCGCTTGCAGGACGACCGGCAGCCGTGTCGAGAATGTGCGTGGAAAGTCCCAGGCTAGACCTCCTCGCATCTTGCGGCTGGCAGCTCCAGCCATTTGCGGAGGCGAAGCTGCGTGATGCGGCGCTGCTGCTCAGCGGCCTCCTGTAGTTCGGTTGCTGCATTATTCTTCAGCCGCTGGTGCAATGAGGCAAGTATCTCGTTCGCCGATTTCCCGGTCGCACAGATGAGAAAGATGTGCCCGAACTTTGCTTCGTACTCTTTGTTTGCGGCTGAAAGCTTTTGCTGTGTTTCAGCATCAAGCTGTGCGGCGCTTTGCTCGTCTTCTGACCAAGTGGCAGACTGCTGTGTCGCTGATTTCGCCTTCTGCTCTCCGATGCGTGGATGCGAGTCGAAGGCCTGCTGCCAATCGGATTCGGGAAGGCTGCGCCAGACCTTGTCAGAGGCCGCGAAGATCTGCTCGGGAGTGTCGAACGGGTACTCGTTGACCACTCCGATGGCCCATGCGCGCGAGCCGTTACACGGAAGGATGACCTTCGTTGCGGTTTCCTGCTCGAGGCGGTTCCAGTTTTCGAGAATCGTGTTGACAGGTTCTTGCTGGCTCATAGAAAAGGGCGGTGAGTAGTGAATAGTGATTCGGGAACAAATGAAGTGCTTAGCTGAGGGAACAGGATAGCGCGTACTCGCGACCGCGAGGAGTGCCGGGGAAAGTGCCGTCGTGAAAGACACGCTCTCCGCGGAGCCATGTGGAGCGCACCACGCCGCGCAGCCGCTCTCCCATGTACGGCGAAATGGGGTGGCGATAGTGGAGCCGTTCGGGAGTGACAGTCGCAAACGCGTCCGTGTCGAAGGCGATGAGATTCGCGTGCTTACCTGGCTGGATCGATCCAACTTGCATTGCGATGCCGGCGAGTTCTGCGGGCGCGCCGGAGGTCCACTGCGACAACTTCGAAAGCGAGATGTTGCGCTTGACGCACTCGGTCCAAAGCACAGGAAGCGCTGTCGACAAGGAAGCGATGCCGCCCCAGGCCTCGTCGAAGCGGCCAGCTTCCTGGCCGGGTTCGAGTGCTTCGAGACGCTTCATCGCGGGCGGGCACGGCGAGTGGTCGGTGGCGATGAGATCGATGGTTCCCTCGACGAGAGCCTGCCAAAGCGCTTCGCGGTTGGCCGCAGAACGAATCGGCGGCGCGCACTTGAACAGCGTAGCTCCGTCAGCGATTTCCTCCGCGGCGCAGTGCAGATAGTGTGGGCAGGTCTCTACGGTGACCCGCAAACCCTCAGCTTTGGCCGCGGCGAGCATCGGCAGCGCTTGCGCCGTGGAAAGGTGCACGATGTGGAGACGGAAGCGGTAACGCCGGCAAAGGTCTAGAAGCATAGAGATTGCCTGCAACTCGGCTTCATCCGGGCGCGAGGCAAGGTAGGTTGCATACCTGTGCCAGTCAGCGCCGCTTGCATTCAGTTTGGCGGCGGCGGAGTCGATTGGAGCAGCGAGTTCTGCATGGACGAGCAGCGGTAAACCTGTGCGTGCGATGTGCGGCAGTGTTAGCTCAAGATTCTCGCGATCGATGGAGGTGAACCCATCGCAGCCGGGATAGATCAGGAAGCATTTGAAGCCGGGCACACCGGCAAGTGCGAGAGGCTCGATCTCACCTTGATTGCCGTCGACGGCGCCGCCCCAAAGCGCGTAGTCGATCGTGCATTTGCCGCGCGCAGCTTCGCGTTTGTCTTCGAGCGCCTTTATGTCTGTTGTTTCCGGAAGGCAGTTCAACGGCATATCAACGATGGAGGTGAAGCCTCCGGCAGCAGCAGCACGCGTGCCCGTTGCAAAGCCTTCCCACTCGGTGCGGCCGGGTTCGTTGATGTGCGTGTGGACGTCAATCAGGCCTGGCAGCAGAGCAACGTTGCCAAGGTCTTCGCGGGCTACGTCCGGCGATAGTTCCGCGACAGGTTTCAAGGCGACGATGCGTTCGTCTTCGATCAAGACGGCGATCTCGCGTTCCCCCTCCGGCGTTACCACCCGACGCGAAACAAGTGCATGTACCATGAAGCTGATTAAACCAGACAGTAGACGGGTAGACAGTAGGGGTAGAGAAAGGATTATGGGCGGGAATCCGAAATTCATGCAGCAGGCCATTCAGCTAGCAACGGAAAATGTGACGAGCGGGCGCGGCGGACCGTTCGGCGCGGTGGTGGTGAAGGATGATGTTTTGATTGCCACGGGCTCCAATCAGGTGACGTCATCAAACGACCCTACGGCCCACGCGGAGGTCGTCGCGATCCGCAATGCATGCGCGGCGCTGGGAACGTTTCAGCTGGATGGATGTGACGTGTACACGAGCTGCGAACCATGCCCGATGTGCCTGGCGGCGCTGTACTGGTCTCGTTGCCGCACGATCTACTTCGGCAACAATCGAGAGGATGCTGCGAAGGCAGGATTTGATGACTCGTTCCTGTACAGCGAAGTGACGAAGCCGCTCGAGGAGCGAACCATTCCCATCCTTTGCTTGCTGCCCGAAGAAGCGTTGGAGAGCTTCCATGTCTGGGACAGCAGCCCATTCAAGGTGAACTACTGATGAGCGAATCCTCTGTGCTGCGCGTTGGTTTGCTTGGCTTTGGAACAGTGGGCAGCTCTTTCGCAGAAGTGTTGGCCGCTTCGGGTCGTGAGGACATTCTCATCACGCGCATATTCAACCGAGGCGTGGAGCGCAAGCGTTCGCATGAGCGTGCAAAGTTTTTACAACCCGAAGTGCAGTGGATTGAACAGGCGGAAGGGGTCATTGAGGCTGCGGACGTCGATGTTGTTGTTGAGCTAATCGGTGGCCTTGATCCGGTCGGCGGTTGGCTGCGCGCCGCTCTCAAGGTAGGGAAGCATGTCGTTACCGCGAACAAGCAGCTCATTGCGTATCGCGGTCCTGAGCTGTTTGATGTGGCAGCGAAAGCAAATGTGCAGCTGCTTTACGGCGCTGCGGTAGCCGGTGGTGTGCCGGTGATTCCTGGGGTCGCGCAGGGACTCGGCGGGGACGAGATCACGCGCGTCAGCGGCATTGTGAACGGCACGTGCAATTTCATTCTGAGTTCGATGGAGGCCGGCGCTGACTACGGCGAAGTGCTCGCGAACGCGCAGCGCGCTGGCTATGCCGAGGCGAACCCGTCTGCTGACGTGGATGGCGTCGACGCGCGTGCCAAGCTCTGCATCCTGACGCGCCTCGCCCTTCGTGCGGAGATCAACCCGGACGAAGTGCCCGCGCAAACGATCTCAGCTGTGGCGGCTGTCGATTTTGCCTACGCGAAGGAGCTCGGCTGTACGATCCGGCAGGTAAGCCGCTCGCAGAAACACGGCGACAAGGTACAGGCTCGCGTTGGACCCATGCTGGTGCCTACGACTTCGCCGATCGCTTGGTCTCACGGCACACAAAACATGGTCGTCACCAAGGGCCGCTTCGGTGGCGATGTAGTTTTCAGCGGGCACGGAGCCGGCGGCCATCCCACAGCCGTCGCGGTCATGAGTGACGTCTTGGCAATCGCGCAGGGGAGCGCCGCCGTTCGTTTGCCCACAAAGCATGCAGAAGTATCTGGTGAAGTGAGCGCGCCGTATTACCTGCGCTTCATCGTTGCGGATGAGCCGGGCATCGTTGCGGCGATCGCTGGTGTGCTCGCAAAGCACCACATCAACATCGACTCCATCCTGCAGCATCGCGGGCACGAATCGGAGCGGCTGCCGTTTGTCGTGACGACAGAACCCTGCTCCAGCGCAGTGCTGGAGGAAGCTATCGCCGAGATGGGTGCAATGCCGTTCATGCTTGAACCACCGCTTGCCTTGCAGATACTTGTGGTGGACGACAAGGACACCGATTAGATGTTGCGTTTACTTGTCATCGAGCCCATGAACCGCGCCTTCAGCGCTTTGGAATACTGTTCGCTGCTAACCTTGGGGCGTTGCCTCGGCGGGTATAAGTCGCGCTTTCATCGCGAAGCTACAACAACTTGCCTTTCAGGGCGACGATGCAACGACATCCGTGACATGGGTGACTAGCGTCATCGGACGCGAGATGCCTGCCCTTAGATCACTGAAGCTGCGTTAGCATCTCGCTCACGCTCATCATGGCGGCGCTGGAAAGAATGACATCATTGTGTCCCGCTCCGGGAACAACAACAATCTTCTTTTTCACAGATGGACTTGCCGCGAAGACCTCACGCGCCTGCTGCACGGGAACCACGTTGTCGTCGCTGCCGCCAAGGACAAGCAGCGGAGCGTTCGAGCGTTTTACCAACGCGGTCTCACCAAAGATGCTGCTGGCTTCCGCGGAAGGCGTAGTCATCGCAAGCTGCGTTGGAGTGAAGCCGACCAGTTGGCCGTACACGGGAAGCTCTTCTTCGGCAGACGCTATCGGCATGCCGAGCACTAGACCCGCCAAAGGCCGCTGACTCGCAACATAGGCGGCCACCGCGGTTCCCATCGAAGCCCCATAGACAACAACGCGTCCACCCGGTGCAGTCTTCACGAGTGCGTCGTAAGCTCGCAGACCGTCTTCGCGGAAGTTGATGAGCGAGGCCGTGCCTCGCGAAAAGCCGTAGCCTCGATAGTCATACACCGTCACACTTGGGCCGAGCGCAGCCAGCGCCCGGTAGAAGCGATCCGTGTGCAAAATCGTCATGCCATTGCCGTTGAAGAAGAGCACTTCCGGTGCCTTTGCATCCGCGCCGGCATAATGAAACCCGTGCAGCATGGCACCCGCGACCTGCAGACTGATGGCCCTTCGACCCGCCGCATCTTTCCACTCAGCCGGAGGAGCGGACGGCGGCGGCTGAGGAATGATGAGGTCAGCAGAGATCTCAGTTTTGACACCAACCTGCGCGCACACGCACGCAGGCGCGCAAATGGCGGCGGACAGAAGAACAAACTGGCAAAGGCGCATAAGTCTTGGACTCACGCGCCTTTGCGAGGCGTTGTATCGAAGATATGCGTCAATATTTCGGTAGCGAGGTGTCAATTTTCTCGGCCCAAGCCGTGATCCCGCCTGCAAGATTCTTCACGTTGGTGAAGCCAGCTTGCTTCAGCGTGAGCGCTGCCTTCTGGCTGCGGCCACCAGTCTTGCAATGCACAACAATCTCGTGATCCTTTGCGACCGGAATGTCCTTGATGCGAGATGCAACCTGGCCAACAGGGATAAGGGGCGCACCGATGTTCACGATGGCATATTCATGCGGCTCGCGAACATCGAGAATGAAGGGCTTGTCGCCGGCATCGATGCGCTTCTTCAGCTCTTCGACAGAGAGCTGCGGGATGCCCTCGATCTTGTGTGCGCCCTGCGGCGTAACGCCATGAGAGCTAGCTTCCAGTGGACCGTTTGTGGTGCTCGGCGGAGCAATACCGCAGAACTGGTCGTAGTCGATGAGCTCTTTGATCTCACGCGTTCCACAGGCAGGGCACTCGGGATTTTTGCGCAGCTTCAGCGTGCGAAAGCTCATGCCCAACGCATCGACAAGAAGCAGGCGGCCAATCAGCGGCTCACCAATACCGAGAATGAGCTTAATGACTTCTGTCGCTTGAATCACGCCAACGAGCCCCGGAAGAATGCCAAGCACACCGCCTTCCGCGCAGCTTGGCACGAGGCCTGGCGGTGGTGGCTCAGGGTACAAGCAGCGGTAGCACGGACCCTCTTCCGTCGCGAAGACACTCGCCTGGCCTTCGAAGCGGAAGATGCTGCCGTAGGCGTTCGGCTTGCCGGTCAGCACACAGGCGTCATTTACCAAGTAGCGTGTCTGGAAGTTGTCCGTGCCGTCAGCAATGACGTCGTAGTCTTTAAAAATTTCAAGCGCGTTAGCGGAAGTGAGCATCGTGTTGTGCTTGATGATGTTCACGTTCTTGTTCAGGCCTTTGAGCATCAGCTCGGCGGAATCTACCTTCAGCTTGCCGACCGTTGCCTGCGAATGGATCACCTGGCGCTGCAAGTTCGATTCATCCACAACATCAAAGTCAACGAGGCCGATGGTCCCAACGCCCGCTGCCGTGAGATACAGCGCTAACGGTGCACCTAAACCACCGGTGCCCACGCACAATACCTTTGCAGCCTTCAACCTCTGCTGACCCTCCATGCCCACCTCAGGCAGGATGAGGTGGCGCGAGTAGCGTGCAATCTCCTCGTTCGACAGTTTCGGGAGCTCATTGATCGTTTCGGTCAATTCTTCGGTAGCAATCATGGGTAGTCCTATGAGGAGCAGATGTAATCTCTCAGGCGAAGATTCGTTTGCCTTCGCACCGATTTCGAGATTGAGTTTAGAAGAAGGGTAATCGCTTGGAAAACTTATACGGGTGTCTCAGAAGCGAAACTTCGGAGCGCACACGTCCACGATGTTTGGAGGTCAAAGACTTAGCAACAGAAGAGCATCATCAACCGGAGAATCCCGAAGCATGCGATCAAACTATATGCGTTGAGTAAGTAAGTGAGCCGGTGTCTTATCGACAACAACAGCTCGCGATGCAGGGCGCACCGCCGGCGATGGAGGGGATGATCGTTAGCTCAGTTGCTTCAGCAACTGCGGTGTGTTCCTTTTCAGGAAGGTAGCGGACGTCCTCGTCGTTGACGTACACGTTGACGAAGGACCGCAGCTTGCCATCGGGCGTAAAGAGATGCTGGCGCATGGCAGGGAACTGCTGCACCAGACTCTCCAGACCCGCGGCTACAGTGGCGCCGCCTGCCGAAACAGTTTCCTGCTTGTCGGTGTAGGCGCGCAGCGGTGTTGGGATGTGAATCTTCATTGCTTCTATTATCGCCGACGGATTAGGTTAGGGTGATGGACTCGTTCACGAAGCTCTTGTCGTCCTCGTTCGTGCCTGTCAGCCGAAACGAATTCGTTATTTCTGCTTTGCCCTTGGCGACGGCGGTAATGACGTAGCTGCAGCCGTACCAGTGGGCTTCGGCGAAATCTGTGGAGGACCACTGCGCCGGGTGGTCGGGGTGCGAGTGGTAGAAGCCAACGATGTCCAGGCCCTTGTTGCGGCCTTCGCGCTGCGCTTTGATTAGCTCTTGAGGTGCAATGTGATAGCGGTTGTGCGCGGAGTCGGTGCGGGTATTACCCGCGCGCATCAGCTCGATGACCTGGTTCGATTCACCGGTATGACCCAGCATGATGCCGCAGCATTCGTTGGGGTACGTCTCCTCACCATGGGCGCGAAGCGCTTCGTAATCGGCCTGGGTCAGCTTCAGCATCCGGTGATTGGATGATAAAGCAGCGCCGTGGTCGCATGGAGCATGGTTCGGAAGCATGGGCTGGCATTACGGCAGGGTATGAGCAGACGGCGTTCGGAAGGGCACAGCTTCAACTGTGCCGTTGGCCAGCCCAAAGACACAAGGCTTATCCCCTGAGATCAGCTTTGTACAGGGTGTTGCGGACTCCAGTACGGCTCGACTCCCGGAATGTAATCGACGGGAATGTCCGGCAGCAGCGTCTTCACCCACTCCGCGCAATACTTCATGCCGGCGTCTTCGGACCGCGTCTCGCCTAGCAGAATCAGTCCCTTTCTCGCGCCGGTCGAGATCATGTCCTGCACATACTCGACGATCTCCCACTCGAAGCTGTAGCCAAGGAGTGCCACGTCGATCGGCTCGTTCACCAGTTGAATGGCAGGCATCTGTGTCGCGCGCCCCCAGATCGCCCCGACGAGGCTGACCGGCAGCGCTGGATCGCCGACGATGCGCAGCGTGCGGTCGTTCAGCTTCTGACCAAGCTCCTTTGCGAGATCCAGAAGCGTAGTCTGCGGCAGCTTGAAGCGGGTCGGGTGCGCGCCGTCAGCAATGAAGCTCTCCCATCCAAGCGCCCGTGTCATGCCGGTAGCGATGCCGCTCGCACCTTTCGCCGGCCAGTCGTCGTGCAGCCGGTATACCACCAGGCCATTCGCGCGGATGTAGTCGCGCTTTTGCTGAAACAGAGCGTTGCCCTCAAGCCGGTCGAGGTTGTCGCCGCTGGACCAGAACACCGGCTCAAGGCTGATCACCAGGTTGCGCTTCGCCGCGACGGCTGCCTTCAGGCAATCGAGGCTGGCAATCGCGGTGGTTGCAATGCCCATGACCGCCGTTGTCGGGTCGCCCGCAACGACGTAGTCCGCCAGCTCTGCCTTCGCGGGCCATGCGCAGTTCGCACGGATGTGGTCGATGCACTGCAGCGCAGTGATCGGGCCGGTGTGCAGTGGGAACGGATTCGCAGGCCGAGGTGTTGCCGGTTGCGCTTGAAACGCCATCGTTACACCCTCGTGTCGATCTCGAGCACCGGATGATCCAGGTTCCAGTAGGGCTCGACCGTGTTGAGGAACGTCACCGGCACCTCGGGCACGAAGCCCTTCAGCCACTCCGCGCAATACCGCATACCAGACATCTCGGATCGCACATGACCCAGTACGATCAGCGCCTTCTTCGCGCCGGACGTGACCAGGTCCTGCACGTAGGCGACCAGGTCCCAGTCCTGTGCCTCGCCTATGACGAGCACATCGGCGTCGCTGTCCAGAAACTGCACACCTGGAAAGATGCTGGAGTTACCCCAACTTTCATAGACACGCCGCACCGGCAGCGCAGGGTCGCCGACCACGCGCATGGTGCGCGCTCCCAGCCTGGTCTGCAGAAACTGCGCCAACGCCAGCAGCGTCGTTTGCGGCAGGGTGAACATGCGCTGGTTTGCCGGGTCCATGTACCCCGTCCAGCCAAGCTGCTGCTGCATGCCGTAGTTGATGCCGTCCACCGGCCGCAGCGCGTGCCAGTGATCGTGCAGATGGTACGAGACCAGGTTGTGCTCGCGAATGTAGTCCAGTTTGCGCCGGTAGAGCGGATCATCCTGCAGATCGGTCAGCGTGTCCTGGTGAGACCAGAAGGTGGGCTCGTGCGTGATAACCAGGTTCACGTTTGCCTTGACTGCCTCTTTCAACGCGTCGAAGGTGGCCATCATCGTCGTGCCGATGCCCTTGACCTGCATGTCTGCCGAGCCCGCAATGATGCGGTCCACGCCACCTTCGCGCCACGGCCCGTTCACATGCGCACGCATGCGGTCGAGCACCTGCTGCACCGTCAGAGGAGCGGCGGCAAACGACGGCCTGCCCAGGCCCAACGCGCCAAGCGCAGCCACAGCCGTGCTGCCGGCGATCATCTGCCGCCTTGAACATTTGTTTCGGCGCATGCTGCGACTCCATAGAGCAGGAGGCAACAAGATCGCAGGCGAGGGTAAGACTGTCAAACCGATCGTCAGCGCGTGCTAGTCTTCCGTCCAGAAGCGCTCGCTCAGGTACTTCTCCGCTCCGTCGCACAGGATGGTGACGATCACAGCTTCGCGGCCGGCAGCGTACTCTTCTTCCGCGATCTGAAGCGCGGTGTTCACGTTCGCTCCCGCGGAGACGCCGACTAGCAGACCTTCTTCACGCCCGAGCCGTTTGCACATGGCGTACGCAGGCTCGGTTTCAGCCCAGATGTTGCGATCCGCGAGGTTCGGGTCATAGATAGGCGGCACGATCGCGGTGGGCATGTGCTTCAGGCCTTCAAGGCCGGTAAAGGGCGAATCGGGCTGCATGCTGATGCACTGGATTCGCGGGTTCAGCTCGCGCAGGCGACGCGTGTTGCCCATGAACGTACCGCTGGTGCCCATCGCCGCAATGAAGTGCGTGATCCGGCCTTCAGTCTGCTCCCAGATCTCATTGGCGGTGGTGCGGTAGTGCGCCAGCCAATTGTTGTCGTTGCCATATTGGTCGGCATAGAAGTACTTCTCCGGGCTGGCTCCGTACAGCTCGCGCACCTTGCGAATGGCGCCATCAGAGCCGTCGCCTGCGGGCGTAAAGATCACCTCGGCTCCGTAAGCATGCAGCATCTTCTTGCGCTCGGGACTGGCTGAGGCAGGCACGCACAGGGTCACTGGGAACTGCAGCGCGGCGCCGAGCATGGCGTACGCCAAGCCGGTGTTGCCGCTGGTCGCGTCCAGCAGGCTGCGCTCGGGCTGTATGTCGCCAAGCTCACCTGCCGCCATCGCCGCTCGGACGATCGAAGACGCCGGACGGTCCTTGACCGAGCCTCCCGGGTTGGCGAACTCGGCCTTGCCGAGCAGCGTGATACCCGGCAGATGCGACACGATGCGGTCGAGCCGCAGCATGGGCGTGTTGCCGATACGGTCGATCACGGCCTGTCCAAGCTTTGTCATTGCCACTGCTGCCGACGCCATCTACGCTCCAGGGCTTGCACTCTCCCGGCGGGAGTATGCGAAAGTAAATCGTACCCACTTGTGGCCCACAGGGCCAGTTCACTTCAACGACTCACCAAGGGCGGCAACCCGTATGTTCTTCAAAAAGAAAACCATCAAGCGCAGCTTTGACGACGTTCTTTCCACCCTTGGAGCGCAGAAGTTTGATGTCTCCGCCGCCGGAGAGGGTGCAAGCGGCCAGCGCGCTACGCGTGCGTATCGCGTGTCAAAATACGGCTGCGCCGCCGAAATTGCGCCCAGCGCTGCGAACAAGGAGAAGATCGTGCCCGCGCCTGCGCCGGCGGAAATCGTTACCCGCGCTGGATTCCTGCTGAATGGCCAGATCGCCGCGCTTGTCGACAAGGGTTACCAGAAGTTCCTCAAGACGCCCAAGCTTGAGATCGTCGCGACCGCCGACCATCTCCGTGCCATTCACCAGTTCAGCGAAGAGCTGGACGAGGCCACCGGCGCAACCATGCTCTACAACGAAAGCCTCGGCACCACCAGCGACGTGTACCAGTACGATCGCGTCAAGGGCCGCGAAGTGCACTGAGCTTCGGAAGCGTAAAGGCTAATGTCGTTCGAAATAGAGCCTGTTTCGGCAAGGCAGAGCTTCAGCTGTGCCCTTCCGAATGATCGATGTGCCTCCGAAAGATCGATGTGCTGGAGAGATTGATTGACAGCTGCCCTTCTGATCAGTAGGTGTGCCTTCCCGAAACGTCGGTCTCTACACTGTCGCTGAAGCGATCTTTCCAGACTTCTCCTACCGCTTGCCGCGGCTGC
>CAJCIP010000011.1 GCA_903970445.1 Verrucomicrobia bacterium Tous-C9LFEB | reverse complement strand
ATCTCCGCAGCCAGGCCAGCATGGCGGCTCGAGCCGCTTGCCGCGATAACCAGGTCCTTGTGCTCTCGGAAGATTTGCGGGGCATTACCGAATGCCGCCTCATTCAGAGACCCGTCATGAACGTAGCGCGCCAGGGTGCGTTTGATCGCCGCCGGCTGGTCGAAAATCTCACGCAACATCGCATGCTGAAACTCCTGCGGCCGTTCACTCATTCGTTCATTTCTCCAAGCCTTTCATTGTAGAGAGCTTGCTTTCAAAACGCGTAAGCTCTCCGTATGACTTTCGTGCCAAAGTTTCTGCTGTCGGCCATGAGCCCGGATCATTTTCCATCCGAGGCGCGAACTGCGAACGCACCAGAAGTAGCGTTTCTCGGCCGCTCCAACGTTGGCAAATCCTCGCTGATCAACGCGCTGCTCGGCTCCAAAGAAGCGAAGGTTTCGTCCACTCCGGGGCGCACGCGGGCCATCAACTTCTTCGCCCTGCACGATGGAACCGAGCAAAAGTATTCGGCCAAGCCGTCGCTGATTTTCGCTGACCTTCCCGGCTATGGCTATGCAAAGATTTCACGATCTATCTCCGCCGAATGGCCGAAATTCATCGAGCCCTACCTGCAGGAACGTGACACGCTCGCGCTGTGCATTTGCCTGGTCGATACAAACATTCCGCCACAAGAAAGCGACACAATGCTGATCACCGCGCTTCGCCAAATGCAGCGTCCGCACCTTATTGTCGGAACGAAGGCAGACAGGCTCAGCGGAAATGCGCTCACAAAGTCAGTAACTGCACTGAAGAAAGCTCATGGAGAAGACCGTGTGCTGCCCATCTCATCGAAGACCGACAGCGGAATCAAAGCGCTGTGGGCCGAGATCACAAACGTGATGGAGACCGATTAGCGCGATCTCCCTCGCAGCCATTTCGTGATCTATTTCCATTCTAACGAAATGGGGCGGAATACTGTGACAAGTCTATCTGGTTTGTTATGTGCAAGATGAGCCGTTTGCCCTCTTGACACTCGGATTATGGGCAGAAAACCGCGAAACTATTTTTCCAACTCCATAAGTTGCGCCGTTTCAGTTACCTGCGGCACCCATGACCAGCGGGCACCTTTGGCAGCGGATCGCTGGTGCGTGAGTAAGTTACGAAGCCAATGCTGGCGGGGATCTTCCGCCGGGAACTCTGCCTTGGACACGTTCTCATCAGGAAATGCCGCGTGCCATTGATTCCGGGCAAGCCACTCGACGAGAGAGACGGAAGGCGAGTCGGCAGTGAGCATGTAGCCATCTGTAGCAAGGACACTTTTTTCGAGCGTCGAGGGACTGGAACCGCTCACAACGAGCCGGGCTGTCAGGCCCCGTTCCGCAGCTTCCCGGAGAACAGCTTCGGGTTCCGCAATGAGCCCGATAGCGATGGGCCGACCGCGCCGGATTTCGTTTTTCAGGGCGCGCAGCGATTCATCGAGGGTGTTCACCACGAAGTCGAAAGCGCCGTCGCGAAAGTGCGCCTTCATCGCTGCGCTGTCTGCATCCACAGTGAGTGACGCGGCGCCTGCGAGACTGGCGGCGGCTGCCAGCCCTGAAGACGCAGCGCCTGCAAACGCCGCCATCACGAGTTCCCCGCCCCAATGCGTGCGGCGGCAAAGCAATTCGCCGTAAAGGCGAAGCGTGCGCTGTTGGAGCTCGGGTTGTTGGAGTGGGCTAATCATACGGTTGTTGTGGGCACGCCCACACGAAGTTGCCTGGTGAAAGAAGCAGATTCCTCCGCTGCGCTGCGGAATGACAACCAAGAAGTGTTCGAAACAAAGGCCCTGCATCGCGCAGGGCCTTCGCGTTTTGAATTCGGCCTAATCGCCGTAATAGTCGAGTCCAAGGTGCGTAATCAAACTCTCGCCCATAATGTGGCGCAGCGTGTTCTTCAGCTTCATCGACTGGATGAAGAGGTCGTGCTCTGGATAAACACCTGGCGCGGAATCGGGGTCCTTGAAGTAGAAGCTGAGCCATTCCTGGATGCCGATACCGCGCAGGCTTGGCGTGCGCGCTGCGAGGTCCATGAACAGGCAGAGATCGAGCGCCAGCGGGGCCGCAAGAATCGAATCGCGGCAAAGGAAATCGACCTTGATCTGCATCGGGTAGCCGAGCCAACCGAAGATATCGATGTTGTCCCAACCTTCCTTGTTGTCGCCGCGCGGCGGATAGTAGTTGATCCGCACCTTGTGGTACATGTTGCCGTAGAGATCGGGGTTGAGTTCCGGCTGGAAGATGTGCTCGAGCACGCCGAGCTTCGAAACTTCCTTGGTCTTGAAGTTATCCGGATCGTCCAGCACTTCACCGTCGCGGTTGCCGAGGATGTTGGTCGAGTACCAGCCGCTTACGCCTAGCTGGCGCGCCTTGAACGCCGGAGCAAGCACGGTCTTCAGGAATGTCTGGCCCGTCTTGAAATCCTTGCCGCAGATCGGCGCGTTCATCTTCTTCGACAACTCCTGCAGCGCAGGAATATCGACGGTGAGGTTCGGCGCACCGTTGGCGAACGGAATTCCCTCCTTCAACGCGGCCCACGCATAGAGCATCGATGGCGAGATATCCGGGTCGTCTTCGACGAGACCCTTCTCAAACGCTTCGAGCGTCTGGTGAACGGGCTTCTGCTCGAGATAAATTTCGGTCGAGCCGCACCAGATCATCACCTGGCGGTCAGTCTTGGTCTTGAACTCGGCGATGTCGTTGCGAATCTGGTTGGCGAGATCGCACTTGTTCTTGCCGACCTTTTTATCCTTCGCCGTCAGACGCTTCACGTAACGCTCTTCAAACGCAGCCGGCATCGGCTGGATGGACTGCAGAAACGGCTTCATGGACTCCAGCTGATCGCGGTCGAGCACGGCAGCGGTCTTTGCTGCGTCGTACAGGTCGCCGCCGAAGATGTCCCAGCCGGTGAAGACCAGATCGTCGAGCTGCGCGATTGGCGCAAAGTCCTTGATTAGCGGGCTGCGCGAGTCGGTGCGCTTGCCCAGCCGAATGGTGCCCATTTGCGACATGGAGCCGAAGGGTTTCGCAAAGCCCCGACGTACCGCTTCCACTCCGGCGATGAGCGTGGTGGCAACTGCTCCCATGCCGGGGATCATGATTCCAAGTTTGCCTTTTGCAGGCGTAATGCTTGCTGCGCCCTGTTCGGCGCCGCCGGGTGTAGACATTGCTTGCGTACCCTTCTTTTGTGACGATTTCTTCCGTTATGCGGACTCTTAAGTATCGCTCAGGGTGGCAGGCGGTGCAAGAAAGCGTAAGGAATGGCCGCGTTGAAGCTTCGACGTAAACGCGACCCTCGCAGATTCTTTTCTGTCCAAGTATCATTTGCAAATGCGTCGGCCCTACGCCGCAGTTGCCGCTTTAGCACTTGCGCTCCTTCCGACGGGGCCGATGGACGCCCTGTGCATCTACAAGGGGCGGATGAATGCAAAGACGACTCTTCCACAAGAGTTCTCCGACTCAAAATGGGTAGTCCGCGCAAAGGTCACTGCTGCTCAGAATTACCGGTCCGACGAAGGCGAGTCGTGGACTATTTATAACTTGCGAGTTCGATCCACATTCAAGGGCGCACCCCCTTCGCGTCTCAAGCTCTTCACTTATCGTGATAGTGGTGGCTTCTATCTGGATCGTGGAATGGACGCTGATCTTGAAAGAGACTATCTCCTGTTCCTTGATCCAATTAGTAAATCTTTGAGTGTTCCCGTTGCTGCTCGCAGCGCCACAGAAGTGAACTACAACTGTGGTCAATCAAGAGCATGGACTGGCGTCACGGTCGCGGACCAACGACAAATTGCTCGATTGGCCGGTCACTAACATCTAGTCAGCGCAATCAGCGATACTGCGCATAGGCTCAGTGTGAGCTCCAAGTCTTGTCTCCCGAATTACAGAGATGCTCCAGTGAGCAGTCCACGCAACGCGGTTTGCGCGCGATGCAGACCTGGCGGCCGTGGTGAATCAGCTCATGACTGAAGCGAATCCAGCGGTCCTGCGGGATGACCTCTTGCAGGTCCTGCTCTACCTTGACGGGATCTTCTTCCTTCGTGAGTTCGAGACGTCGCGATAGCCGCAGCACATGCGTGTCCACCACAACGCCGGAAGGAATGCCGTACCAGGAGCCGAGGACAACATTCGCCGTCTTGCGCGCCACTCCGGGCAGCTCCGTCATCTCCTCGATTGTCTGCGGCACTTCACTGCGGAAACGCTCGACAAGCACCCTCGCGGCGCCCTGGATATTCTTCGCCTTCGAGCGGTAAAAACCCGTCGTTTTGATCAGCCGCTCGACTTCGTCCGTCGGAGCCCCGGCCAGCTTTTTCGGCGTCGGAAACAGCCGGAACAACTCAGGTGTCGCCTTGTTGACGCCTACGTCCGTTGTTTGAGCCGAGAGAATCGTGGCGATTGTCAGTTCAAACGCGTTGTTATGCGTTAGCGCGCAGACCACATTTGGATACGTCTTGCGTAGAGCATCGAGGATCGCGGCAACACGTTCCGGCGCGAGCGGCTTTTTCGTCTTGCCCAGCTTCTTCTTCGGCGCAACTGGCTCTTTCGCTGCGATGGCCCGAGCACGATCCGCGCTGACGCCCTTGATTGCGGCGTCCCGCTCTTTAGGAGCAAGCTTCTGTGGTGGCGTCAGGCCCTTCTTCGCACTTGTTTTCTTAGTCAGCATAGTCGTTAGAGGCGTCAGCTTCGCTGTCCTCTACACTCTACTGTCTACGCTCTACGGTCTTCTTCAACCAAGGCGGTCCAGCATCGCTTCCGGCGTGAGCCGCACGCACGAGAAGATCGGAAAATCCTTCAGCGTGTACACGGAAATTTCCGTCTCACGAAGCTGCTGCACGAGATCGAGGAAGTCCTCAGGGAAGTTCGTTTCGAACGCGACGACAAACTCCTGATCATCCAGGCCGAAGGAATAGGTCGTATTGAGCTTCACGCGCGGAAACTGCAGACCGATACGAATGTGCTCGTCCATCAAGCGCTTACGCTCAGCGAGCGACAGCAAATACCACGGGCGCGTCTTCCAAAATGGATAAATAAAGATGTACTTTTGTCCGCCGGGTCGAATCGCGCCGCGTCCTTCGCCTTCACTCTCGTCTTCGCGGCCGATCTGGTACGCCGAACGCTTGGTCATCGCAAGAAAGTTATGCGGTGTGGAAAGGTAGCCGCCGAGCGGGGTGGACATCAACTCGCTGCGCATCGCGTTCAGCTCGTCCACCGAGTAGCCGATCGACCACACGCACATATCCACGTCGCCGCGCGTGCCGATGGTGGAGTAGGTAAGCGAGAGGAACTCACCGGGCTTGTTCCAGCGGTGCAGCACCGCAGCGAACGCCGCCTTGTGAGCTGCCTTTTCTGCCGCCGGTAGACGCCGCCACTCAGGCATCACCTTGTAGAAGCTGAAGCACACAATCTGACGCTTCACGGGCGTCGCACCGTGCGCTGCGGGTTGCCCGTAAACGCCGGTCTGCGGCCTCGCCGGAGCTGATGTTTCGGTTGTGGCAGGAGGCTTTGCAACGGCAGCGGAAGAAGCTTCAGACATGCTTCAATCCTAGCAAAATCAGCGGTTTCAGCCGCCCGATATACTAAAGATGAATGTCAGCAAAACTCTTTTTGGTTCTCCTCAGCATCATCAAGGCTGGCGGTTACGCCAGCGTGTTCGTGCTCATGGCGCTGCAGTCGGCATGTATACCGATACCGTCGGAACTCATCATGCCACTCGCCGGATCGGTGCTTGCTTCAACGCAATGGCAGCTCATCCTTCTGGCAACGGTAGCTTCCCTTGCTTCAAACATCGGCTCCATTCCGGCTTATTGGATTGGCGCTAAGGGTGGTCGGCCAATGGTCGAGCGCTACGGCAGCTATGTGCTGCTCAGCAAGCGTGATCTCGATCGTGCGCAGCATTTTTTCGAGAAGTATGGTTCCATCACGGTGCTCGTCGGCCGCATGCTCCCAATCGTTCGCACGTTCATCGCTTTGCCTGCGGGCATCGCGAAGATGAACAAGGTGCGCTTCCACATCTATACCTTCATCGGTTCGTGGCCATGGTGCTATGCGCTTGCCTATTTCGGCATGAAGCTGGGTGACGGCTTCCGCAACAATCCGAAGTTCAAGGAAGTCTTCGACCGCTTTCACGTTGCCGTCGAAGTGTTGTTGCTCGCAGGCATCGCTTGGTTCCTGTGGACGCACTGGAAGGGCCGCACGCGCGCGCAAAACGTATCGTGACGCGAAAGTGGTATCACGCGTAATATTCTTCGGGTTGCGCGTCGCGCTTTCACTGCTATGCTCTCTTCAGTAAGCGAGCCCATGAGCGCACAAAGCCAAGTCGGACAGTTTCTACAAGATGAAAGCGGTCAGGACATCATTGAGTACGCTCTGATCCTCGCCTTCATGGCCTTGGGTACGCTGCTTTCGATGAAGAGCCTTGCTGCTTCCGTCGGCGTTGTCTTCGCGAATGTCGGCGCCGCCCTTACCGCACCCTTCTAAGCTCCGCCTCGATCACGGGCGCGCCTGCAGATACTCCATCATCACTTTCGCTAGAGCCTGCACCGAGGCTTGCTCCGCTTCTATGTGAGGTGGATACCCAAGCTCGCGCAAGGTAGCACTAGTGATGGGCCCTATCGAAGCGATCACTGTCTGTTCTGGAAGCTTGAGTTCTGCAGCTGCTACGAGCGCAAAGAAATTGCGCGATGCCGATGAACTGGTGAGCGTCAATCCGTCCGGTGGTGTCGCGCCAGGGTCGAAACACTTGCGCAGCTCGGCTATTCCCTCTCCAGGCACTTGAGTCTTATAAGCCGTTGCCACTGTAACTTCCGCCCCCGCGCCGCGCAGTGTCTCCGGGAGATGCTCACGCCCTTCCTGTGCACGCACTAAAAGGAATCGCGTAGGGGTGCCATCCGGCTGACGCGCAAATGGAAGCAGAGCCTCAGCCATAGACTCAGCGACTGCGATCGCAGGCACAAGGTCAGGCTTCCGATCAATCGCCGCAAGAGCGCGTGCAGTTGCAGAACCGATAGCAGCGATTTTGATCCCGGCGACGTTGAGTTTGAAACCAGCATGCTTCGCGCGTGCTGCCCACGCCTCAACCGCATTCGCGCTTGTGAATAAGAGCCAGTGGAACCGCGTGAGCTCTGCCAGGGCATCGTCGAGCTCTTCGAATGAGTCCGGGGGAACGATCTGCAGGACCGGCACATTAATGGGCTCAGCGCCAAGCCGCCGTAGTTCGTCGGCCAACGCTGAAGCCTGGCCTGCCGCACGCGTCACGAGCACGCGCGGCTTCTGCGCAGATGATCTGGACTCCCTGCTCACGGTGTGCCGGGGCTCATCTCAGCTTTATGCTTCGGATACATCACTTCCAGCGTGCGAATCTCGTATGGCTTGATTTGCAGGGTAACTGTGTCACCTGAGAGCGGCAGCGCGCTTCCCTCGGGCGTCTCCATCAGGTTGGTTTCCGTTGCCGATGTGCCTCCCGGAGGTACGTGCAGCTTCACGGTAGCAGCCTCGCCCGTGGATTCATACATACGGAAGATCAACGCATCTGCATCCTCTGCCTTCTTCACTGCGGTGAGGATCACGTTCGGCGCACCTTCAATGGAAACAAAGCTGTGCGTTGGCGGCAACGTGCCGGAGTGCGCAAATGTCTGCGTAGCAATGAGCGGCTGATTCAGCTCGTACGCGCGATGCACTGTCTCTGCTTTCTGCCAGGTGCCGGTATGCGGGTAAATTACGTAGCGAAAGTGCTGCACGCCGCGATCCGCATCGGGATCAGGCCACGTCGGCGAACGCAGCAGCGTGATACGCAACGTGTTGCCGAGTGCGTCGTAGCCGTACTTCGAATCGTTCAGGATGGAGACGCCCTGTTTGTCGTCACCGAGATCAGCCCAACGCAGCGCGGGGACTTCAAACTGCGCTCTGGAGAAGCTGTTGTCGCGAGTGGTCGGACGCTGAATGCTGCCGTAAGGAATTTCGAATGTGGCCTTCGCGCTGGTTGCAGCAAGCGGAAAAGCGGCCTTTAGCAGAACGTGCGATTCGTGCCAGTCGACCGTGTTGTCGATGGCGACGGTGTCGGCGCCTTCGTCGAGCGAGATGTCCTGGGTGAGGTGGGAAGACTGCCATGTGCGCTCGATGCGAACGGTCTTGCGCAGTGGGCCGTCTGCAATGACTTTGATGGAGTCGACTTTGTCGATGATGGTTGGAGCTTTGTCGAGTGTGCCGGGGTCGACGTTCCATGCGTCGTAGTTCTTCGGGTTGTCGGCGAAGGCTTGTAGTTGATTGCCGCAGGATCCAGAGGCAAGGGTTTCAACGCCAAGTCCTCGTGACTTTTCCTGAAGCAAAATGCTCTCGATGCAGCCGGTCTGCTTCGCAATGACTACTTTCAGGACGCTATTCTCTAACGTCAGAGAGGTTGCATTTTCGGCCTTTTTCAGAACCGACTTGGGCGTATGGTCAGTGCAATCAAGAACGTTTCTGCTCTTCCGTGCTTTGCCGGGTTCGCACATACTGGACAGTCCAACAACCTTGTAGCCAAGCGCTGGAACTGAGACCCGTGCCAAGAACGTATTGCCGTCGTCACCTTCAATCGTTCGCTGCGAAGTAGCTGATTCTCCGTCGGGCGAGATCAACTTCGGCACTGCTGTTCGCTCCGAAAACGGTGAACGAATGCGGATCATATCTTCTCGGGGCCATGGCAACGGATTAGACACGAAGAAGACTTTTCCTTTTGCCGTTGAGGTGTCTATCCACTCGGTCAGTTCCTTTGTGGACGATGCATCAATCAACGCGTCCGAATGGAACACTTCCGTGTAGTCTTTCTGCGCATCGCGATAAATCACCGCAATACCAGATCCAGCGGCTAAATCATGAAACTGATTAAACGTGATCTTCTTCCAGCTATCCGTGATCTCCTTCGCCGGATACTGCAGCCCATACAGCCAAGCAAACGAAGCCATCTTCTCCGCGTCCAGCGTCGCGTCTTCGCTGCGTCGCATGTTCTCTTTGTGCTTGGCTTGAGTCGTGTAGACGCCGCGGTGGTACTCGAAATAGAGTTCATCGTTCCAGGTCGGAATGCCGAGCTTGCCCGGAGCATCAGGTTGCGGCGCCTTCCACCCCTGCGCCAGCTTGTCGTAGTTCCACACGGGAGAGGCAGTGTTCAGCGTCGGCTGCACATCGTCAAAGTATTGCTGCGCTGTGTGGAAGCGCATCGTGGGCATCGCGACTTTGCCTGTCTTCTCCGCGTCAATCCAATGCGTTGCCTGGTCGAGCATGTCGCGCGTCGGGCCGCCGCCGTGATCTCCCACACCGAATAGATCGAGATGCTCCGTGAGTCCTGGATTGCGTTGCGCGCTTTCTGCGAAATCGGCTGAAAGACGCGTCGGGTTCACGTTCGTCCATGCGTAGTCCGTCGGGAAATACGTCAGCACCTTTGAGCCATCAGGCGATTGCCACCAGAAGAGTCGGAACGGCAGTTGGTTGGTATCGTTCCAATGCATCTTCTGCGTGACGAAATAGTCCATCCCGCTGCGCTTATAGATCTGCGGCAACTGCCAGTTATAGCCAAAGCTGTCCGGGTTCCAGCCGATGCGCGCGGTGACACCGTACAGGCTCTTGAACTCGCGCTGCCCGACGAGCAGTTGGCGCACCAGCGACTCGCCGCCGGGCAGGTTGAGGTCGGGCTCGACCCACATGCCGCCAACGATTTCCCAGCGGCCTTCTTTTACGCGCTCGGCAATCTGTTTGTTCAGGTCCGGGTACTTGTCCGCCATCCACTCCGAGTACTGCGCGGCTGACTGCGTGAACGTGTAGTCGGGATACTCGTTCATCAACTGGATAGCCGTCGAGAACGTGCGCTTCACAACGTCGACGGTTTCGCTTGCAGGCCACAACCATGCAGCATCGATGTGCGAGTTGCCGGCAAGGTCCACCTTCGCCTGCGCCATCACAGGTGCAAGCTCACTCAATGTTTGTTGCGCTTTGCGCAAAGACGCGTCGAACTTCGCCTGCGTCTCCTTCAGCATCGGGCCGAACTTCTTTTCACCTGCCTCGAAGGAATCACCGCGCTCTAAAAACAACGCCTTGTTTGCTGCATCGAGGTCTTTCAGATCGACATCGGCTATTGCCTGCTCCACCTTCGGCAGCGAGTCCATGCGAGGCTGCGGCAGCGCAGGCAGAATATTAGCTGCCGTGATGGCCTGTGTGCGTATGTCGTTCGGATTCGGCCTGCCGATCGCGGGATCGGGCTCGATGCGCATGCTCACGCTGCGCCAGCTCTTGTCGTCCACGGTATGCAGCAGCTTTACAGCGACCAACACCTTGTCGCCGGGCCGCGCGTGATCGAACAGCACAATCGGCTCAAGGTCATCGCCGAGCGCGACGCGCCGTCCGTTGAAGTAGATGATCTCCGGCATCGGACCATTCGCGTCAGCCTCGAACTGAAACCAGATCCGCGAACCCGTCAGGTCATAGCCGTTGTATGCCAGTGGAATCGTTATCTCGCGCCGAAACCACACAGCGTCCTTCGCCACCTTCACGGACTGCCGCGGCTTTGGCTCGCCCTTCATCCATGACGAGTCATCCAGGTTTACCGCCTCGCCGTGCGGCAGATCGCCAACGTGATATCGCCACTCTCCGCCCGGCAAAGCATTGAGCGTCTCGAGCATCTGCAACTTTTCCACCGCCGTCGGCGACAGGTTCTTCAACTCGCGCACAGGCGTGAACGATTGCGAGAACGCCGGCAGGCTGAAGGAAAGAACAGATGAGGAAAGAAGGGCGGCAACGACGAAGCTCGTGCGGATGCGCATGGGCGCAAGGGTAACAAATGCAGAGAGTAGACGGGTAGAGAGTAGAGCTTAGATAAGAGCGGAGGCTAGATGGCTACGGAGTAAGCGCGATACACTTGATTTCTCGTGATTCGCCGCTGTGGCGCGCTCTTCCGCAAGCATCCGGCGCGTCCGCAAGGAGTTCAGACATGGCTACTTCGTCGGGACAAAGCCTGAAGACCGCGGAGGCTAGTGCTGGTGAAAGCATCAGTATCCATGGCATCCGCAAAGCAAGTGCAGTAACGTTGCACGGGCGCACGCTGGAGCCGAACCGGCAAATCCCGCTGAACCGGGAATGGGTGGAAGAGCAGCGCGCAAACACCAGCGCCATCGAGCGCCGCGCAGCAACCATCGGCACGCGCCGCAGTGTGAAGAAGGATTGGCAGGCCGCGTGGCTGCTGCGCGCCATCTCGTGCATGGACCTCACGACACTCAGCGGCGATGATTCCGCCGAACGCGTGAAGCGGCTTTGCGCCAAAGCCAAGCGCCCACTGCAGGATCATTTGATCAAGGCGCTCGGCGTGGAAGACCTGCACCTCACAGTTGGCGCGGTCTGCGTGTATCACGCGTTTGTTGAAACAGCAGTGAAGGCCCTTGAGGGCAGTGGCATTCCTGTGGCTGCTGTGTCGACCGGCTTCCCTGCCGGTCTGTCTCCGCTGGAAACTCGCGTGAACGAGATTCGCCGCTCCGTCGAGGCTGGAGCGAGCGAGATCGACATCGTCATCACACGCGCACATGTTTTCAACGGCGAATGGAACGCGCTCTACGACGAAGTCGCTGCCTTCAAGGAAGCCTGCGGTCCGGCGCACATGAAGGCTATTCTCGGTACCGGCGATCTGCTGACGCTGCGCAACGTGGCCCGTGCGAGCTGGGTAGCGATGATGGCCGGCTCGGACTTCATCAAGACTTCAACCGGCAAAGAAGCCGTGAACGCCACGCTGCCCGTTTCGCTGGTGATGGTGCGCGCTATCCGCGACTACGCCGAGCGCACCGGCATGAGCGTCGGCTACAAGCCCGCCGGCGGGATCAAGACAGCGAAGCAGTCGCTCGATTGGCTTGCCTTGATGAAGGATGAATTAGGGCGTCCGTGGCTGGAGCCGACGCTGTTTCGCTTTGGCGCGAGTTCAATGCTCGCAGACATTGAGCGGCAGTTGGAGCACCATGTGACGGGAAGATACTCGGCGGTGCATCGGCACCCCATTGCGTGAGGCTTCAAACGAAAACCCAACCTTCGCTGCACGACACCGTCTACAAGGTGGGCATGCCGATCCGAGCGCGGGCGAAATCAAGTACCCAAGGGTTTTCGCCAAAGAGGATCGAAAAGGTACACCGCTTCTAACAATTGTTACTGATGGAAGCCAGATCGAATTGCTCAAGAAGCTGATGTACAGGATGCCCGACCCATTCTGGCTACTGTATGTTCTTCGTGTTTCTCGGGGCGAAGGTAGTACTGGCCGCTATCAGAGCGCAAACAGCCTCCTTCGTACTGACGTACGTACTTTGCTCGACCGCTACAAAGGTTTTTTAGAATCCGACTCTAGGCACAACTTTTGGATCAAGTCAGTTGATAGCCCTGCACTACTGGTTCTCGATGAACATAATTTCATTCACTGCTACGGACCTGTGGATGCTTGGGCCAAGGAACTCGAAGGATTAGGTTGGCAAGAATGCCAAGCAGACGAGAACCTTCTACCTGATCCACATGTGCATCACTATCACCCAATCTTCGACGACGAGGCACGTGATCTTCTTGCTAATGTGGAATGGATTTATAGCCCGTTGCACGAGCAGGACCTTTGAGTGCCAAGTTTCGGGTACAGCCACCCATCATGCAATATGTACCGAGTTGTAGCAAGGAGGTTGAATGGCACGAGAATTTATTCCAGCATCGCAGGCTTTTGCCGCATGGCGTAAAGACCCTAAGTATGTCGCGGCTTTTGACGCATTGGAAAAGGAGTTTTCGCTTGCGTCCTCTCTGATCAAGGCGCGCGGGGACGCAGACATGACGCAAGAACAGGTGGCAAAAGCCATGGGAACCACACAAGCAGTCGTTGCACGCCTGGAGAGCGGAAAGGTCCGCCCTTCTACTCGGACCCTGGAGCGCTTTGCTCATGCCACGCGAACTCGTCTGCGCATCAGCTTTGAGCCCAGTGGGAAGGCTGTGCTCTAAACTTTCGCCTTCGCAAATACTTCTTTTGCGCCCGTTGCGCCTGCAACCTTCTCCGTCCCCTCCACTCCAAAGTGAATCCAACCTGAGTTGAAGCTGTCGATCATTTCCTCGTAAGCCCACGTTGAACCCTTCGGCAGACCCATGTGTTCGAGCGTCGGCGCCCATGCCTCACGCGGCACGATCTGCGCCTTCACTTCGCGGCCAAGCACCTCACCGAGCTCTGCGGCCAAGGCGTCCGGCGTGATCGGCGTACCGAGCTCGATAATTCGCTTGCCCTCCCATTCGCTCGTAAGCAGCTTCGCGACTTCGGCTCCGATGTCTTTGGTTGCGATCATCGGCACCGCACGGTCCGCAGGCGCATACATCACCGGGAGAAGGCCGTCCTGGCCGCTCTGCAAGCCGTAGAGAAAGTTCTCGTAAAAGCCGCCTGCCCGTATGAACGCAACAGGAAACAGGAGGTTCTTCAGCGCTTCTTCAAGCAGATGCGTACTCGTAATCAAACCGAGACCACGGGTCTGCTCTGAGCCGATGGAGGACAGCGCAACGACCTTCGGCACAGGCGTCTTGCCGAGCGCCTGAACATAACCCGCGACGACAGCCTTCGCTTCAGGGAATCCCGGCGATGGTGTCTGTGTGGGCGGCATCATCAGGTACGCTCCCTCGACGCCTTCGAGTGCCTTGCTAAGCACCGCAACATCGGTCCAGTCGCCTTGCACCAGCTCGACGCCCTGGCCCCGCCACGCCGCTGCCTTCTCCAGGCTGCGAACGAGCGCGCGAACCTTCTTGCCCTTGGCCAACAGCTCCTGCGCCGCTGCGCCTCCTACGTGACCGGTGGTGCCTGTGATCAGAAACATGCCTTCGCCCTCTGTGCAGTCTGATGCGCGGTGCGCGAGAGCGTCGCATATGGTTACGGAATCCGAACGAGTACCATAAGGTCGGTGCGCAACGAGTCACTTCTCGCGGATGAAAAGAGATGAGTAAAGTTCGAGTGGCCGCATTTTCACTGTCGCTGGACGGCTTCGGCGCAGGGGCGAATCAAAGCGTCGAGAATCCACTTGGGGTGCGAGGACCGGAAATGTTCGCGTGGTTCTTCGCAACGCCAACGTTTCAGCGGATGCACGGTGGTGAGGCGAGTGAAGTAAACCCCATCGATGCGGGCTTTGCAGCGAGGTCCTTTGAAAATGTTGGAGCGTGGATAATCGGTCGCAATATGTTCGGTCCGGTGCGAGGTCCTTGGCCCGACGATTCGTGGAAGGGCTGGTGGGGCGATACGCCGTCGTACCATGTGCCAGCGTTTGTGCTGACGCATCACCCTCGCGAAACACTGCGCATGAACGGCGGCACTGATTTTCATTTCGTCACCGGTGGCATAGAACACGCATTGGAAGAAGCGAAAGCTGCGGCGAACGGTAAGGACGTCCGACTTGGCGGCGGTGTGAGCACCATTCGACAGCTCCTGCAACGCGGTTTGATTGATGAGCTTCATCTGGCGCTCTCGCCGGTTCTGCTTGGCCAAGGTGAACTGTTACTGCATGGCATCAACCTGCGGAATCTCGGCTTCGGCAAACCAACCGTGACGGCCGGGGAGAAGGCGACACATTTCGTTCTTACAAAGAATTCCGAGGGAGCAGAAGGATGGCAAGCAGCGTAGTGGAAAAGTTTCATTCGATGGAGTACGGCCCAGCGCCGGAGGACGCAAGCGAAGTCGTGAACTGGCTCGACGCGCACCAGCGCAGCTTCGGGCATTACATCAACGGCGAATGGACACTGGTCGGCAAGGACTCTTTCGTCACGAAGAACCCGGCCACCGGTGAAACGCTGGCGACCATCGCGAATGCCGACGCGGGCGATGTTGCCCACGCTGTGAAAGCCGCACGCGCCGCGCTCCCAGGATGGCAGGCATTGACTGGACATCAGCGCGCTCGCTACCTCTATGCGCTTGCGCGGCAAGTGCAGAAGCACTCGCGCAAGTTGGCCGTGCTGGAAACGCTCGATAACGGAAAATCCATACGCGAATCGCGAGACATCGATGTGCCGCTTGTTGCGCGCCACTTTCATCACCACGCAGGCTGGGCGCAGTTGCTCGAAGCGGAGTTTCCCGGCTTCGCTGCCGTCGGCGTCGTTGGGCAGATCATCCCGTGGAACTTTCCGCTGTTGATGTTCGCGTGGAAGGTCGCGCCCGCGCTCGCGGCAGGAAACACTGTCGTTATCAAGCCGGCCGAGTTCACACCGCTGTCAGCAATCGCACTCGTTGAAATCGCTGATGAAATCGGTCTGCCGAAGGGCGTCCTCAATCTGGTCAACGGTGCGGGAGAAACAGGCGCGGCAATCGTCGCGCATCCCGGCATCGACAAGATCGCCTTCACAGGCTCGACCGAGGTGGGCCGCCTTATCCGCAAAGCCACCGCAAACACAACCAAAAAGCTATCGCTGGAACTTGGTGGCAAGTCGCCCTTCATCGTCTTCGATGACGCCGACCTCGACTCTGCTGTAGAAGGACTCGTCGACGGCATCTGGTTCAACCAGGGTCAGGTGTGCTGCGCAGGATCGCGGCTGCTGGTGCAGGAACGCGTCGCCGAGCGGCTCTACGACAAGATTCGCGCACGCATGGAAACGCTGCGCCTCGGCTCGCCGCTGGACAAAGCCATCGACATCGGCGCCATCGTCGATCAGGTGCAGTACGACCGCATACAAAAGCTCATCGCGATGGGGATTGCGGAAGGCGCAACGTGCTGGCAACCGGACATCACTGTTCCTGAGAAAGGCCTGTTCCTCAAGCCGACACTGCTCACGGACGTTCACCCAAGCTCGACCGTCGCGCAGGAGGAAATCTTCGGCCCTGTGCTCGCATCGATGACCTTCCGCACACCTGCCGAGGCCGTCGAGCTTGCCAACAACACAACATACGGCTTGGCCGCATGCATCTGGAGCGAGAACATCAACGTCGCGCTCGATGTTGCCGCTCAGGTGAAGGCCGGTGTTGTATGGGTGAACGCAACGAACCTATTCGACGCTGCGTGCGGTTTCGGCGGATATCGCGAGTCCGGCTACGGACGCGAAGGTGGCAAGGAAGGCATGTACGAATACCTCGTGCCTTCGTGGACAAAGGCCGAAGGTGAACTCGCGCCACATCCGCTTCCCGAACCTCTTCCAGGTTCAGAATTCGGTGCCAGTGAAGACCCCGGTGATAACGCCGTCAACGAAGAGTCAGACTACCTCGCCAACTTCGAGCGTCCTCTGGATCGCACGGTGAAGCAGTACATCGGCGGTAAGCAGTCTCGCCCCGACTCAGGCTATAGCTTCCCCATTAGCAACCGGCAAGGGAAGATCGTGGGTCACGCTCCATTAGGAAACAGGAAGGACATCCGCAACGCCGTCGAAGCTGCGCGAACAGCGGCAGGCAAATGGGCACGAACGACCGCGCACGGGCGCGCACAGGTGCTGTATTTCCTTGCTGAAAACCTGGAGCAGCGCTCAAACGAAATCATCGGCAAGCTAGCAGACTCGGTGAAGACAACTCAGGCGATCGTGGAGTTCGACCAGGCGGTCCAGCGCATCTTCAGCTACGCCGCGTGGTGCGACAAGTACGAAGGTTCCGTTCACAACCCACCCTTCCGCATGGTGACGCTAGCAATGAAGGAAGCGATTGGAACTGTGGCAATTCTCCCGCCGGACGAAGCTCCGCTGCTGAGCCTCATGTCGCTGATTTTGCCGGCGATTGCGATGGGCAACACCGTTGTCGCTGTTCCAAGCGAACGCGCGGCACTGCTGATGGGCGATCTCTATCAGGTGTTCGATACAAGCGACCTACCCGGCGGTGTCGTAAACCTTGTCGCGGGGAAGCCCAGCGAACTGGGCAAAACACTTGCAGAGCACGATGACATCGACGCGATATGGAGCTTCCGCGACGAGGCCAGTTCTACGCAAGCAAAACTCAGCTCTATCGGAAACCTGAAGCAGGTGTGGACCAACGAAGGCCGTCCAATCGATTGGTTCGATCCAGCACAGGCAGAGGGCAGGTGGTTTCTTCGTCATGCAACACAGGTGAAGAATATCTGGGTACCCTACGGCGAGTAACAGTACGCGCGAAGATCGACCAAGCCCGTCCTGCTGGACGGGCTTTTTACTGCCTAATCGTTCCACTACAACGAAAGCGGCAGCGCTGACCACAACAAAGGCGGCAGCTTTTGCCTAGTTTCAGAGGTACCGGAGTTGTTACGTTCATACTTCGATGCCGATAAGAAGCTTGTTCCTGTCACTCACAGGTGCGTCCGAGGAGTAGCTCAGTGGGTTTGTCACAGCTAAGAAGCAGAAAAGTAGTGTTGGGCTCCGTCCTCGGCGCCGGCAGCTTGCTATTCATGATCTACGGTGCATTCTTCCTGCACCTCAGCACACTGGTCTGGGTCCGCATCGCGTCCGAGGTGTGTTCCTGGTCGGCATGCGTCATCGTCTGCTACATGATCGCGCGGCTCGCATTCAAGCTAAAGCAGCAGATACCCTATCGGCTCACCGTCGCGGGTCTCGCGCTCGTCGTGTTCACGTTCGGCATCAAGCGCGGCCTCGAACTGATGCAATCGCAACCGAGTATTGCTGAAACCAAGCTCGCAGCGCTCACCGCAGTGGCTTCCTTGATTGTGGCGATCGGCGTCGTTTCCCTGCTTCCGATACTCCGCAAGATCACAGACTTCAAGCAGTCCTCCGAAGGAGCTGAAGAGCGATTTATCACGGCAGCGGAAAGCAACGCGCAGTCCTTCTGCATGTTGGAAACAGTTCGCACCAAGCTGGGCAGCGTTGCCGATTTCCGTTTCACGTACGCAAATAGCCAGGCCCTCGCACTATTTCACCTAAGCAACGAGCAATTGAACGGAAGGTTGATGACCGACCTTCTGCCGCATATGTCTGAGAATGGCGCGCTTGAGCGCCTCCGTGAAGTGATTCAGAAGCAGTGCCCCTTCCAGGGTGAAGTAAAAGATAAGACTCCAGAAGGGGTAGACCTTTGCTTCACGATGCGCGTTGTACCCATGCCCGGCGGTCTGGCGATCACGTTCGTCGATCTGCGTGAAGAACGTTCTCGCCAAAAGCACCTGGAAGAGCTGAACCGCTTCGCTCAGTCCATCATTCAGGACGCGCCGTTCAGCATTATCGCAACAAATCCGCACGGCACCATCACCGCGATGAACAGTGCGTCCGAGCAGCTAACCGGATATCGGCGCCATGAACTTATCGGCAAACATTCTGTTGTGATTGTGCATGACCCAGCCGAACTAAGCGCGCGCTCCATGCAACTCACAGAATCGCTTGGCGAGACTGTCGTCGCCGGCTTTGACACTCTCATTGCCTCGCTCAAGCGCCGCAAGAACACCGAGGCCGAATGGAATTACGTGCGCAACGACGGCAACAAGGTCGCTGTGCACCTTGCGACGACCGTGCTCCGCGGGCCGGAAGGTGAAATCACTGGATACCTGAACGTTGCGTTCGATATTTCAGAGCGCAAGAAGCTGAACGACTCCATCAGCTTCCTGGCTCACCACGACACACTTACCAAGCTGCCGAATCGCATCCTTCTGAATGAGCGCATCCGAGAAGCCATTGCACGCGCGAAGACCATGGACCAGCAGGTGGCGCTCTTCGTTGTGGACCTCGACCATTTCAAGCGCATCAACGATTCGCTCGGCCATTGGGCGGGCGACCAGCTGCTGATGGAAGTTGCGGAAAGACTGCTTTCCGCCGTCCGTAAAACCGATACAGTGGCACGGGTTGGTGGCGATGAATTTATTGTCCTGATGCCGAACTCCGGCACCATTGACGATGCCTATGCGTGTGCTTCGCGCATCATTGCCAAGTTGCAACCCACCGTCACAATCGCTGGGCGCGAGGTCAATGTCACGGCAAGCGTCGGTATGTGCGTGTATCCCGATTGGGGCGGTGATCCCGTCTCCATGTTGCGCAATGCAGATGCTGCGATGTATTCGGCGAAGAGCCGCGGCCGCAATGATTTCCAGGCTTTCTCGGGAGCCATGCTGGAAGCCAATACCGACAAGCTTCAACTTGAAGCGGACCTGCGTCACGCGGTCGAAAACAACCAGATGTACATGGCGTATCAACCGCAGGTCGACTGCAAGACCGGTGACATCGTCGGTCTCGAAGCCCTGCTGCGCTGGAACCACCCCACGCGTGGAAACATCCCTCCCGTGGAGTTCATTCCCATCGCCGAGGAGAGCGGTCTGATTCTGCCCATCGGTCAGTGGGCGCTGCAAGTGTCTTGCCGCGAAACACGGCGCATGCAGCAACTTACTGGACGCAAATTAACGCTTGCGGCAAATTTGTCGCCACGTCAGTTCCAGCAGAGAGACCTCTCGGCTATCGTTGAGATGGCACTGGAAGAGTCTGAACTCTCGCCGGAAGATCTTGAGTTGGAGATCACCGAGTCCACTCTGATGGTCAGCTCCAGCGACACGCTGGATGGCCTGAGCCGCATTCGTAAACTCGGCGTGCGCATCGCCATCGATGACTTCGGAACAGGCTTCTCAAACTTCAAGTACATCCTCGACTACAAGGCGGACCGCCTCAAGATCGATCGCAGCTTCATCTCCAAATGCCCTGATGATCCAACGGCGGCCTCCGTCGTGCGTAGCGTCATTTCCATGGCGCACGGTCTGAACATGAAAGTTGTCGCTGAAGGCGTGGAGAACGAGGAGGAGTTGGCGTTCCTCTTGCGCAGGCGCTGCGATGAAGCTCAGGGCTATTACTTCGGCAAGCCGATGCCGATGGATGACCTGATCAGAGCCGTCGAAAACTGGGAGTCTTCCGCCGCGTTCAAGCGCATGGGCGCCAGCTACTCCAAACTATTGTCCAAGAAGATTGTGGAAACTTCGCTTCCAGTTTAGGCGTGCGAGGCGATTAGGCCGGCTCATCGATGGCTAGAACTTCGCCGCGCAGAAGTTCCAGCGCGCCGCGCGAGATGAGCTTTTCCGCTACCCGTCTTCCGATTTCCTCAGCCGGCTCGCTCGAAGCCGCGCGATGAACCAGATGTGCGACCTGCTCGCCGTCGGGCGACACCACCATCGCATGCAGGTGCCAGTGATCATCTACGAGATGACAATACGCGCCAAGCGGCAGCATGCAGCCACCACCCATTGCGGCGAGAACATGGCGCTCCGCCTGCGTCGCGAATTCCGCTTCCGGATCATTCAGTTCGCGGATTGCCGCGCGCACTGCGGCCTCATGGCTCACATCTCTATCGCTCGCCACGGAATGTTCGCTGCGCACCTCAAGAGCGAGAGCTCCCTGCCCTGGCGCAGGACACACCTCGTCCACGGAAAAGCGCTGATGCACGTTTTCTGTTCTTCCAAGGCGTTCAAGACCGGCTGCTGCCAAAATCAGCGCGTCGGCTTGACCTTCACTCCACTTGCGCAAACGTGTATCGATGTTGCCGCGCATTTCTACAAATTGAATGTCAGGGCGTAGCGCCAGCAGCATGGCTTTTCGTCGCGGGCTCGTCGTTCCAACGCGTGAGTTCGCCGGCAGCATGTGCAGACCCCAGTGCTCTTCGCACACAAAGGCGTCGCGCGCATCAGCACGTTTTGGGATGGCAGCCAGCGCAAACCTTGCATCCAGAGTCGTCGGCAGGTCCTTCAAAGAATGCACCGCTGCATCGATCCGCCCCACGGCCAAAGCATCTTCGATTTCCTTGATAAAAATGCCTTTGCTATCTAGTGGTGAGCCGTCGGAAAATGTCGCTGGAGCAACAAAAGCCGGGTCCTGCATACGGTCGCCGGTAGTGCGAATTACTTCAACAACGGCTTCATGGCCGCGCTCGCGTAACAGGCGCGCAACATGGTTTGCCTGCCACAGCGCCAGCTCCGAGCCGCGCGTTCCAATCCGAATAGCCTGTGTGCTCATGACAGTTCTAGGATACGACGGCCACAGAGGGCTACTCTTCCCGTAGCTTCGGTGTCTCCGCCTGCCGTAGTTCACTCAGCTGCGGATGAAGGAGCTTGGCCACCAGCGACTTCGTCAACGCATCCACGGCGGCCTGCTGCTCGTCACTCAGCGGAGTCGCGCTTAGCCGCTGCGCCGTGCGCGCGAGTTCCTGCTGTCGCAGCGCCTCTGCGGAAAGCTGCAGCTCTTTGATGGCAGCCGTCGCAGGTGCTTGAGAAAGCCGATCATCATACCGCTCCACTTCCGCGGTAACAATGCGTTCGGCTGCTTCGGACTCATCACGGCGGCTCTGATGATTCGCCATAGCAATGCCTTGCAGATCGTCGATGTCATACACAAAGCAGCCTTCGACCTTGTTCAGATCAGGCTCCACATCACGCGGTACGGCGATGTCAATAAAAAACACGGGACGGTTTCGGCGGCGATGCAATAGCAGCCGGCCATGCTCGCGCGTAAAGATCTGGCCAGCGCCTGTGCTTGTGATAATGACGTCGGCGCGATGCGTTTGCTCATGCAGTTGCTCAAACGGAATCACACCTGTCGTCATCGACGGTGTTCGCAGCGAGTCGGCAATCGCCTCCGCGCGAGCTTCCGTGCGGTTAGAAACCAGCAGCGTTGTCGCTCCCTGCTGCAACAGATGCCGCGCAGCTAGATCGCTCATCTTGCCTGCGCCCACCAGGAGAATCGTTTTTCCGGACAGAGAGCCGAATATCTTGCGCGCAAGCTCGGCGGCCACGGACGCAATCGAGACCGTAGAGCTGCCGATGCGCGTCTCCGTCCGCACGCGCTTTGCCACGGAGAATGCTCGTTGCAGCAGCGGATCAAGCATCGTCTTCACAGCGCCAACTTCGCGCGCAATGGTCCAGGACTGCTTCACCTGACCCAGAATCTGCGGTTCTCCTACCACCATGGAGTCCAGTGAGCTCGCGACGCGGAACAAGTGCCGCACAGCTTCCCGCTCGCGAAATTCATAAAGGTGCGGCTGCAACACCCCTGTTGGTACCGCAAAGTACTCGTGCAGAAAACGCGGAATGCCGGGGGTCTCCAAAAGAGGAACGTTTCCTGTGCCATCGTGATTCACGAGGAACTCGACACGATTGCATGTGGAAAGAATCATTGCTTCGCGCACGCCCGGCTGATGCGCCAGAGTTCGTGTTGCGTCAGCAAGCCGCGACAACGGAATTGCAAACCGCTCGCGAACATCTAAAGGTGCCGTCGTGTGATTCACGCCAAGCAGCAGAAGCGATCCGGCTTTTCTCGTCTCGCTCATGGCGTCTGGAACCTGTGCACAAGGGAAAGCTGGTTCGCCGCCCACACCGCGAGCACAACCAGGAAAACAAAGCTGGAAAGATAAACAGCACGGCGGCCGCGCAGACCCGAGTGACGCCGGATGAAAATCATCGCCACATAAGCCACCCACATCGCAAGAGAAAGCAGCACCTTCGGGTCAGCAAAGAAGGCTCCGCCGACTGTTTGGAGCGCCGCAACCGAACCGATGAGCAGCCCCGCCGTCATGCAGGGCAGCCCAAAGACGAGTGCCTTCTGCGCGATCTGGTCTGTCGTCTCCAGAGGAGGAAGCCACATCCGTACAGGCGCACCGCGCTTCTGTTTGAGCCTGCGTTCCTGAATCAGGTAGAGCAGACTAGCGACTAATGAAAGAAAGAGCGCTGCATACGCAGCCAGCAGCAGAACGACGTGAAGCAGAAGCCAACCCGTCCGAATGAACGGATAGACGATAAGCTCCTGCCCGGGGCGGAACGCCGGAACGAGGGTGAGCAGAACGGCGACTGGAAGCAGAAAGATGCCGAAGGAAGCCGTTCGATACTTCGCGGCAAGCACCAGAAAACCCACCACCAAGAGCAAACCAAGTACTGAAAGCGTTTCATGCGTATCGACAGGCAGGGCGCGGTGTGTGGCGACCAGCATCTCTACCAGTGCGACAAAGTGGAAGAAGACGCCACCAAGCGCGCTAGGCATAGCCAGACGTCGCCATTGTGGCCGGTTATACAGGGCCGCAGGCAACACCGCGAGCGCGGCAACGCCATACAAAAGAACCGCAACTCGGAGCCAGATCAGGGACATGCGAACAGTGGGCAGCAGATTTGCCGCCAATCTCAGTATATCGAGCAGATTTCCTAGATGTTGCGGCTATCGCCCGCAGCAATACTCTGTTCCAGATAGGCTTGCAGGCGCCCTTCGATCAGGCTGAGCGGAAGCAGTGAAGGCCGGTCGATGATCTCCACCGAAAGCTTGCCGTCAACGTGCTGATACTTCGCCGTGATCCCGTTCTTCGTCAGCGTGCCGGATGGTCCCGCGAGTTCAATCCCGCTACTGCGAAGCCGGACGGTCGCCGTGGCGAACTGCGAGTCAGACATCGGCACCTGAATCATGACGCCAGTGTAATGCCACCGGTTCCATTTTGCGCGGCCCGGTGCGATATTCTGGGCTTCTTCCGCTGATGCAAGCCCTTCCATCCATTCAGGAGTCCGGCCTTTCTCCCGCCATGCGCCAATATCGCGCGGCAAAGGATGCCCATCCGGATGCCCTGCTCTTTTTTCGCATGGGCGACTTCTATGAATTGTTCTACGAAGACGCGATCGTCGCTTCACGCGAGCTGCAACTTACGCTGACCGCGCGAGACAAAGCGCGCTCGGTGCCGATGTGCGGTGTTCCTTACCATGCTGCCGGCAACTATCTGCAGCGGCTTTTGAGGCGAGGCTTTCGCGTTGCTATCTGCGAGCAGATGGAAGATCCCAAGCTCGCGAAGACAGTCGTTCGCCGCGAAGTCACGCGGGTCCTGACCCCGGGAACTGCTCTCGACCCGTCGCTCGCAGCAAGTGAAAGCCAGTGGCTTGCCAGTGTCGCATCTGCGGGCAGCGGCGCCGCTGCCTGCGTTGGCGTGGCGGCTTTGGATCTTTCTACCGGCGAGTTCCGCGCAACGGAGTTCAGTGGACCCGGCGCATGGACGCTTGCTTTGGATGAACTGGCACGAGCGCGGCCATCGGAGTTGCTCTTCCCGAAGGGTGCCGAAGGGTTCGGCGCACGACAGGGCACGCTGCGTGAAGCAGGCACATCGACCGACAAAGAAGAAGGACACGGCGCCGGCATCCCCGGTTTGCGCAGTGAATTGGAAGACTGGGTATTCGCCGAAGATTACGCCGTGCCGCTTCTGCGTCAGCAGCTTCGTGTGCATTCGCTTGATGGCATGGGCCTGGCTGGTCATGCCGCTGCGGCGATTGCGGCCGGAGCCATCGTTCACTACCTTCAGGCAACCAAGCAGGGCGCGCTGGAGCACCTCGATACGCTTCGCTACTACGAAAAGCGTGACTGTCTTGAACTGGATGCAGTCAGCGTGCGGAACCTCGAACTCGTCGATCCGCTCTTTTCAGGCGAAGGTCCGCAGACCACGCTCTTCTACACACTCGATGCATGCTGCACGCCGATGGGTAAGCGTCTCCTGCGCGCGCAAATGCTGCGGCCAATGCAGTCGCTGAGCGAAATTAACGCGCGACTTGATGCAGTAGGAGAAGCAGCCGCAGACATCCGGCGTCGTGAAGGTGTGCGCAACGCGATGGATGGCATTCTCGACCTCGAACGTCTGCTTGGACGCGTCGCGCTGGACTCTGCAGGACCGCGTGAGGTCGTCGCCCTCGGCGCAACCCTGGACTGCCTGCCGAAACTTCGCACAGCCGTGAAGGAATTCGCGGCGGCCGCGCCCTATGGTCGATGGTCACAACTCACAGAGACACTCGACTGCCTTGAGGATCTGGCTAGCGCCATTGGACACACGCTCGTAGACACACCACCCCTCTCGATGACTGATGGCGGAGCTGTGCGCGAAGGCGTGAACCGCGAACTGGATGAGCTTCGCGAGCTTTCCAGCAATGGCCGGCAGCACATTGCCGCGATTGAAGAGCGTGAGCGAGCGCGCACCGGCATCAACTCGCTGAAAGTCCGCTTTAACAGTGTTTTTGGCTACTACCTGGAGGTAACAAAGGCCAACGCCAAGGCTGTTCCCGCTGATTATGAACGCAAGCAGACGCTGGTGAATGCAGAACGCTTTACGACGCCCGAGCTGAAAGAACTCGAAGCGAAGATCCTTACAGCACAGGAGCGCTCTGGAGAAATCGAGCGCCGCATTTTTGCGGAACTTCGACGCGAGCTTCTGTCCAACGCCGGACGTGTACGCGAGGCTGCTCGCCGCGTCGCCGAAATCGATCTGCTTGCCTGCTTTGCTCATCTCGCCGCCATGCGCGGATGGACGCGTCCTGAAGTCGACGAAAGCGGCATTTTGGAGATGATCGCCGCGAGGCATCCAGTCGTGGAGCGCCGTCTAGAAGAAACAGGAGCAGGCCGCTTCGTTCCAAACTCACTTCATCTCTGCGCCGCGAAAGAAGACGGCGCGGGCCCTTCCCTGCTGCTGATCACCGGGCCGAACATGGGCGGCAAGAGCACGTATCTCCGCCAGGCTGCACTGCTCACCATCATGGCGCACTGTGGCTGTTTCGTCTCCGCGGAACGCATGAAGGTCGGACTCGTCGATCGCATCTACACCCGCATCGGCGCGAGCGACAACGTGGCGCGTGGGCGATCCACATTCATGGTGGAGATGACGGAAACAGCGGCCATCCTGAACACGGCTACAGCGCAATCGCTTGTGCTGCTGGATGAAATGGGCAGAGGAACAGCCACCTACGATGGCCTTTCGCTCGCGTGGGCTACCGTCGAACACCTGCATAGCAACATCGGCGCTCGAACGCTTTTCGCGACGCATTATCACGAACTCACGCTGCTATCTGAGAAACTCACCCGCATGAAGAACGTGCGCGTCACCGTGCGCGAAAGCGGAGGAAGCATCGTCTTTCTGCACACTGTGGAATCAGGCGCTGCCAATAAGAGCTATGGCATTGAGGTCGCTCGCCTCGCGGGCCTGCCGACGCATGTCATTGAGCGTGCACGCGAGGTTCTGCGAGTGCATGAACGCGCTGAGACGCAGCAGGTGCGCGAGGCTGTTCCAGCTTCTTCACAGCAGGCGCCAGCGCTGCAGATGACGATGTTCACACCACTCTCGCAGCGCATCGTCGACCGCATAGAAACAACGGACGTTGATGGCCTCACACCGCGCGAGGCGCTTGCGCTGATTGCAGAGTTACAGCGTGAGTTGAAAGCGGGTGTTGCATGAGACTCATGTCCGGTAAGCCAAAGACCATGATCGTCGCGGGAGTAATGAGCGGCACCTCAGCGGATGGTGCGGACATCGCCATCTGCCGGGTGTCACCCGCCGCAAAGATAAATGGCACGCCACAAATCAAGGTGCTGGCCCACCACGCGTTTCCCTACCCTGCAAAGCTGCAAGCCGCCGTGCTGGCGAGCTTGGATGCGAAAGACACAACGACGGCGGAGCTCGCTCGGCTCTCGTGGAGGCTCGGCGAGTTCTACGCAGAATCCGTCGAAAAAACATCAAGGGACGCAGAGGTGAAGCCGCAGCTGGTAGCGTGTCACGGGCAGACGGTGTTTCATCAAGCAACAGCCTCGCCCTACCTGGGAAAGCCCCTGCGCTGCACATGGCAACTCGGCGAAGCTTCTCTCATCGCCGAGCGCTTGAGTGTCCCAGTCGTCAGTGACTTCCGTCCCGCTGATATGGCGGCGGGCGGGCAAGGGGCTCCGCTCGTTCCGATGCTGGATTTCTGCAGGTTCCGCCATCCAACGAAAAACCGTCTTTTGCTGAATCTCGGCGGCATCGCCAATTGCTCCGCAATTCCCGCGGGAGGCTCCATCGACGACGTGCTCGCGTTCGACACCGGTCCAGCGAACATGGTCATCGACGCATGCATGTCACGGCTCTACAACAAGCGCTTCGACAACGGCGGGCGCATCGCAGCTCGCGGCAAGTCGCTGCACGAAGTCGTGAGCACGTTTTCAGCACAAACCTACTTCTCACAGCTTCCGCCCAAGTCATGTGGGCGAGAAGAATTTGGAGAGGCCTTTACATCAGCGTTCATCGCCGCCTGCGAGGATCACCATGCGCGCAAGCAGGACGTTATCGCCACAGCCATGACATTCACAACTTCCACCATTCTCGAAGCCTACCGCCATCACTACTGGCCCCATCTCGGACAAAAGGCGCCGCTGGCACGCGCCACAGAACTCTTCGTCGCGGGTGGTGGCGCCCGCAATGCGACACTGATGAAAGCGCTTAAAGAAGGCTTCGAAGCGCTCGGCGTAAAGGTCTCGACGACTGCAGATGCCGGTCTGGCGGTGGAAGCAAAAGAGGCAGCCGCGTTTGCGCTCCTCGGCTGGCTCACATGGCACGGTCTGCCGGGCAATGTGCCGTCCGCGACAGGCGCAAGCCGCGCAGTCGTCCTCGGAAAGGTGACACTGGTATGACAAAGGGCTGGGGGGTCGTGATCGTGCTTGCCATCGCCGTCCTCGTGGTTTTCGGCATCGCGCTCTCCGGCCTGCTGCCACACTCCGACGACGCTGCCATCACCGGTCTTGCACCGGGACAGACCGCAACCTTCGAAGGTCAAAGCCTCCAGCTTACTGAACCGTGGCATCAATATCTTCCCGGTAGCCGGGGTTCCACGCTGACCATGAAGAAAGCCGGTGCCGGTCGCATGGGACCCACACTTACCCTGGAAGACGAGCGCCGCCATCCGGAAGACGTGCAGCACTTCGTAAGCGGATGGATGAACGCCAAAGGCAATCCAGGATTCCGCCCAGCCAGCCTAGATGAATTTCACGACACTGCGGTTGATCAAGGCGGGATGCGTTGCGTGTCCATCCATTGGCCTGATGCCAAGAAGCCGCTACAGCTTGTCTGCATCGCGAGCAACGGACGCTGGAAGCTGACCCTCATTGGTACCGACAGCGAGATCCCTGCACTCGACGCAGTTGCGCAACAGATGCCTGGATTCGTCCGCAACCAATGAAGTGGTCTGCCAACGCTCTACGTCGTGTTCTCCTGCCTGGTGCAGCTTGCTGCGTGCTGCTGCTGCTTACGAGTTGCAAGCCTGCTGATCCGAATACGGTTCGCTTCCTGATAGCCAGCTCTCCGAACAACCTTGATCTACGCCAAGGAACCGACGCGCAGTCGGAGCGCGTCGGCGCGCTGATCTACGACGCGCTGGTGCACAAGGATGAGCACTTCAACCTTCAGCCCTGGCTTGCCACCAGCTGGGAGCGGCCTGATCCGCTCACCTGGGTGTTCCATATCAGGCCCGGCGTTCAATTTCACGATGGCAAAGCCCTCAGCGCAGAAGATGTGGCCTGGTCCATTCGATCCATGCACGACGGAACTCTGGTCACCGCAAAGGGCGGTGCGTTCGCCGACGTTGATGCCGTGACCGTGAATGACGCACTCACGCTGACTGTCCACACCAGCAAGCCGTATGCCGGCCTCCTCTTCAATCTCAGCGATGGGCTCTTCGGCGTCGTAGAAAAAGGTGCGGGGCGCGATGAAGGTCTACATCCCATCGGCACTGGGCCGTTCCGTTTCATCAGTCAATTGCAAGACCGTGATGTCGTGATGGAACGCAATTCTGACTACTGGAACGGCGCGCCCACGATCCCGCGTGTTCGCTTTGAAGTGGTGCCCGATGCCATCACGATTGCGCTTGAAATGAAGAAGGGCTCAGGCGACGCGGAGAGCAACGAGATCACGCTCGACATGGTGCACGCACTCCAGGGTCTACCAAACCTGCGAACAGAGTCCAATGCCGGCTCGCTGGTCATTTACGCAAACATGAACGTCAACGATCGCGCCTTGCGCGACAAGCGAGTGCGACAGGCGATCGCGTGCGCAATGGATCGACCCGCCATCATCGCCGCGCTGTGGCGCGGCCAGGCGCGCGTTGCAGACTCTCTGCTGCCACCAGGACACTGGGCACGCGCCGATAGCTCAAACCTCGCGCAGTACCCGCATGATGTCTCGCGTGCGATTCAGCTTCTGGATACAGCGGGCTTCAAACCCGACAAAGACGGCGTTCGGCTGCGGTTCACGTTGAAGACCTCCACGGATGAAACGACGCGCTTGACCGCCCAAGCGATGCAACAGCAGTTACGTGCCGCCGGCATTGAAATGAGCATTCGCTCCGCGGAATTCGGCACCTTCTACTCGGATATCACCAAAGGCGCATTCCAGATGTACATGCTTCGCTGGATCGGCTCCAACGAGGACCCTGACATCTTCCGCTACGCGTACGCGACCGCGAGCTTTCCACCGAAAGGCGGAAATCGCGGACGCTATTCCAACCCAACAGTGGATTCCCTCATTGCAGGTGCAAGCGCATCAACCGATCAGCAGCAGCGCAAACGCGACTATGTTCAGGTACAGCAAATCCTTGCGGAAGATCTGCCCGGCATCATGCTTTATTACCCGAACAATCAGGTCGTTCACAGCGCAAGGCTCGAAAACGTCAAGCTTGATCCGGGCGGCAGCTTCGACTGGCTGCGGGTTGCGCTACTTCAGCGCTAAAGAACGGCGAGCTGAGCCAAAGCTTCCTTGGGGTGCTTCCTGGCTGACGACTTATAGTCATCGTCCTTTAAAGTTTGCAGCACTTCGCGTAAGCCCACCCGAGCTCGCGCAGCAGGAAGTCTTAAGACCATCTTCGGTGCCTCCAGCGGCATCGCACAAGGCATGCGGACAAGCTTGGATCGCCGGCACGTGATCGTCAACGGCATTCGCCTCACGTACATGGAGCGGGAAGCGGTCAGAAAACAAGACACGCTGAATATCCTCCCCCCGATCCTGCTGCTTCATTCGTTATTAGCTACAGCGGACACGCTGGCCGAACTGATTGCAGGACTGCCCACGAATCGGAGAATTCTGGCAATCGACCTACTTTCGGCGCAGCCGACCGGTACCGCAAGCAGGTTGGATGTTCATCAGGCAAGCCTGGCGGCGCTGATCCAAGACTTCATGAAAAGCGTCGGCCTGGTGCAACCGGTTGTCATCGGGCATTCCCACGGCGCAGCACTAGCTTTACGTCTAGCGGCAACGGACAGAACAGCTCTGAAGGGGCTAGTACTTATGTCTCCTGCGCATCCCTTTGGTGGGTACCGGAGTCACGTCGTGAACTTCTACCTTCGGCAGCCCGGCCGCATGCTGGCATTGAGCATTCCACTGGCCCCAAGCTGGATGATCCTTCGCGCGTACAACCAGGCTGCGGGTTCGAAGACCCGCATCCAGATGCGGCATTTGCGTCCGCATCTGGCGGTGCTGCGCAACCGCAACAAGCTGCGTCGGGTGCTTGAAATGCTTAAGACATGGGATGGGGACATGAACGAGCTGCGTGAAGCCATGGTGAGAGAAGCAGTTGCCATTCCGACTCTTCTGATTTGGGGAGACGAAGACCCTGTCGTTCCGATCGCAAGCGCAGCGGAATTGCAAAAGTATCTAGTGTGTTGCGAGCGCGTGAACTTGGCGGGAGTCGGCCATTTGCTCGCGGAGGAGGCACCGGACGAGTGTGCCAGCTTGATTATTGAGTGGTTGCTCGCTCCCTGGAGCGCTGCGTGAAACCCACGGACATACGCGTGAACGTGGGAAGAGTCGCCGATCACAAATGCAGCTTCGGAAGCATGGCGAGTCCAGCTTGCCGAGTCGGCCCGGCGGCCCTGTTCTTTGCCTGTCCTCAGGTGCTTGCCTCATCGTCTTGTTGCTTGCTGGAACGATGTCCTAGTTTGGCAACTGTATGGTGAACGAAAGGATGTCATCGTTGCAGAGGCATAGAGAACAGCACCGGATCGGCAATAGCGGCTGGCTGCGAGCAGCTGTTTTAGGCGCAAACGACGGCCTTCTCTCAACAGCCAGCCTCGTTCTCGGCGTAGCTGCGGCCCAGGGAAACACACGCAGCATCCTTGTCGCCGGGGTGGCCGGCCTCATCGCAGGTTCCATGTCTATGGCAGCAGGCGAGTATGTCTCTGTTTCTTCGCAAGCTGACGCGGAAAAAGCCGACGTCGCCAGGGAGTCAGCCGAACTGATAACAGACCCGTCAGGTGAGTTGGACGAGCTGACAGACATCTATGTAGCTCGCGGGCTGGAGCGACAACTGGCGAAGCAGGTTGCTGCTGGACTTATGGAGCACGACGCCTTGGGTGCGCATATCCGGGATGAGCTAGGGATGAGCGAGATGACGAACGCTAAGCCTGTTCAAGCCGCTCTGTCCTCAGCGTTGAGCTTTATGTGCGGCGGTGTACTGCCGCTAGTAGCGGCTCTAATTTCACCCCGTGATCATAAAGTGATCGCAATTTGGGCGTCTTCGTTCGTCGTACTGCTTGCTTTCGCGGTCATCACGGCTAGAGTGAGCGGTGCACAACGATTGCGTGTCGTGGTTCGCATGACATCATGGGGATTCTTAGCAATGGGAGTGACAACTCTCGCCGGAACGCTTTTCGGTGCGCGCGTGTGAGCTCAGTCATACCTGCTATCGCTTTTCGCAGCCGTGAAACCAATGCCGAGCATTCATGATGCAAAGCGCCCGGTCGTCATGTGCACGAAGAGTCGTCATTGAACGTGATGGGAGAACTCCTTGTTGCTAGGAATCCGAACTCCTAGAACAATGCGCTATTGAACCTGCTGGGCTAAGCACCGGACTAGTTAGGACAGCATGATACCGGCCATTCACGCGGTGAACCTGACGCCTTAGACAACCGGGAACCACACAGCACAGACGAAAGTCTTTATGGCGCGCCGCTGAACACGGGTGTTCTCAGAACTTCGAAATCAGGCTGATACCCCCAATCAACAGAACACCTCCGATGATCCGGCCAGAATTCAGCGGATGAGGCTGCATTTTGAACCACCCAAAGTGGTCGATTAGCAGTGAAGTGATGAGGGCTGCCGTAACGGTGAAGCCCACAAATGGGCCGGCTCCCACCTTATTCACCAGCGTAAGGCCGGCGTAAACCTGCACCGCTCCTACCAAGCCGCCGACCACGGCCCACCAGGGCAATTCCGCTAAGTCTTTCTGCGTGGGAAGGGGGTGCGGATGAATAAGCGATGCCCCGGCGAAGAAGAAGGTGGTAAGAGCAAAAGAGACGGCTGAGGCCAGCCAGGGATTGACGACATGCTTGTTTAGCTGGCCATTCATAGCCGCTCCGCAACTTTGAAGCACTCCGCCAAGAACGATAAAAGGGAAAATCCATCCTGCATTCGCGTTCATACGTTTCTCCTGTGTCTAAGGGCGCCCTAGCAGCGCATTCATTAATATCGCGCCGCCGAGCGCAGCCACAAGCGCGGTCGGCATTGCGACCGCGCCAACTCTTAGGAACTTCCAAAAACTAACGTCGACTTTCTGGCTGTTCGAGTCACCACCGGAATCTTTGCGAAGGGCGAGCAGCCAAAGAATCGTTGCCAGCGATCCGGTCACAGAGAGATTCGGTCCAAGATCTACGCCGATCAAAATCGCATTGGCTATCAACCCTTTTGTGTGAGCGGTCTCGATGGTGCCACCCGCTATCAGACCAAGGGGCAGGTTGTTCACAAGGTTGTTCGCTACACCAACAACGAAGCCTACAATCAGTGCGCCTACATTTTGACCGAGACTTGATGCCCAAGCGAGCCACTGCTTTGTGAGGTTCAAAGCTCCCTGACTTTCCACCGCATCGACCATAACAAACAAGCCCGCGACCAGCAGCAGTGTTGCCCAACTGATCTCCCGGGCAAGGTTTGTCGGGTTGCTCCTCGCCTTGATTGAGACAACGGCGGTGATGACAATCGCAGCGAGGCAGGTCGGCAGCCCCAGATCTTTCTTCAACGCGGAAGCCGTCATAAGCACGGCGATCATCAGCGCGAGCCCTGCAAGCACGAGTTTGCCATTTGTGCTCAGTTCCGCATCCTCGACTTTACAGTCAATGTCGCCGCGAAGATCGTCGCGAAAAAGGAACCGCATGACACAAAACGTCGTAAGAATTGAAAGAATGGAAGGGACATCGAAGTCCGCCAGCCATGCTCCCAGCGGGGGCATTCCTGTATGGAACACCACCAGATTTGCCGGATTCGAGATAGGTAAGACGAAGCTCGCGGCGTTAGCAATCAGCGCGCAGACGAAGAGATACGGAAGCGGCGAAACCTTTGCTTTACGCACAGCCGTCAGAATCGCGGGTGTCAACACAACGGCGGTGGCATCATTCGACATAAATACGGTCACCAGCGTTCCCACGCTGTAGACCAGCAGGAACAGACGTGAGCAACTGCCGTGGGCTCCCTTCACCGCTACTGAAGCTACCCAATCAAAGACACCTTGCTCCCGCGCCAGCTCGCTGAGGAGCATCATGCCAATGAGAAAGAGGTAGACATCACTCCCTTTCGCGACGGCTTTTGCCGCCAGCTTGATCGGCACGAGTCGCAAAAGAATAAGCAGGAGTGCTCCGCCGGATATCCACCAGACTTCAGGGATGCCACGGGGCCGGGCGAGCATGAGCGCGATGCTGACAGCAACAATAAGTGGCAGGACGATGCGCGCAATTTCGGCCGAGATCATCACCACTTCTTCCCATACTTGTTTGGGCCGAGCTGCGTTCCGAGCAGACCGTGTTCGGGCCATGCCTCCAGCGCATTGTCTTGATCACGTTCCATCAGATCCCGGTTCACACGTGTTCCGACCACAATACGGATCTCGTCTGTCGCAACCTTTCCGCTACGATCTTTGAAGGACACTCGCAGGGGATGGATGCCCTCAGCAGGTGCCGTGATACTCGCCTCCCACACTGCACTGTCATTCACGCGCTGCATGGAAAACGACTCTTCGTTCAGATGGGCAGTCGCTTCAACTGCCTCCACCTGGCCCCAGAACTTCGCACGAACGTTCAACGTCCCGTGAGCGATCTCGCTCGATGCGGCTAGCAAACGCTCATCACTCGGTGAGGTGATCACCACGACGGGAAGCTTCCCCAGTTCCACGAAGCGCCAACTGACAACACCTCCATCGATGTTCGTCACGGAGTAGCCGACCGGTCCCTCTTCGATCTGTCCTGTGGACCGTGTGGCGGAATAAAGGGTCCGACCATCATTTGCGATCTCGTTATAGTGGGTGTGTCCCATGTCAACGAGGCGCACATTGCCTTCTCGCAGGATCTTTATAAGCTCCGTGCCGCCAACTTTAAGATCGCTGGGATAGCAGTGCAGCAGAAGCACCTTTGTCTGTCCCGCATCGGTTGCTGCCCGCAACTCGCGCCTGACCCACTCCAACTGATCTGAGCTGATTGTGAATGATGCTGGATGCGGCACATCGAACGCATTCATGGCGATGAAGCGCACATCGCCTATCGTGAAGGCATAGCGCGTGTCTTCCGACATCCCTTGGAGGAAGTTTGCGAAGCTTTGCTCATGAACATCATGGTCGCCGATGATGGCACACCACGGTACGTTGAGGCGGTCCAGCTCTGAACGGACAACAGTGTACGCAGAGAGGCTGCCGTCGTCGGCTACATCTCCAGGCAGGTAGGCAAAGCTCACGGAACCAGCAAACGAACGATTGAGTTCATCGATAATTTCCGCCAGGTCGCGATGATTCTGTTCGCCGGCCCTGGTCATGTGTAAATCGCCGAGGTGCACCCAACTGAGGACACCTGCAGCATCGGGTGCATGAGGTCGGAAAGGACGTTTTGGTACGAGAGTGTTCATGCTGGAAGCTCCTGCGGGGTCTCTTGGAATGGAGTGTCGGTATCGTCATCCCTGCGCCGCGAGAGCGTTTCGGGAATCGCGCTCCATAAGAGTAGAAAAGCTAGCGCTGCGATGGCTCCCAAGGAGAGGAAGGAAATGCGATAGCTGAAATGTTGGATTAGCTTGCCGCCAAAGGTTGTGCTGAGAGCGGCGCCAAGTCCGACCGCAGTTGCAAGACTGCCTTGAACCAGGTTGAAGCGGCCAGTCGCCCGGGTTCGGTCTGCAACGACAAGGATCGAAACGACACCAAAAATTGCGTTTGCAACGCCATCCAAAAGTTGAATCGCGATCAGACTTTCTCTGTTGTCCGTCAGCGTGTAGAGGAGCGCACGGATGGGAAGAACGCCAAAGCCGATCATCAATAATGGCTTTCGTCCATGCAAATTGGCAAACCGTCCAATAGCCGGAGCAAAGCACATGATGACTACCTGCGTCACGATGATGCAGGCGGACATGAACGGAGCAGCACTCGCCCGCACGCCATGCGACAGCATCTCGCCGAGTTGCGGCAGCATGGCCGCATTCGCAAAGTGAAACAAAAAAGCGCAACCGAGAAAAATAAGGAGGACCGGATCTCGAAAGAGGGTCTTCATCACCGAGGCCCTTGCAGAGACCTCTTTGCCGTGCACCTGCTTCGCGCCGCCGCGCGCAAGGTCATAGTCAATGTCTTTGCTCCTGATCGCACGAATCGCCAGCACTGTTGGGATTGTGAGGATTGCCGCAGTGATAAAAATAGCGCGGTTCCCGAACAGATGACTGAGGCCTGCGATCAGAAGCGCGCAAGCTACATTGCCGGCTGAATTGAAGGACTGGTTCTTCCCGAACTGGCGGTCGAAAAACGTTACGCCGACAATCCCCATTGTCACCGCCGCGAGTGTGGGTCCCAAGAACGGTCCCGCTCCACCAATAAGCAGCTGAGATGTGTATACAGCCCAGGGTGCAGCCGTGACGCTGAGCAAGACTGCACCTAACGCCAGCACCGCTGACGCAAAGATGAGAATCAACTTCTTCGACCTGACTTGATCGACGATAGCGCCGGCAGGAGCCTGTAAGGCGACCGTAATGACGCCGCCAATAGTCAGTGCTATTCCGACCCGCCCAGGCTCCCATCCGGATCCTGCCAGATATGCCGCAAGAAAAGGTCCAAGGCCAGTCTGCACATCTGCCAGGAAAAAGTTTGTCGCCTCTAACGCATGGATACTCGGCTTGTTTTCAGTAGCGAGTCTTATCGTGTCGGCCATCGTGGCCTACTCGCTTTCGAGCCGCAGGGTTTTATGCCCGCTTCCAAGCTCGAGAGGCCCGTGCAGCTTCACGTGAGCTAGAGCTTCTGAAGCGCGGGCGAACTCAAGCGCCTGGTGATATGCACGTGCCCTGAATGCTCTGGAAGCACTCTCACAAGAGCTTGCATAAATCTCGCGCAGAATGCTGGATCGCTTTCCCTCCTTCCAATGCTTCTCCGCCCTATGCATCAGCTCATCAAAATGCTCCGCGATGGACCGTTCCAGCTGAGGGGAAACATTGCCGCCAAACCGATCGTTGCCTCCAAGCAGCGCGAAGCCAAGATGCTCTGAAGCGCGCAACAAATCCGCCGCCTCTTTGTTGTGACCACCACTGATCGCGCCTTGCGCCAACTTGGTTAGCTCGACCACCGTTTTCGCCCCCGACGACTTGAGGGATTTCTGAAGGATCTCCAGTCAACCCAGATGTTCGTAAGCCCGACGCATATCGTTCGCTTCTTGATGCTTGTCGTGATGATGACCCGCAGTTTTCTTTGCAGCCTTCTTTGCGGTTTTCTTAGCAGCCTTCTTAGGTGGTGGCATTGGCGTGACCCCTTCTACATCTTTGTATCGTTCGATGCGAAAGAACAGGCGATGTCGAAGGAGTCGCAAATCAGAACAAGCGATCCGCGACCGCACACTTTCTCCAAAGCTATGGGAAGCCATGCTGGAAAGCTCTGTATTGGAGCAGCGCCTGCAACATGTACAAAACTGCGCAGTTTGGGAACTAAAGTTGGAAGAGCCTTTCACGATTCCTTCACTGCGTTTTGATTGTTGCCCAGGTCAGCGTCGGCACGGCCCAAGACAGTACGTACCGGCGACCCCAGTGACACTCTAGCGATGTATCAGCTCGGGTACTTTCGCATGGACCACAGACACGCTCCCGCAGGAAAGCCGTTATCGAATCTTAGAGCTAGATCTCAGGAAGCTTGATTTCGCCATCGACAACCCGAGGAATACGCAAGGGATTGCCGTCTTGCAAGGCCATCGGCAGGAGCTCAGAGGGGAAGTTCTGGTAACAGACAGGGCGGAGGAAACGGTCGATCGCCATGGCGCCAACCGACGTCACACGGCTGTCCGAGGTGGCCGGAAAAGGTCCACCATGCACCATGGCGTAGCCGACCTCGACTCCGGTTGGAAAGCCGTTGACTAGAATGCGCCCCGCCTTCTGCTCAAGAATGGGGAGAAGGGTGCGTGCGAGGCCTATATCGGCCGTCTCCATCTGGAGCGTTGCGGTGAGCTGGCCATCAAGGTGGTTTGCGATACCGATGAGTTCCTTCTCATCGCTGCACTCAATCAGCAACGTCGTCGGACCGAAGACCTCTTCCAGTAGATGCGGCGTTACCAAGAAATGCGCTGCGGTCGTCGCAAAGAGAGCTGGCCGGCCTGCACAGCTGGAGCTCGGTTCCGTGCCCGCCATCGCAATTTGGTCGACGCCAGAGTCACACTTCCAATGATCGATGCCTTGAGCATACGCGCGTTGGATATCAGACGACAGCATGGTCGCAGACTCCTTGACCTCGAGTGCAGCCTTGGCCGCGGCGCGGAAATTCTCGAAGGACTTGCCCGCGATGCCCACAGCAATTCCTGGCTTGGTGCACAGTTGGCCCGCGCCAACTGTGGCTGAGTCGATAAGGCCCTGCGCGATTCTCTGACAGCTTGCTTCCAGCGCTGCCGGCAACACGAACACTGGATTGATACCGCTCATTTCCGCGAATACCGGGATGGGCACGGTACGTTGGCTGGCTAAACTCACCAGCAGAAGACCAATGCGCCGCGAGCCGGTGAACGCGACCGCTTGAATGGCGGGATGCTGTACGAGCGCGGTGCTGACGCTGTTTGCAGCGTCGTCGATCAGCAACGAGAAGACGCCTTCAGGCAGGCCGGCGCTCGCGATTGCTCTTTGAATCACGCCGGCGACCAACTCAGATGTGCCGAGATGAGAAGGGTGCGCCTTCGCAACAACGGGGCATGCGGCCGCTAGCGCTGCCGCTGTGTCACCGCCTGCAACAGAGAAGGCAAGCGGAAAGTTGCTGGCACCGAAGACCGCAACAGGCCCCAACCCAATCTTTTGTGTGCGCAGGTCCGGTCGCGACAAGGGTAGGCGGTCGGGCAGCGGTGTATCGAAGGTTGCCCCGAGAAACCTGCCGGCACGCAGCAGCGATGCGAACAGACGCAGCTGCCCCACAGTGCGACCGCGTTCGCTTTCCACGCGTCCGCGAAGCAGACCCGACTCTGCCATGACCCGCTCAATCAGGGTGTCGCCGAGCGCGAGCACGCCTTCGGCGATCTCTTCGAGGAAAAGTGCGCGCTGTTCCAGGGAGGTCGCACGGTAGGAATTGAACGCAGCGGCCGCAAGAGAGCAGGCGGCATCGACGTCGGCCGCCGTGCCACCACCAAACGCTGGCTCCATGGCTTCACCGGTCGCCGGATTCACAGCGTACGTTTGGCCCCCTAAGCCGAAATGTTGTGTTGCGCCAATGTACTGCTTGCCGGTAATGCACATAGTGAATCTCCTGCCTTCGTAGTGACGCTGCATGCAGGCGCGCTGAATAGATTAGGAGTCAAGGCGTCGCCATTCTGCTGCAATTCCAGAAACGTTGGATTTCGCAACTTCAAGCCCCCATACCCATTCAGTGGCGTTTGCGCGAAGCGGTCCACCCGTCACAGAGTGGACCGCGCTCAAGCATGATACCCAGCGCACCCCGTAACGGCTGATGCCGAGCTTGACGTTGTTCTCCACAACAAACTTCAGAGGCCGCAATCGATCGCGCGGGCCTTCTTTTCTTTCTCTAAGCGCCAACGAATTCCGAGATCGGCCGCTCGCCGCTGTTTGCGCGCGTAGCCTTCGCCTTCTCGAACACAGCTTTCGCTTCGGCAAGATCCTTGCCCTGCAACTCCAACCGTGGTGCCCTCACACGAGCAGAACCAACGCCCGCTTGCTCCTGCACCCACTTGATCAGCTGCACAAACTTCGGCACCGTATCCAGTCGCAGCAGCGGAAGGAACCAGCGATAGAGCTCGAACGCTTCTTCCTGCCTGCCGGCCTTCGCCAACTCAAATAGCTCCACCGATTCCGCAGGGTACGCGTTCACCAATCCAGCAACCCATCCCACCGCGCCGACGCCCAGCGCCTCGACGATCACATCATCAACGCCGACGAAGATACTTAGCTTCTCGCCGAGAAGCGCTCGTATCGCGGCAACGCGCCGAACATCCGTGCTCGATTCCTTCACTGCCTTCAGATTCGTATGCACCTCCGCAAGCTCCGCAATGTGCTGCGGCAGGAAGTCCGTCTTGTACGCCACCGGGTTGTTGTACAGCATGCACTCGAGCTTCGTCGCACCAAAGATCGCCTCCACATGCGCCTTCATCTCGTGCCAGTCCGATGTGTACACATAAGGCGGCAGCACCATCAAGCCAGAACATCCCAGATCTTCCGCCTCCTTAGCGAGCTTCACCGCTGCTGCAGTCGAAAGCGCAGAGATCGATGCTACGACCGGCAGCTTTCCTGCCACGCGCACGGCCGTCTTCAGGATCGCAATCTTTTCATCGTGTTCGAGCGTCGCGCCTTCACCCAGCGATCCCAGCATGATCAGCCCTACACAACCATTTCCCAGTTGCCATGCCGCATGCTGGGCTAAGAACTCGAGGTCGACCTTCATGTCCGGGGTGAAGGGTGTCGTCATTGCAGGCATTACGCCGGTCCAGTTCATTCGTTCTCCTTGCTGTTCTAAATCTCGTTCATCTCGGTAAGCGATGAGCATAGCGCCTGCAGCGGTACCGGATACAACGGCTGCCGTACCGACGCGGGCTTACATCCCAGAACAAAATCGATTGCCGGACCACACACGCGCCCCTGGCACGGCCCCATCCCGCACCGCGTCTGTAGCTTGATGTCCGACCAACCAGCATGCCCCCGCACATCGGCAAACCTTACGTCCTCGCAGCGACACACAATCGTGTCTGCCTTCGCCAGCGACCGCAGCTCTCCGCGCAACGCAAACGTCCGCTGCAACCGGTTACCAAATGCGCGCTCCGTGATGACACGTGCGCTCAGCGAATCCCTACTCTTTCCCGCGCACGCCAGGCCTGCGACTTCTCCCTCCGCCAACGCCGCATCTATGCCCGCAATTCCAGTCGGCTCGCCCACGCAAAAGACATGGGCTATCGACGTTCTCTGGTCCGCATCCACTCGCACCGCATCGCCCTCGAAGGTGCACCCCAGCAGCTCAGCGATCTCCGTGTTCGGCACCAGGTGGTAACCGCATGCCAGCAGATCGCAAGCCTCCGTCCACGTCCGCTTCCCATCGGTCAGCCGCACCGCACGCAGTTCCTGGCCATGGTCTGCGGCAATCGCCTCCACCACCCAACATCCCGTCCGGTACGCCGTCTTTCCCACGCTCGCGCGATATCGAGCCCCTTGGATCCACTTGCCGGGCTGCCGCCATAGCGAGACCGCAAATTTCATGAGCTTGCCTAGCGGTGCCTGCTCCACGATGGCGCTCACAAACGCGCCATCACTTGCGAGATGTGCAGCCACCGCCAACAAGAGGGGTCCCGTCCCCGCGACCACCACGCGCTTGCCCTTCACCGGAAATCCCGAGCGCACCAGGGCTTGCAGGCCGCCCGCACCGAAGACTCCCGGCAACGTCCACCCCGGAAACGGGAGCCACCGCTCGCGCGCCCCTGTCGCCAGGATGAGTTGCTCAAACTCGATGCGCTCTGTGACACTCCCCGCCACGGTCTCCTGTAGCGCGTCCACGAACCCCGCAGTCGCAGCGAATACGGTCCGTCGGGTCCTTAGTTCCGCACCCGACCGCTGCAGTCTCTCAAGCGCTCGCCTCTTCTTCGAATCTTTCTCCTGCTCCTGGACTGCAACCGACCCCTCCCGCCAGATCTGCCCGCCCGCCTTGCGATTATCGTCGAGCACGATCACCTTGCAATCACCCTCCGCGGCAGCCGTCGCCGCTGCAATCCCAGCAGGCCCGGCACCCACCACCAGCACCTCGGTTCTGATCGCAGCGCTCATCGATCCGTCTCCACCGTCATGCCGTCTTCGCACGGCAGCTGGCACGTCCGCTGATGCGGTCTCCCATTCACGACGGCGCGGCATTCAAAGCAAATGCTCATTCCACACAGTGCTGCCCGCGGCTCGCCGCTCACAGAAAGTCGTGACGCTTCCCCCGCCATCAGCATCGCCGCCGCGACCGATGTCCCACCCGCAACCTCAATTGTTCTGCCGTTGATCTCCACTGACACCCGTTCAGGCATACACCACCCCGACCTGCCGGCACATCCGCGCAGCAAGATATGGCGTTGCATCAATCGCACCCGTTCGCCCCTTCATCCCGTCTACGAGCAGACGCGCCGCACCCGGTGCATTCGTTATGCCCAGCCCCTCAAATCCCACCGCCAACCAAAGGCTTTCATCCTCCGACAACCCCGCCGCCTGCCCTATAAGCGGCAACTTATCCGGAGTGGCGGCGCGAAATCCCGTCCACGCTCTCAGTCCTGAAAGCTGTCCCAGTCCCGGCATATACTCCATCGTCCGGTCCAGCATCCTGCGCAGCATCGCCGGCTCTATCTCCGCTGAGGTTCCACCGTATTGCCGCGAAGACCCAATCATCAGCTGCCCCGTCGGCCGAGGCTGCACATTGAATGCTACCGAGTCTTCCGTGAGCTTATGCGCGCTCTTCAGATATCCAAGCTCCACCAGTTGGTGCCGCACTACTCCCGGATACCGGTCCGTAATCACGAGATGCCCTTTGCGCCCTTGGATGGGAAGTGAGGGCAGCAGCGTGCAATCTGTTCCCACAGCCAGCACAATGCGTTCTGCCGTAAGCACACTACCATCCGCCAGCCGAACTTCCCCGTGCGCCGCGCTCACTGCCCGCAGTCCCACGACCTCTGCCCCGAGCCGCTTCGCCTCACCCAGAAAATACTGCGCGGCCGCTGGCGGATAAATAACCCCATCCTCCGGCACGATCAACCCGCCTGCCAGCCTCTTGCGCAAATGTGGCTCAGCCTCGGACAGCTCTGCACTCGACAACATGCGCGCCTCAATGCCCATCCCCTCATACACCGCGCACTTTGCCCGAGCCTCGATCAGCTCTTCCTCGTCCGCTGCTACCCATATCGTTCCGCACCCGTCATACTCCGCGGTCTTCGGCAGCCGTTGCGCCATCCCTCGCCACAACGATCGGGAGTATGCCGTGAGCGCCAACTGTGCGGGCGAATCATCCATCACAACCAGGTGTCCCATCCCCGCGGCGGTAGCGCTACCGCTGAGATTGCCGCCGCCCACCACGCCAACACGCCAGCCCTCTAGCGCGCACTCGCGCGCCACGGCGCTGCCGACGATGCCTCCACCTACGACAAGAACGTCAAACAACTTCACCTCAGAACTTTATCCCCGCTGCAAATGGATCGTCCTCGGCGAACAGCAGCTTGCTCTCACCTGTCACCCACGCGCGGCCGCGAATGCTCGGGTTCACTTCGCCATCCTGACCTTCCCTAATCGATCCCTCAAAGACTGTCCCGAGGATGCCTTCTTGTCGCCAGACGGTGCCCGGCGACAGCGTGCCCTCGTGATAGAGACACGCCATCTTCGCGCTCGTTCCTGTCCCGCATGGGGAACGGTCAAATGAAGCTCCCGGGCACAAGACAAAGTTCCGCGAGGAATTCCTTGCGTCATGCGGCGCAGAAAAGAATTCAATATGATCGATCAGCGCTCCGTCCGCGCCTGTGATCTCCTTTTCTTGCAACGCCGTGCGAATCGCCGTCGCGGTCGCGATCAATTCCAGCCGATTGTCCAACGTTAGCGGGCACGGCGGATTTGCAATCAGGAAAAACCAGTTGCCACCCCAGGCGATATCCCCGGTATAGCTTCCATATCTCGCAACCTCGACAGTGACTGCCGACCGATACCGGTAGCTCGCCACATTTTCCACCGTCACAGTCTTATCTTCGTGCAGTGTCGCCTGCACATTGCCCACTGGGGTTTCGATCGTGTGCGGCCCGGTCTTCACTTTGCCCAGGTAAGCCAACGTCGTCAGGACACCGATCGTCCCGTGCCCGCACATGCCGAGATACCCAACATCGTTGAAAAAGATCACTGCCGCCGACGAAGCAGGCTGTACCGGCTCAAGCAGCAGCGCTCCGACCACAACCTCCGAACCTCTTGGCTCACACACGACCGCCGACCGGAAGTGATCGTACTCCGCGCTGAAGCGTTGCAGCCGCTCTTCTATCGATCCGTTGCCCAGATCCGGCCCGCCCGACACAACTATTCGCGTCGGCTCGCCCTGTGTGTGCGAGTCAATCACTAAAACAGGCAAAGGCATGAGTGATAATACCGCGTTGTCGACGATTTTGGATACATTCCAGAGCGATCAGAAACGAAGATGTTTTGTTCAAAAGCGATACATTAAGGTTGGAGCAAATCATCTTGCAAGTTACGTCTGAAACCACCATGAAGAAGCGTGCCGCAGCGGCCGCTGCTACTCCGAAAGCAAAAGCTGAACATGGCACCAGCCTTCTAACGGCATTCCGCGAAATCCGCGAACTTATCGTCCACGGCAAACTTTCCCCCGGCACCTGGATCCTGGAGGCCGAGCTCGCCGAGCGCCTGAACATGAGCCGCACCCCGGTCCGGGGCGCCATCCATTGGCTCCAGCGCGAAGGGTACATCCTCGAGCATCGCAACGCCAAGAAGTCGCGCATGATCGTCGCTCCACTGACCCAGGAAGACTCCAATGAACTGTATCTCATCATCGGCCGGCTTGAGGGCATGGCCGGTCGCGGCATCGCGGCCCTGCCGACCTCGGAGCGCAAAGACATCGCCGCGCAGCTTCAAACCTTGAATGAGCGCCTCGAGATTATCTCGAAGGATCGCGACGGCAATCCTGGCGAAATATTCGAGAACGACCGCTCCTTCCATCGCCTCATCATCAAGTACGGCGCCGGTGCCCGCATGACAACCCTGCACAAAGCCATCGAGCCCCAGACGGAACGCTACTGGCGCCTGTACGCCAGCTCCATCATCAAGGACCTCCACATCTCTGTCGCCGAACACGACGAAGTCATCCGCGCGATCCTTGCGGGTGATCCCGACCGCGTCGAATTGGGCCTCCAGAGAAATTGGGAAAAGGGTGCCGAACGCCTCTCCCATGTCATCCAGATCTTTGGCGAACGCGGCAGCTGGTAACGTTCGCGAGCTTCAACAACGCGACGGCGTTTAGTTTTTCTTGGTCTCCTCGTCCGGCTTCAACGACACCCTGTTCCAATCCGGCGGCTCGGTGCTCGACAGGTTTCGTACAAAATAATCATCTCGGTAGTGCTGGTCCGCCAGGCTTCCGACGCCATGGTTCTGTCCCGGGATATAAAGCATGTCGAAATGCTTGTGGGCTTTTACCAGCGCGTTCACAACCTGCAGGGACGATGCCGGATCGACGTTCGTATCCATCTCGCCGACTACCAGCAGCACCTTGCCCTGCAGCTTGTACGCATTGTCGACGTTCGACGAAGCGGCATACTGCGGTCCGATTGGCCAGCTCATCCACTGCTCGTTCCACCACATCTTGTCCATCCGGTTGTCATGGCATCCGCTGTTCGTCACGGCGACTTTGTAGAACTCCGGATGGAACAGCATTGCTCCCATAGCACTCTGGCCGCCCGCTGAGGTTCCAAAAATCCCCATCCGCGAGATGTCATAGTAGGGATACTTTGCCGCTACTGCCTTGTGCCACAATATCCGGTCGGGAAACCCGGCATCCGCCAGGTCCTTGAACGCCACATCGTGGAAGGCCTTCGACCGGTTGCTCGTCCCCATTCCATCAATGTGAACCACGATGAAGCCCAACTCCGCCAGAGCCTGATCCGGCGCCACCGCGCTGAACGTCTTCGGCACAAACGATCCTTGCGGCCCCGCGTAGATGTTCTCAATCACTGGATATTTCTTCTTCGGATCCAAATGCATCGGCCGCGTGATCGTTCCCCAGATGTCCGTCTTCCCATCGCGTCCTTTCGCTACAAATACTTCGGGCGCACGATACCCTGCCGCCCGCAGCCTGGTCGTGTCAGTTCTCTCCAGTTCCAGCACTACCTTCTGATCTGCCGTCTCCTTCAAAACCGCCACGGGCGCAAGATCAACTCTCTGCCATGTATCGACGTAGAACGTGCGGTCCTTCGAGAAACTTGCCGTGTGCGTTCCATCGGCATCGGTCAGCCTGGTTAATCCCGATCCATCAAAATTGATGCGGTAATACTGCGTAAAGTACGGATCCTGCGCCTCAATACTTCCACCCGCCTCGAACCAGATCTGCCGCTTCTTGTCATCGACGTAATCGACGGCGCGAACCAGCCAGGCACCCTTGGTGATCTGGTTCTTCATCTGCCCCGTCGCTCCGTCGTACAGATACAAATGCTCCCATCCATCCCGCTCGGACGCCCACACGATTTCTTTCCCGTCATCAACATCATGCCGATACTTGCGCCCTGCCGAGAACCCCGGCCCCAAGTCGCTGTAATAGAAAAATGTTTTTGTTGTCTCCGCGATCAACGGTCGCGCAGCGCCCGTCTGCGCATTGACCTCGACCACCGTGTACGCCTGATGACCGCGCTGGTTGTACTCGAACGTAAACCCGCGACTATCCCTCCACCAAACCGGCTTCGTCAAATCAAACGGATTCGCAAACAGAGCGTTATCGATCAGCACCGCCTTCTTCGTTGCCACGTCGAACAGCACCGGCGACGCCACATCCACCGGATCGCCCGGCTTTGCATAATGCACGGTCGTCGTCTTGGGTTGAATTTGATCTGCTGGAGACGACTCGATATACGTCACCAAGCGATCGAATCCTGGTCGCACGTGATAGGCCACCAGTTTCTTCGAGTCCGGTGACCACGCAAGCGTCTCGAACGTGTACCCGTCATTCTCTGTACCATCAAAGCTGATCGGATATGCCTTTGCGTCCCCCTTCGGCTTCACAAACACGTTGAAGTTCTGAATGAACGCTTCATTCTGTCCATCGAAACTTGCGCACGTCTCATGCCTCCCCTGCGGCACCTGCCCTAGGATTTTCGACCCCACGCCGGGATGATCGTCCGAATGCTCTTCAACGCCATCATTCGGCATCTCCGGCGTCTTCGCGCAAGGCCGCTGCCGTCGACCTTCTTCTCCCGCGTCCTCGCTCTCTGCTTCCGGGGACAGCCGCCGGTACGCAAGCCCATTTACAGGATCCCCACCCGTCTCGGTCGCAGCCTCGGGGCTTAGCTCCTTGTCCTCCGGCTCATACTCGCGATCCCAATGATCGCCTTTTGGGATTGGCCCACCCTTCGCGCAGCTGGAATCCGCGAGTTTGCATGTAAACAGCGAACCCTGCAACCCGAACTCGATCGTCTGCTCGTTATCCTTGAACTTCAGCGGCGAACTCTTCCCGCGCGCTTCTACCTGAGGTCGTCCTCCGGCACGCGATCTCACTGGCGCAAACGGCAGCGTGAGTGCTGTATAGGGACGGCCCGTTACCGCAGAGACTGCCGCTGCCAGCTTCACCTGGTCGAACGCCGGCTTCTTCGTCCTCGCGTCAGCATCGACCAGCACAAACTCGTTGCCGCCCTTTACCGACCGCGCATACCAAAACCGATGCTCGTCGCCGATCCAGTGCGCCGGACCGGGCATATTTGTCACCAGCTCAAACGATTTCGCGCCCAAATCATGTGCACGCTGATAGTCCGCGAAGGTCCCTTGCGCATCCATCGACGAACACGAAAGCATTAACACCAAGCCATCTACAAGCAGACCAACGAAAAGCATCTTCATAGTGCAAGAACTCCAGGCGTGAGAGCCGTTGATGGAGGCAGACATACGAGTTTGTATACAATTGCTTATTCGTACGATATAGCATTACGTCCGTATCTGTTGCGATAGCCCTTGTTCCCCGGCCTCGCTCCACCGTCTACGAATATGTAAGGAGGCCACTATGCGGAAGTCGGGTCGTGCCGGCCACCTATTGTTGTTCCTAACCGTCGGCCCCAGCCTCCTCTGCCATGCCGCCGCAAAAGATGCCGCACCGAATCCCCAAACCCTGTCTTCGCTTATCGAGATCTTCAGCGCCGACGAACAATCTCTCGAGCGCGCATATCCCGTTCGCCTGTCCGCGTCCCACAACACGCGCTTCGATCGCTTCTACCACGACGAGCTCGCAACCCTTGCCTCCCTCGACTTCAACTCCCTCTCGCAGGAAGACAAGATCGACTATCTCCTCCTCAAGACTCAGCTCCACTCCAACCTGCACCAGGCCGCCATCGAACAGCGTCGCCGCGAAGAGATGAAGCCGCTCATTCCTTTCGCCGCCAACCTTGAAGACATCCTCGACAAGCAGCGCCTCATGCAGCGCCCAGACGCCGAGCACGATGCCGAACTCCTCAACGCGCTTGTGAAGCAGCTCGACGCTACACGCAAACTGTTGGACCCCGCGAATCCCGCTCATCCCAGGATCGATCCCGTCGTCGCCAACCGCGCAGTTCAAGCCACTCATCAGCTTAATCGGGCTCTACACGAGTGGTTCGGCCAGTACAACGGCTACGATCCCAGCTTCACCTGGTGGGACGCGCTCCCATACAAGAACGCCAGCAAGGCGCTGGACGACTACAGCGACTTCCTCAACGAGAAACTCATCGGCATCAAGGCCGACGACAAGACCACTATTATCGGCGATCCCGTCGGCCGCCAGGCCCTGCTCGACGAGCTCTCCGATAATCTGATTCCCTACACACCGGAAGAGCTTGTCGCCATCGCCCAGACCGAGTACGACTGGTCCATGAAGGAAATGCTCAAGGTCTCGCGCGAGATGGGCTACGGCGACGATTGGCACGCTGCCGTCGAAAAAGTGAAGAGCATGCATGTTGCTCCCGGCGAGCAGCCCGAACTGATTCGCAAGCTCGTCCTCGAAGGCGCAGATTTCGCCGAGAAGAATGACCTCGTCACCGTTCCACCGCTCGCTGACGAGTCCTGGACCATGATGATGATGACTCCCGAACGCCAGCTCGTGAACCCCTTCTTTACCGGCGGCGACGAGATCAGCGTCTCGTATCCGACTGACAGCATGACCTACGACCAGCGTGAGATGAGCATGCGCGGCAACAACATTCCTTTCGCCCGCGATACCGCGTTTCACGAAATGATCCCCGGACACTTTCTGCAGTTCTATATGAACGCCCGTTATCGCCCTTACCGGCGGCGGTTTGACACACCTTTCTGGGGGGAGGGCAATGCCTTCTGGTGGGAGATGCTGTATTACACCAAGGGCTTCGACGCCACTCCAGAAGAGCGTGTCGGCGCCCTCGTCTGGCGAATGCATCGCTCCGCCCGCGTCATCTTCACCATGAACTTCCACCTCGGTAAGTGGACGCCGCAGCAGGCCGTTCAGTACCTCATCGACAACGTAGGATTCGACTCCGAAAATGATCTCGCCGAAGTCCGCCGCTCATTCGATGGTTCTGTCGGTCCACTCTACCAATGCGCCTACCTCATGGGCGCTCTGCAGTTCCGCGAGCTTCACCGTGAGTTAGTCGAGTCGCACAAGATGACCGACCGACAATTTCACGACACCATCCTCCACGAAGGTCCCATGCCCATCGAGCTTCTTCGTGCCGACATGGAACACATGAAGCTCACTCCTGACTTCCAATCCTCATGGAAGTTCTACGGCGATCACCCGATCCACCCTAGCGCCACCGAGGCCTCTCAGCATGGATCGTCTCGACTTCAGACCACCGACGTCAATGGCGGGGTCCGTGTGAACTTCGAAGGCCCGCAACACGACGCGCTCATGGTGCCGCCAGCAGCAACCGCTCCTTCTTCGTCATCGCGACCTTGGCGTAACTAGCCCGCAACGAAGCTAGCCGCCGTTGCAGCAGGCGACTTGCTTTCGTTAAGCAGCTTTGCGGTTAGAACTGGATGTTTCCCCGCAGTTCAATCTGCCTTGGTCCCGATGTGGTGGACGTTGTGCCGAACGTTCCATCCTGCACACCTGTGTCCATTCCGTACCACGCCACATGATTGAACGCATTAAGAAACACACCTTGCAGCTTCAGATTGACCGGTCCCTTGATCGGGATACGCTTCGTCAATGACAAGTCCGTGTTGAAGTTGCTTGGATCATGCAGCCACAGCAACTGTCCAAACTGCCCCGGCGTCGAGGCCGGAGCGATATACGCATTGTTCGACTGCCCGTTCGCCTGGTTGACGTATTTCTGATCGAACAACTGTACGTACGGCTTGCCCGGAACCGTTCGCGGATGTAGCTGCGCCTGCAACTGTTTCGCCGTGACACCCGTGAGCGTGATGCCGGAGTCGTTGCCATTGAACGTCTGCGTTCCGCCTGTAAAAAGATGCGGTTCGCCGCTCTCCCACGTCACAATCGCTCCCAGTGTCCATCCGCCGGCAATCGAATTCGCGATCTTGCTGCTGTTCAGAAACGCCTTGTTCTTGCCGAACGGAAAGTCATACGTGCCGCTCGCATGGAACACGTGCCGCACATCAAACGCACTTGGAAAATAGTTCAGCTCCTTATTGCGCAGCGTGTAGAAACCGGGAGCACTGTTGCTGCGTCCGTTGTAATAGCCTGGCGCCGTGCTCCCCTGCACGCTGGTACCCAATGACTTTGAATACGTGTAGTTTGCATCCATCTGCAGACCTTTCCAAGAACTCTGCCGGAAGTCCACCTGCAGGGCGTTGTAGTTGGAGAAGCCCGAATTCTTCAGTTCCGAGTTCGCTGCTCCCGCCGCATAAGGATTCTCCTGGAAGAAGTTGCTCGGGTAGTTTCCAACTCCTGGAATGCCCTGCGCCGCGCACGGACCAAAATTCGCCCCAACCAGCGAACATAAATAGGTGGGATTACTGGCCAACTGCGTGGCGAGAGCGCCGGCTTGCCCTTGCTTCACGTAATTGATAAATGTGCCGTTTGTGTAGTTGGCTGCCAGACCGGAGGTCGCAAACGCCTGATCCATAATTGGCGTAGGATTCGCTCCCTGGAAGGTCGTGCCATTTGACGCAGCAAGGTTTGCCTGCGCTCCTTCAAATTCCTTCAAAAACCCGTTTTCGAAAATATTGACTTCGTTATAGTTCTCCACGAGCCATTGGTCCTTGGCTACGTTGCCAACATACCGCACTTCCAACACTTCGTCGGCAGCCAGCTTCCGCTGAATGCCTAGGGACCATGACTCCACGTACGGCTGCTTGATATGCGGATCGAACGTCGTGTAGCCCGTCCCGCTAAATGTCTGGTAGGACTCGTGAATGATCGGCGTGAACGGTGATGGCGAAGTGGACTGGAGCGAAGGAAGCGCGCCCCCTAAGATCACCGAGCCGGCATTATAAAATCCAGCCGAAGGTGTGACATTGGGCTGCGGGGCCACCGGATCCGCATAGTAGTACGTGTTGAAATTTGCGCCGCTGTTCGATCCGATGCTCCAGAAGTTCTGAGCGCCTTCCGTGTAGTTCTTGAGCGTGAAACTGCCGCGAATCACCGTCTTGCCGTTTCCCAACAGGCGTCCCAGCGCTGTATCTGTGTCGCGCGGATTCCATGCGAAACCTACCGTCGGCTCTGGATGCACGTACGTCGGTGCATATCCTTTCGCATGCGGCCCCTCGATCGGGTCCTGCACACCTGTCAGCGTGCCCGGCTTGAAGATGTTCCCGACCCCTGAAGGTCCCCAGAGATTAGCAACGTCCGGATGCGTGTAGTAGCCCGTTTCATCTTCTGAAGCGCCTGTAAAGTCCCAACGCAATCCGTAATTCAACGTCAGCGTAGGCGTAGCGCGCCACGAATCCTGGAGGAAAACAGCAGCCTGTGTGAGCTTCTCATGGAGATTAAACGTCACGCCCGGCTGGAACTGTTGGGTGTGGATGTTCACGAACTCGCCCAGGCTGTAGTAGGTCATGCGGCCATCCAGCGTCGCATACAAACCTTCTACATCCGACGCCGCATTCGTCGGTCCGTTCGCAACTGCGTTGTCCAGCGCCGTCTGCACCGGGTCACCCTGCGCAATCCCATTTACGCCGACGTACGGAACGAATTGGTTGTTGTAGTAGTGGTCCGTCTCCGTCGCGCCCGACGCGCCGAACGTGATGTTATGCCGGCCCTTTGACCACGTGTTGTCGTCCTTGATGCTCGTTACCGGGTACAGGCTGCCACCCTTCAGTGCGTTGAAACCGTTGACGCCGCTGTTCAGTCCAAACCCGAACGCCAAATCTCCCTGCTGCATCATGTTTGCGTTTGGCGAGCCGACACCCTGCGAGTTATAGAGGAAGTTCGTGTAGAGGTAGCCCACTCGAAACGCACTCACCAGCGTGGGCTTGATCGTCCAGTCGAATCCAGTGACGACCTGGTAGTTCCGTTGCTTGTTGCTGTACGCCTGATTGGCGAACAGCGGACCCGGATATGGAGGCGACCCAACATTGATGTTGTAGAAGTTGGATTCATTCACCGCACCAGTCAAACGAAACTTTTGCGACAGGTTGTAGTCGATACGAATCGTCGGAAACCGCTGGGTGATCGATGACTTGTTCTTAAAGTTAAGAAGGTTATGGTTGAGATCGAGCGGTGAGATGCTCGTCCCCGGCAAACTCTCCGACGACACAATATTTGCCAGATCGCCTGCGATGACTGAATTGATTGTGCCACTGCACGTCGAGCAGCCGGCGCTCGCGCCCGTTTGCAAGACGTTCACTGTCTCCAGCGCATTCGTTGTCGCATTCGCGTAGGTGTATACACCCGACAAGGCAAGCGCTGTCGGAATTACGGTCTGCACCAGCGACTGCTGTGGCTGCCGATAATTACCGATACTGGCAAAAAAGAACAGCTTGTCCTTCAAGATCGGCCCCGCTACGTTGCCGCCAAAATCATTGATTATGAGCAGATTTCGCGGCAGTCCAGCATTGTTGTTATTCCAACCATTGGCGTTCATCGCCTCGCTGCGATAATCCTCGAACAGTTGGCCGTGAAACTTGTTCGTTCCGCGCTGGGTCAGGAACCCGATGTCCATCACTGCCGTGCCGCCCTTGGAAGCGTCCAGTTCGGCGGTCTCGACCGTCATCTCCTGCGTGCTCTCAAGTCGCTGCGTCGTACTCGGTCCATCCGTGTCGAATCCGCCGCTCTTGTTCCGGTTCGCCATGGTCGAGAAACCATTGGTTCCAGTGTCCACCGCGCCGCCAGGCAAGTTGTTGAAGTTGTCGTCCACCGCGCCCGGCACCAGGAACGCCAACGAGAAAACGTCACGAGCTGCGGTCGGGAGATCCTGTACCTGCTTCATGTCCAGCGTTGTGGATAACGTATTCCCGGTCGTATCAAAAATTGGAGTCGTATCGCCGGTCACCGTCACGGTGTCCGCCGCGGCACCTACCTTAAGCTTTACCTCAAGGTTCGTTACCTGGTTCGTCTGAATGGTGATCTTGTCGTACCGGCTTGAGCTGAACCCAGCCTTGCTGATGGTCAAGCTATAGTCCGCGGGATTAAGAAACGGAATCACCGAGATGCCCGTCGCCCGGCTGGTTGCTTTGTGAACGTCGCCCGTGCCGAGATCCTTCAGCGTCAAAGTCGCCCCCGGTATCAACGCACCTTGTGTGTCCTGAACCGTAACGTTCAGCGAGCCGGTAGAGAGGTCCTGAGCATCGCTGCGGGCGGACGTCGCAAGCAGGCAACCGAATACGAGCATCACGGCTAGACCTCGCGAAAAGCTGCTTCGTAAATAATTGAACCTCAACAACAACCGATTTCTCTTTTGCATATGCCTTGCCCTCCAGCCTTCCCATGGATTGTTTTGGGCTACACCTCGGCCAACGAGCCGGGCCGCACTACAACGATTGCGCTCAATGTATGTGAATTTGTATTCATTATTGCAGTCAATGTCAATACAAATTGGCTGATTATTCGTCGGGCGAATGGGTATACACGAGAAGGTTCATGGCTGACAGGCTGGAACCCCCGCCATCTGGTCTCGCCCATACTGCGCCGGCGGCACTATGTCCGAACTTAGAGTGAAGATGGAGGCGAGGTGGGCTTCTGCGTAAATAGCGTCACGCCGAAAACGGGCCCCGCAGTCGACCGGTTGTGCGGTACAAACCGCACTCGAACGCTCGCCTTGCCCCTGGTGAGTGGATCGGGCACCGGATATTCCACATCGAAGAACTTGCCCGGCTCGTCGCTCTTCAGGTGTTGCGAGGCTAGCAGAACATTGTCCACCAGGATGTCGAAATCCTGGCCCCGCTCATCGCCCCAGTACGTCGCCATTAAGATCAACGGCTCCGGCTTTGTCTTCATCGAGAATTCGAAGTAACCGCCCGATCGCGCATCGCGACCCTGTCGGCCCCGGTATTGCACCGGGTATGACATTTCGGATGTCAGGTTGTGATCGCGCTCCGGCTGCATCTCGCCTAGGTGCATCACATCCACGGAACGCGCGGTAATGTCCCGCAACCTGGCCTGCTCGCTCAGGAACGCAGCCTCCTCCACCTTCCACTGCGCATCCGTAAATCGTTTGAAGTACACGGCGCTGCGACGTTCGTACTGGCTGTAGAACGGTACAAAGTTCAGATTCGCCGGGCGAACGATGCCCTGCGTCTCATATGCCACACGTTCTACGTTTGTCTTCGCTTTGAACCCCCGGAGAAGACTTGCCCCCACCATCGCCGGATCGGGACGGTCCCACTTCTCTTTCGCGTCGCCAAGATCGGCTGCCATCACAATCGGCCCGTGCATTACCGCTATGGTGTTCGCGTCGCCCGGAGTGGCTTCAATCCGCAGCTGCATCGGCAGCTCGATCGTCAGCACATCCGCTGCCTTCCAATGACGATCTACCAACGCGTATCCGCAAATGTATGCTGGCGAAAATGGCTTGCCGTTCACCGCGACGTCGGCCTCGCCTTTGGCCCATGCTGGCACCCTCAGCGCGATCGCGAACCTGCCCGGACGCCCCAGGCTGCTTAGCGTCAGCGCTGCTTTCTGCTGCATCGGGTACTTCGTCTCCAGCATCACCTTGGCTTGACGTGTCGCCCATGTTGCCTCTGCCGGGATGTACAGGTTGACCAACAGCGTTCCTTCACCCTCCCAGAAAATCGAGTCGCCATGCTTCGAGTGGCTCTCCATCCCTGTCCCTACACAACACCAGAAAGCGTCCTCCTTGGGTTCGGAATAGCCGCGTTGAGCGCCGGACATCAGCGGCGTCATGTACGTAAACCCGCCCGTCTTCGGATTCTGTGCCGCCATCACGTGATTCAAGTGAGCGCGCTCGTAGTAATCGAAATATCTGCCGTCCGGCTTCCAGCTATATAGCTGGCGCGTCAGCTTGAGCATGTTGTACGTGTTGCAGTGCTCGCACGTCTGCTCGGTAATATGTTCGGCGATCGTATCGGGTGCGGAGAAATATTCGCGGTCCGCATTGCCGCCAATCACGTAGCTATGGTGCTCGGTCACCGTTGTCCAGAAAAAGTTAGCGGCATCCCGCAGCTCGGGCCTCCGGCTCAGCTCGTGAATGCGGGCCAGTCCGATCACTTTCGGCACCTGCGTGTTGGCATGGAAGTTCGCCAACTTGTCCTGCCCAGCCTCCAGCGGATCAAGAACTTTATGGTCATAAATCCGTTGCGCCACCTCCAGCCAGCGCTTGTCGCCGGTTTGCGCGTAGAGCTCGGCAAAGCTTTCGTTCAGACCGCCATATTCCGTATTCAGCACCTGCTGCATCTGCGCATCGTTCAACGCAGCAAATACGCGCGCGAAGTAGTCCGCGAGGCCAACCTCCACCTTCAACGCCGTCGGATTGCCCCACGCCGCGTGCACATCGAGCAGCCCCGCCATCAGCTTATGCACGGTGTAGAGCGGCGACCAAGACCCATTCAGATCGAACCCACCCGAATGAATTTCTCCCCGCATCACCTCTGGAAATATCTCCTGCCCATCGACGATTGTTCCGTCCTTCTTCTTTCGCCCCAGCGCGCCCACGTAGCCGTTGCCACGCGCTGCCTGCGCGCGCGCCAGCTCCGCAACAATATAGTCTGCCCGTTCCCTGCACACCTCATCGCCCGTTTGCTCATACGTTCGCACCAGCGCCGTCAGGTAGTGCCCCAGCGTATGGCCGGCGATCGTGTCGCTCTCCCATCCGCCATAAATTGGAGCTTTCGCTGGCAGTCCGGCATATACAAGAAAATTGTGCAGTAGCCGGTCTGCGCTCAGACTTAGCAGAAACGTCCGGTTCACCTCGACCGCAACAGCATAGTCCGATGGCAACAGCCGCACCGCTTCCAGCGGCAGCGCCTTGGCCAAACTTGGAAGTCGAGGACCGATTGCTGCCTGCGCGGCTTTAGCCACCGTGCCTGCGGCTGCCATCGTGGCAGCCGCTCCTAAGACAAACCCGCGCCGATTCGGCCTCATCATTGAACCCCGCTGCTTTGGATATCCATTCAACGCGCAACACCTTCATGCTCTGGGTTGATGGCACGATACCGTTGTGTTCAATACCGTATGCACTTCTGCTTAGAGGTTGGGATTGCTACAAAAAGAAGCGCCGGACCCTGTCCGCACCGACGGCAGCCACCTTGTTACGCTTCCCTTCAAATTCCTTTACTGAGAGCACCTTCCAGCATTCCACAGCTTTTTCTCTCATGGACCATCTGCGCCAGAGTGTGTACATTTATGTATACATAATGATTGCGGAACCTTCCATTTGCCCTGACGAAGCGTTCGATTCGCCGTCTACCTATTAGGTTTGTGACGCGTAGCGCAGTCGCCCACCTGTCGACGCGCGTGAGAGGGAACGAAATGAAGTCCGATAGCTCCTCTTCTTCCGAAACTGCTTGGACGACTGCGGAAAATGTATCGCAGGGCGCCTCTGTCAACCGCAGGCAATTCCTCGCCGGCGCCACCGGCGCAGCTCTCCTCTCCGCGGTTGAACATTCAAAAGCTTTCGCCGCCGTGATACCCGGCATCACTGTTAACCTCGCAAGGGTCGCTACGCCATCCGCCTCTTACGTCTCCGGAGACACTCGTCTCGCCGCGCTCAAGGACGGCTTCGACCCCACCAGCTCCAGCGATCAGGAACACGGCAGTTACGGCAACTGGCCCCACACCGACCCACAATGGATACAGTACGACTGGTCACGCCCGATCACAACGAACCGAATCGACCTCTATTTCTGGGCGGATGGCCAAGGCGTAGGGCTTCCCTCTTCCTACACCGTCACTTATTGGAACGGCTCGGCCTTCGTTCCTGTCACCGAAGCCAAAGGCCTCGGCGTCTCAGCAAACAGCTTCAACACCACCACCTTCGACGAGATCAAAACCGACAAGCTGCGCGTCGAACTTACCTCCGACGGCAAGCACTCCACTGGCCTCCTCGAGTGGAAAGTCTTCAGCAGCGGCCCCGTACCACTCTTCCCGCCGACCGTAGACGCCGGCGTGGATCGCGCCGTGGTTCTCGGCGGCAAGACCTATCTCTCCGGCTCGGCCGCATGGCTAAATCCCGCTACCGTCCGGCGCTCCCGCTGGACCAAGCTCTCCGGCCCCGGCCAGGTCGTTTTTGCCAACGCCACCGCACCTGACACCACCGCCACCTTCTCCTCACCCGGCGAGTACGTGCTCCAACTTACAGCCTTCGGGGAAGAGGAAAACGCCCGCTCCACCATCACCGTTCACGCCGAGCATGCCCCGCCGAAAGAGCGCCTGAACGTGATCTACACCACGCGCTATGCGATCAACAATCCCATGTGGAACCAGCGCGCCAAGACGCTCATCGTCGATTGGATTCCCCATTGCGTCGAGCAGTGCGAGCGCACCGACCTTACGCAGGGCCAGGGCGGCCTCGACAACTTTATCGAAGCCGGTAAAGCTCTGCGCGGCGAGCCCCACGGCCGCCATAAGGGCTACGTCTTCTCCAATGCCTGGGTCCACCAGACCGTCGAATCCATGTGCATCGCGCTGATGGTCGACGCCCAGGGTGACCCCGACATCCTCGCCGCACAGCAAGCCATGAAGGTGACGCTCGAACGCTGGATTCCCATCATTCTCGCCGCGCAGGAACCCGACGGCTACCTGCAAACTGCCTTTACCCTTGCCGACCGCCGAGAGTGGCCGGAGCGCTGGTCGCCCGAGCATCGCGGCAATCACGAAGGCTACACCGCCGGCTATTTCATCGAATCCGGCATCAATCACTACACGCTCACCGACGGCCAGGACCTCCGCCTCTACAACGCCGCCAAGAAGCTCGCTGACTGCTGGGTCGCCAACATCGGGGTCGGCAAGAAAGAATGGTTCGATGGCCATCAGGAAATGGAGCAGGCCCTCGTTCGATTCGGCCGCTTCGTCAACGACACGGAAGGCAATGGTCGCGGCAACAACTACATCGTCCTCGCCAAATTTCTCCTCGACTCACGCCGCGGTGGTCAGGAGTACGACCAAAGCCACCTGCCTCCCATCCGCCAGTACGAGGCCGTCGGCCACGCTGTCCGCGCCACCTACTTCTACTCCGGGATGGCCGACATCGCTGCCGAAACCGGAGACCAGGACTACCAGAGCGCCGTTCTCTCGCTCTGGGACAACATGGTCAACAAAAAGTATTACGTGACCGGCGGCATCGGAAGCGGCGATACCTCCGAGGGCTTCGGCCCCAACTACTCCTTGCGTAATGACGCCTACTGCGAATCCTGCTCCAGCTGCGGGCTCATCTTCTTTCAGTACAAGATGAACCTCGCTTATCGCGACGCGAAGTACGCTGATCTTTACGAGCAGACCATGTATAACGCCCTCTTTGGAGCCGTCGATGCCCAGGGTAAGAACTTCTGCTACACCAATCCTCTGATCAACACGCAACGAACGCCGTGGCACGTGTGCCCTTGCTGCGTCGGCAACATTCCTCGCACGCTCTTGATGGTTCCCACTTGGAGCTACACCAAGGCCCCTGATGCCTTGCACGTCAACCTATTCATCGGCGGTCGCGTGCATGTCGGGCAGATTGCCGGCACCAACGTCGAGGTTGTGCAGAAGACCGACTACCCGTGGAAAGGCACCGTTGCCATCACGCTCAACCCGGAGAAGGCAGCGACCTTCACTCTCCACGTCCGCGTCCCCGACAGAACAACCTCCAGACTTTACACCACAACGCCCAAGGTCAGCGGCCTCACTCGCCTCGCTGTCAACGGCAAAGCCATCACGCCGCACATCGTGAAAGGCTACGCTGTCATCACGCGCCGTTGGGAACCGGGTGACACCATCGAGCTCGAGCTTCCGATGGTAGTCCAGCGGCTCATAGCCGATCCGCGCATCCAGGCTGACAAAAATTTGGTTGCGCTGCAGTATGGCCCGCTCATCTATAACGTTGAGACTGCCGACCAGCCTGATTTAGGCCAGCCGCTCAGCAACGAACCGCTGCACGCCGAGTGGCGTCCCGACCTCCTCGGCGGTGTCATGGTCATCAACGGCAAGTGGCAAGACGGCTCTCCTATGCTCGCCATTCCGAACTACGCTCGCATGAACCGTGTGTCGGAACCCAGGATCGCGGTGGGCGGGGATACCTCTGTAAATTACGCTCCAGGCGCAACTAATAACCTCAGCAAAAAAGCGACGGCGCTGCCATCGCCGCGTCGCCACCGCGAACGGCCCATTGAGTCGAAAGTCTGGATGCGCTCCTCTGTTTAAGCTTCATGCCCATAGCAAAGCTCAGGGAGCGCTGAAGAGCGACCCCGGCGCTCGAACATATAAGACGAGCAATCCGCGAAGGGCCAGTCTGGCTGCTGAGAAGCACGCGAAGCCCCTAAAGCAGAGGTACTTCAGCCTATCAATATATGAATCGGTCGAAGCTCTAAGGTGATCCTGACGGGGTTTCGCTTGTCAGCATCAGGCTTGGATCAAAGCGCTTCTCGTCACTTGTGACTTCGCTTCTCGGACAACCAGCTGCTCAACTGCCGCGCCGCTTGGTCCTGTGCAAGCACGCGCCGAGAACCCTGGTCCGAAACATCTCAATCCGCGATGTGGTCAAGCAGCGGATGGAACGCTGCAAGATTGAGCGGGGACAAGGATTAGAAGGACTTCCGGAACCCGAATTTCTTCTTAGACCTTCTTGAACCAAACCTTTAAACGCTGGATCTTACAAGTGCTTAAAAAGCCTTGGCGTCCTCGACGGGATTCGAACCCGTGTTACCGCCGTGAAAGGGCGATGTCCTAACCACTGGACGACGAGGACGCACGCATATTGCCGAACGGCAACGCTGTTCCTACGCTACCAATTCATCCCTGTGATGGCAAGTTTGGCTCGGTATGCGCGCCCTTACGGTGTCGAGGCCAATCGTACTTTGCCCGAACGCACTTTACGCCGCACGTCTGCGTATCGCAACAAAATGAAACTGTCGGTCATGCCGGCGATGTAGTCAGCAACAACGCGTGTCAAACCTTCACTTTCGACTTCGGCGAAATATGCGTCCGGAAGTTCCTCCGGCGAGTCGACCCAGAACTCGAACAGCTCGGTAACAACCTCTGCCGCTTTCGAGTGCTCCAGCGTGAGTTCTTCGCATGTATAAAGCGTGTCGTAGAGATATCGCTTCTCCTGCAAACGTTCGGACTCGGCTTGCGGAGAGAACACGGCCAGGCGGTGCCCGCATTGGCGGATATCTTGCAACGTTTTTGCCTCGACATCTGAAATGTTCGCTTTGGAGGTTTCGATCAGATCCACCACCAAAGTCTTCTGCATGTGCTGCAGAGCGTCATGGAAGACGTACTTCTCGTCCGCAGTAGGATGGGCACGCAAAACGGTTTCGTAGCTTCGATGCAGGATGCTGACGTTGTCGCGTATGTGGCGTATGTCCAGCAGACCCGATTCAACTCCGTCATCAAGATCCGCCGTGAGATAGGCAATCTCATCTGCGAGATCAATGATCTGAGCTTCCAGCGGTGGCCGCTCATCAAGGAAGTACTGGGACAACTCCGGATGCGAGTGTCCGCTGTAATCCCGCGAATGCTTGATGATGCCTTCGCGCACACCAAGCGTCAGGTTCAAGCCGCGGTGCCCGGCGTAACGCTGCTCAAAACGTTCCACAATGCGCAATGCGTGGATGTTGTGATCGAACCGCTGGCCATGGTGCTGCAGGCATTGGTCTAATGCGCGCTCTCCTGCATGGCCAAACGGCGGGTGTCCGATGTCATGTACCAGAGCAAGCGTCTCGGCAAGATCTGCGTTCAAACCCAACGCACTTGCTATGTGCCGCGCGACTTGCGCCACTTCAATAGTGTGCGTAAGCCTGCTGCGGAAGTGATCCGAAGACCGGCTGGTGAACACCTGCGTCTTGCCGGCGAGCCGGCGGAAGGCGCGCGATTGAACAACACGGTCGCGGTCACGTTCGAATGCGCCACGATCATCGCTAGTAGGCGCGGGATGTTCGCGCACCGATAACTCCTGCTCGCTTGTGCCGGATACAGCGTAGGGCTGGAGAGTGCGTACCATGTCCTAAGTCTAGCTTTGCTTCTGGGGGCAGTCCGGAACCCTACTTCGTCGTGGGAGAGGATGCATGAGCGAGACGGATACGTGCGCCTTCCAGCTTCCGCTGCACTTTCGCTACATCCGCAGGATCGGCTTCGGGCGGGAGTGAAGTGGAATATTCATCCAAGGACTTTTGCCACTCCACGACTGCCATCTGCAACTTGCCCGTTCGTAAATAGATCTCGCCCATGTGATCCAGCACAGAAGGGTCCGTTCCACTGCGTAGGACCGCCTTGCGCTCGTAGTCTTCAGCGAGAACATACTGACCCTGCTTGTAATACGCCCAAGCGAGCGAATCGAGGAAAGCGCCGTTCTGCGGATCATAGGCTACAGCTTTCTTCAGCATCGCCACCGACTCGTCCAAGCGGATGCCCCGTTCTGCGAGCATGTATCCATAGTCGTTCTGGATGGAGCCGTTGTCAGGATCAAGCGCGAGGCCCTGCTTGAAATCCGCCTCGGCTTGGTCATACATTTTGCGCTGCTCGGCAATGCTGCCCCGGTAGTAGTACAGAAAGACTTTGTCGTCCTTCTTGACGGAAAGAGCTTCAACCTTACTCAAGGCTTCTGCGGTTTCGTTCCAGCGCCTAGCGCGATGATTCATGTCGGCGATTGTGAACCAGATTTCACGATCTTCCGGAGTGCCTGTCAGCTGTGCCTGTGCGACCTTTAGTCCTTCGTCAAGTTTGCCGGTATCAGCAAGTTGACGAGCATACGCAAGCTGAATCTCGTGATTTTTCGGCAGTGCTTTGGCGGCTTCAGCAGCAGCATCTCGCGCCGCCGTCCAGTTGTGGGCATCACGATAGGTGTCGATAAGCCCATCTGCTCCGCGTACCTGCGCGTCGCCACCTAGCGCCATCATCTGCTTGAAAGCCTCCGCAGACTCCGCAGTTTTATGTTGCTCCCGGTATACGATCCCGAGGCGATCCAAGAAGAGAGCGCGATTGCTTTTATCCTGATCGGAGTACTTGCCGTTTGCCGGAGTGGTCGCGACAAGAACAGCCTTCAGTACATTGACGGAATCATCGAAGCGGCCAAGTGCGTCGAAGAGCAGCGCCTCGTTGTATTTCAACTCAAGATTGTCCGGAGCGAGCACTGCGGCTTTCTTCAGCGTCGCCAAAGCCTGCTCGTACTTGCCCTGCGTACGCTGAATGTCTGCCTCCCGGATGAGAGACTCAGCGTCCTGCGGATCTGTCCCTACGATGTCCGCAAAGATCTTCGCGGCCTCTTCCGTCTGGCCATCCTTCAACAGAGCGTTAGCGAGACCACGCTTCGCGTCGGTGTTATCTGGATCTTCCGACAGAGCGGCGCGGTACGCTGCAACCGCGTCCTTCGGCTGATTGAGCTGATCGTAGATGCCGGCGAGAGCAAAACTCATGCGTGCCGTGCGATCTTCTTCCGGTACGTCGGCAATTATCTTCGCTGCGCGCCTAAGATCACCCTGTTCGGAATAAAGACGTGCCATGCTCAGCACGACTTCCTCAGACCCACCGTCGAGTCCTTGCGCCGCCTTGAACTGGGCTTCCGCTTTCGCTGAGTCATGATTCAATCCGTATAACTGGCCAAGCAGAAGATGCGTTTCGATGTCGTCCGGCTTCAGCACGGCGATCTTCTCGTACTCCGCGATGGCTAGCTGCAACATCTCTGTCGATTGTGGCCCCTGCCCGTCTCCCAGAGAGCGGAGATACACGCGCCCTAGAAGCAGGTGCGCGTCGGCATCTTCAGGGTGCTTCGTGACTTGGCTCTGTGCAGCCGTAACGGCTTCGCGAACGCGCCCAAGTTTGAAATACAGATTTGCCAGCCCATCTTGAAGCATGCGCGAGCCCGGATCAGCGTCGAGGGCAAGCTTGTATTGCTCAATCGCCTGTGTGGCCAGGTCCTGGCGTCCGCTATTCGCGGCTTCGCTCTCGTACAACTTCGCCAGACCGTAGTGGTAGTACGACCCGGAATGGTCGATCACTGGTGGCGGTGTTGTACTCTGCGCCTGCCCAGTACAGGTTGCACAGGCAAGAAAGATGCAGACAGCGAGTGGGCTGAGGAGAAAGATAGCGCGGCGACTTGGGCTCATGCAGGGTCCTGAAAACATCATCGAAATGTTAGACGGATTTTCTGAGTTTTAGATGCGGTGTGCGGCGGTTACAGGTGGAAGACCCGGCTCAGCCATGCCGAAAATGCCGAATTCCAGTAAACACCATGGCCATTCCGAGCTTGTCCGCAGCTGCGATTACTTCCTGATCGCGCATCGAACCGCCAGGCTGGATGATTGCTGTTGCCCCTGCCGTTGCGATTGCTTCTAACCCATCAGCGAATGGGAAAAAAGCGTCCGACGCAGCGACGGTGCCTTCCAACGGAAGTGCTGCCTTCATCGCACCGAATTTCGCTGCGTCTACGCGGCTCATTTGTCCCGCACCCACGCCGACTGTCTGCCCGAAGCCGCTATCGGAGCGCGCATATACGATAGCGTTCGACTTTACGTACTTGCACACGCGCCAGGCGAACAGCAATGTCCGTACTTCGTCATCGCTCGGACGACGGGCTGTGACGATTTTCAAATCGTCCGCGTTGATCTTCAACAAGTCCTCGTCCTGCAAGAGGTAGCCGCCAGAAATCTGCTTCAACACTGTTTTCGGCTCTGCCGGTCGTATCCGTAGTAGGCGAAGATTCTTCTTAGCGCCGAGAATGGTAAGTGCTTCGGGAGTGTAGTCAGGCGCCACAATGCCTTCCACGAAGAGCCGCGCGATCGCAGCAGCAGCTTCCCGATCGACCGGTCGATTAATGCCGAGAACGCCTCCGAAAGCGGAAACGGTATCAGCGGCGAGCGCGCGCTCGTAAGCCTCGAGAACTGTAGCTCCTTGGCCAACACCGCAGGGATTGGTGTGCTTGATGATGGCAACGGCACAATCGTCGAACTCGCTAACTAACGCCCAACAAGCGTCCAGGTCAACGAGGTTGTTGAAGCTGAGTTCCTTGCCCTGCAGCTGTTCTGCATTGGCGATTCCGAGGCCGGATTGGTCGCTATAAACCGCGGCGCGCTGATGTGGATTTTCACCGTACCGGAGACTCGCACTTTGTGTGGCGGAGACACGCAACGTTTTCGGCAGGTCCGCCGCGTTCAAATCGCCACCGGGCTCTTCTATGCTTTCCAACGCAGAGGCGATCGCGCCGTCGTAAGCTGCCGTCAAAGCGAATGCCTTCTTTGCAAGCTTCCAACGCGTCTCGCGGCTGAGCTGTCCCGCATTCGCTGCCAACTCATCTGCGATGGCGTAATAGTCGTCCGCGTCCGTCACAACGGCGACGTCTTCGAAGTTCTTCGCAGCAGAACGCAACATGGAAGGACCGCCAATATCGATGTTCTCGATCAGATCTCCGAACGCAACATCAGGCCTCGCCGCTGTCTTCTCAAAGGCATACAAATTGACGACGACCATGTCGATGGCGCCAATGCCGTGCTTCTGAACCGCTTCCACATGGGTCGGATCGTTCCTGCGATATAGAAGGCCGCCGTGCACCACAGGGTGGAGCGTTTTCACGCGCCCATCCAGCATTTCTGGAAAGCCGGTCAAGTCCGCAATGTCGCGAACAGCAAGACCGGCGTCACGCAGCGCTTTTGCTGTTCCTCCGGTAGAAACCAGTTCCACGCCAAAATGCGCCAGCACCCGGGCGAACTCTACAAGACCAGATTTTTCTGTAACCGACAGCAGCGCGCGGCGAACCGCCTTGTTCTCACTCATACAAGTCAAGTCTAGCCGGAGAGACGCGATACTTTGCCCAATTTACTTTCGTTCAGGGCTGTTCGCGTTTGCTCCTGGTCTCAATGCCTCAACAACCACTCTGCCGACCGATGCGGATGGCTGATTCACACGCAACAGTGCTGCAAACGTAGCAGCAATGTCTACAGGCGCCGTGCGCTCGAGGTATGTTCCGGGGACGAAGGCGCTCCCAAAGAAGGCCAGCGGTACATGGCGATCATAAGAATAGGGCGTGAAGTGCGTTGTTCCTTCCTCCTCATGCCCGGTCATCTGGTACATCCCCGGAGTCATCATCACCCACCATCCGCCGTTGGTCGTGAAACTATGCAGAATCAACTGTCCCTGCTGCGTGTCCGGGACGTGACCGGCTTCAATCTGCATTTTGGTGTACACATGCCTCACAGAAGCAGGCGTCTGCGCGCCGCGTACAACTTCACGCTGCAGAATCTCGACCTGAGTCTTGTCCAAGGCTGTCGAAAGCATTTGCGCGACGAGATCTTCGGCTTCGCTCTCTTTGAGCTTTGTCAACTCGAAGGCTCGTTCGTTCAGCTGCAGATAAGGTAATTCGCCACCGAGAATGTAGTTCTGCGAGTCACCTGGAGTGAACCTGCTGTTCAACTCGCTGTTCAACTCCGCAACGAGCTTCGTATAGGAAAAGCTTCCAGCCGGCATTCCTTCTTTCGCCGCAATACTGGGCGAGGGCGCCACGCCGTGATCGCCCGTAAGAGCTACCCAGACATTGGGAAGCCCCCCGTCCACGTGATGGTCCAGCCAGTTGAAAAAGCCATTCAAGCTGACGTCGATCGCGGCGAGCAAAGCGCGTTGCTGTGGAGCGTCGGGACCGACATCATGTCCAAGAATGTCCGTGGAGGAAATGCTAATCGTCAGCACGTCTGTGGCGTCATTGCGGCCCAGGTTCTCACCAGCAATGAGCGCCTTTGCGAAGTCGAGCTGGTAGTCAACAGATGCAGGCGTTTTACCTACCTCGTTGTAGAAATCACCTTTCGTGATGCCTGTTTCACGGCGAATTCTGGCAACTTCACCATTGCTGTTGAACTCTGCAGCCCATGCCGGCAGTTCCTTGTACCAGAACGTCGAGGAGATAAACCTTCCCGTCGCATGATCGATCCAGAACGCGCCGCGTGATGCGTGCCCGGAGGTGAGGATCGCGGCGCGGTCTTTCAGCGAAACCCCGAACAGCTTTGCTTTGCCGCCTGTCGAAAGCACAACTTCGTCGCCAAGCGTGGAAGCCAGTTCATTGCGTGGCGACGCTCCCGTTGGTGAAGAATCAGGCAGCCCCACAGTGGTGTAGCGCTCGTCTTCAACCGAGGAAATCATGTGTCCAGCGGAGCGCTGGAGGTCCCACCAGTCGTTCAGGGCAATGTTGTGACCGTCCGTGTAAGCGCCTGTACCGATCGTCGCGTGGCCCGGCGCGGTCATCGTGTTGGCGTAATCGAAGTAACAGTCCGGGAAGTAGGCTCCTTTCTTGAGGAAGAGGTTGAAGCCATTGGGTGTCTTGAAATCGGCGCTATAGCGGTCGAGATAGTCTCCGCGAAACTGATCGATGACGAGGATCACTACCAGCTTCGGCTTGGCGTCATACGCGGTCGCTTGCGCGGAATGCCAGGCGCCCCCAAGAATGACGCTTAGCGTTGCAAGTGCCCGAATGGCAAATCTCATCTCGCGAGTATAGGAGAAGGCAGAGCCGCCATTGTGAACGCCACGCTAGAATGACTCCGTATGCTTGATTTCGCATTTGTACGGGCGAATCTGCCGTTCGTTGAGGAAAAGCTGCGCGCACGCGGCACTGATGTGTCGGTTCTGGCTGACTTCGCAAGCCTTGATGCAGAACGCCGCACGGCCATAACCCAGCTAGAAACGCTGAAGGCCCAACGTAATGCGATCTCGGAAGAGTTTGCACGCGCAAAACGAAGTGGCGGCGATGTCGCTGCGATCAGCCAGCGTACCCGAAACCTGAAGGACGAGATTTCCGGACTGGAGGCTGCGGCGAACGTAGCCGACGAACGGTTGCGTGAAGTTCTGCACGCTCTCCCGAATGTGCCGAGTGCCGATGTTCCAGTTGGGAAAGCAGCCGACGAAAATGTTTGTGAGAAAACCTGGGGGGAGGCGCCCATCCTGGACTTTCCGGCGAAACCACACTGGGAACTAGGTGAGGCACTCGGGATCCTCGACTTTGAACGAGCCGCGAAGATTTCAGGGTCACGCTTTGTCGTGCATTTTGGTGCCGGAGCGCGTCTGGAGCGCGCACTGGCAAACTTTATGCTCGACCTGCACACGCGAGAGCACGGTTATGCTGAGGTTCTGCCGCCGTACATGGTGAACTCGCGCTCCCTGTTTGGAACAGGGCAGCTGCCAAAATTTGCCGATGACCTATTTCACTGTGACGACAAGGGCGCGTACTTTCCAGGACAGCTACAGGAAAGCGATCACTGGCTGATTCCAACCGCCGAAGTCCCTGTCACGAACCTGTTCCGCGATGAAGTGATCGATCTTGAAGCGGGGACCTTGTCTTTTGCGGCATATACGCCATGCTTTCGGTCTGAGGCGGGATCGTACGGAAAAGACGTTCGCGGCATGATTCGGCAGCATCAGTTTCAAAAGGTTGAATTGGTGAAGTTCTCCCGGCCGGAGGATTCCCTCGCGGAGCATGAGCGTCTGACACGTGACGCAGAAACCGTGTTGGAACGTTTGGGTTTGCCGTACCGACGGATGCTGCTTTGCACAGGAGATATGGGTTTTAGCTCGGCCAAGACCTATGACCTGGAGGTGTGGGTGCCAGGACAGCGAACCTACCGCGAAATTTCTTCCTGCTCCAACTTCGAGTCTTTTCAGGCACGTCGCGCGAACATTCGCTATAAGTCTGTGGGATCGAACAAGACAGAATTTGTCCATACTTTAAACGGCAGCGGACTTGCTGTTGGGCGAACATACCTTGCGATTTTGGAGAACTACCAACAAGCCGACGGCTCGGTGCGTATACCCGACGCGCTGCAGTCATATATGAATGGGGAAACCGTTATCACGAAGCAGCAACTGGGGCGTGCGCTTTGATTCGTCTCGTTCGCAACTACATCTTTTGGAACTACGAGCGCGGCAGCTTTCACTTCGACGTCATGGTCACCCTGATCCTCGCGTTCCTCTTTATCGGGCCGCGTTTCATCGACTTCAAAGATAAGCCGGTTACAGCGATACCACTGAGATCGAGCGAAGTCTTAGTGCGAGAAGCCGGCAGCACAGGGTACGAGGCAAGATTCGTTTACGAAATCCGTGTGGACGACCTGAAGGGCGCCCAGTCAGACGCTGAAATCCGTTCTGCGATCCTTCGCGTCATTCAGCCAATTGCCGGTAATGTGTCTCTTCAGGAATATAAAGCCCTCGCCGATGCCAAAGGCAAAATCGTTGGATACGAAGCGACTGTACTGCGGTGACACCAACACATTGCTCAGATCGTCATCTAAAAAGAAGCGGCGCGATTTGCGGAAGCCGCCAGGAGTTGATTGTTCATGCAAACGAATCATCGTCTAAACGCAATGATGCTCGCGATCTTCTCTGCAACCGCGCTCACGGCGCAGACACCGAAACTGCAGTCAGTTTTGGATCAACTTGACGCAGCGAGTGCGCATTTCAAGAGCGCTCAAGCAACTGTCAGATATGACAACTACACGCGAGTCGTTCGCGCCGACGAGATTCAAACCGGAACGATGTACGTCGAGCGAAGTGGATCCACAAATCGCATGGGAGCAGTGTTCTTCGATCAAGGCGCGAAAGCTCCTGCGCGCGTGATCAACTACGACAGCGGCATGCTGCAGCTCTACACGCCCGGTACAAATCAAGTGGACGTGTTCAAAGCCGGCGATAACCAAGCCAAGTATGAGAGCTTCCTCACCCTTGGCTTCGGCGGGAGCGGGAAGGCGCTGAAGCAGGCATGGGACATCAACGATCAGGGCACGGAAATGCTCAGCGATGGAACGCAACAGGTAAGCACTGAAAAGCTCGACCTGGTGAGCAAAGACCCCAGCGTTCAGAGCACGTTCAAGCACGTCACCATCTGGGTGGATCCGGTGCGTGGAATATCTCTGAAGCAGAAGTTTTTTGCTCCGGATGGGGATACGCGCACGGCTGAGTACACGAACATCAAGCTCAACGCTACAGTGGATACGAAGCCGTATGCCATCAGCAAGAAGGCAAACCGGATTCCGCACTAGCCTTCTTCTTCGCAAAGGCAAAGCTGGCGAGCAGCAGAACGAGCGGGAAGCAGTCGATAGTGTACCGTTGTTCTGCGTTATCGAGCGTTGCAAGAAGCCCTGACCGCAAGAGGATGAAGCTGAACATAGTCCAGGCCAGCGTAGCCTGACCGCTGTAGCCGCTACGCCGCCAATTCCTCGCTCCGATTACCGCGAGCACAAGATAGGCAGCGTTGAGCAGCGCATAGGCGAAGCTGAAAGAAGTTTTCGCTGGGTGTGACCGCCAATTCCACCAGTCCAGTGGCATCTTCAGCAGTTCCGTTCGCGGTTGCAACCACATGTCCGCCAGCCTGCCTAGTGGAAGAATCATGTAATAGCGGACCGGGCGCGCAGCGATACGCTCCCGCGCAAGTACAGCGAACCCGGTGTCGACGGGCGGCGTGGACGAGGTCTCCTGGTTGTACTCGGCGATAAGTTCCTGTGTGCGGTCCCGCTGTGCTTCATTGTCAAAGGCTCGCGCAGGAATGTCGCCGAACGCAATAGTAGAACCGTCGTATGGCCAGTAGACCTGCACGGTGTTCTTGTAGTCGATGCCCCAGGTGCGGTACCAGCGCATGAATCCTAATGCCACTTCATCGCCCGGATCATTTGCGTATTTGGGTGAGAGTGGTTGCACAACGTGGAAGACGCGCCAGTTGCGAACTCCCCAAACCAGCAGCGGAAGCATGAAGATCGCAAGAACTGCAACCACGGGAGCCATTTGCCTCGTCCTTGACGGCATTGGAACGCGCCAAAGCACGGCTACTATTCCTGAGACCAAAACCGCGCAGAGGATTGCCCGGTCGGGGCGCAGCAACGTCGCAAAGGTGACAGCCATTGCCAAGACTGGCAGCCAAACATTCCAGCGCTTTCTTTGCCGCGCCTGCACATTCCAGCGTTCGAACGAAAAGAAGCCCGCGGCCACACACAGCATGCTGAGACTTTCTGTCAAAGGCACCACAGCATAATTGGATGTAAATGGACATAGCGCACTAAGCGCAAGAGCACACAGCCCAATTCGCTTGCCCATAAGTCGAGTTGCCAACAATGCAATCAGGCAGCACTCGCAGAGGCTAAGAAATATCTGTATCCAGATGGCCGAAAGAAAGTTCCCACGACCGAACAGTAGAAAGCAAACAGACAGGAACAGCGGGTACCCAGGCAGCCGGATCAGCGTCGGCCTGATGACGCCATTGTCTGTGAGGGCGTAGGTTTTGTGCTGTAACAAATTTGTTGCAATGTCGCCATACACGAGCGCGTCACCGCTGATAGGCGGGCGAAAATGCAGCATTACCAGAGTGAGAGCAAAACCCGCTAACAGCAGCCCCGCTACAACCTGCCCATATGATGTTCGCCGATACATTCCAAGCATCATAAGGCCCACGAGCGGCTGACGCGTGAGTAAGCCCGATGCGTGGATGTCTTGTGCCGCGATATCCTGTGAGCGAGTGAGTCTCGGCTATTCATGAGTAAACAAGTCTTCTACGACCCGCAGCGCAAACGCTGGAAGCGCCTGCGACGCATCTTCGACTCGCTCGCTCTGATCGGCGGAGTTGTATTAGTCGGGTTTGTCATCGGCTTGCTTCGTATGCAGCCGATGCGCAGCCTCGATCTGCAATCCACAACGAGGCGTTATCGCGCGCTGTCTGAGCCTCCGGCGAATGAACTGAAGACTCGTGAAAAGCTGAATCGGTCAGCCCATCGCAAGACTGACTTGAAGCCTTCTGACGTGGTGCTAAACGCGGGTGAAGGTCTCCGAGCAGCTTTCTATACTGATTCTGACCCCGCGAGCATTGCTTCTTTCAAGCAGCATGTCAAACAGATCGATCTTCTTTTCCCTGAGTGGCTGCATGTCGTTTCTCCGGATGGCTCGCTCACCGCATACAGTTCGGACAACACACCGTTTCCTGTCGTTGACAGCGCTGGAGTCCATGGAGTCGACCGGGAGAACAAAGTAGTTCGTGTCATCACCGACGCCAAGGAAGATACGGAGATCTTTCCGTTGGTGAACAACTTCAACCCTTTGCAAGGAACCTTCGACGAAAGCACTGGGCAGTTTCTCCAGGATACAGCTGCCAGGGCACGCTTTCTGAGGCAGGTAGATGCATTCCTTGCGGCAAATACCCGGTACCGTGGCCTGAACCTTGGATTTCAGGCTATTCCGACTTCCGCGCAAGACGGCTTCAATCAGCTGGTACAAGCTCTGTATGAGGATTTCCATGCTCGTAATCTTCGTTTGTACATTAGCGTTCCGGTCATCAGCTCCGACTTCGATACAAAGTTCCTGGCGGCGCATTCTGACGGGCTAGTTCTGCTGGATTACGATCAGCACCAGGACGGCACCGCACCCGGCCCTGTCGCTGGGCAGGATTGGTTCGCGAACAATCTGCGCGCCTACCTGAAGCAAGTGCCACGCGAAAAAATCATCTGCGCCATCGGCAACTATGGGTATGACTGGACGACGAAGCTCCCTCCGCCTGCTCAATTCACGTTGAAAGGCAAGCGAGAGCGCAAGGCCGTTCCACCCGCTGCGGACTCGCAGATCGTCAACACGGTGAACCTGTCAACGCAGGAAGCCTGGCAGGCGGCTTCTGACTCAGGAGCGAAGATTGAGTTAGACGACACGTCGCTGAATCCGCACTTCGCCTATGACGACGTGGACGGCGGCGTTCGACATCAGGTCTGGTTTCTCGATGCCGTAACCGTGCTCAACCAAATGCGTGTCGCGCGTGCGCTCGGCCTGCAGACCTTCGCTCTTTGGCGGCTTGGTTCCGAAGATGATTCGCTCTGGAAGATCTGGGATAACCCGCTTCGAAGCAATCCCATCGCTGACTTGGCCTCCGTTTCGCCCGGACAAGATGTCGATACCGAAGGCGACGGCGACATCCTTCGCGTCACTGGATTTCCGCAGAACGGCCACCGGACTCTGGAGATGGATGATGACAAAACTATTCCAGGGCAGTATCTAAGCGCAGTGTCCGAGTCGATGGATTCCTATGCGCTTCCCTACACCGTGTCCCAGTATGGATACCGCCCGAAGCAAGTTGCGATCAGCTTTGACGACGGTCCGGACCCCACATGGACGCCAAGAATCCTGGACATCTTGAAGAAGTACAACGTCAAGGGCACATTCTTCATGATTGGGGAGGTTGCCGAAGATAACGTCGGCGTGATGCGGCGCGTTTACGCCGAAGGCCATGAGATCGGGAATCACACCTTCACGCATCCCGACATCAGCGAAATCTCTGACCGGCAGATTGATCTGCAACTGAACGCAACAGCAAGGCTATTTGCAGCCAAACTTGGCGTGCAACCGGTTTACTTCAGGCCGCCGTATTCCATTGACCAGGAGCCAGATACAAATGACCAGGCCGCACCGGTAGCGCGCATCCAGCAGCGATTCGGCTACATCATCGTCGGCAACAAAATTGACACAAATGACTGGGACGAGCATCCTCGCAAGACGCCACAGGAAATCATCGACAGCGTCTTTGCCCAGATAGATGCGGCGCAGACCAAGACCTGGATGCGTGGCTCTATCATCCTGATGCACGATGGAGGCGGCAATCGCGCGCCCACTATCGCGGCCTTGCCGAAGTTAATTGAAGCACTGCGTGCGCGTGGTTACGAGATCGTTCCGGTCTCGCAACTTATAGGACAAACGCGCGATCAGGTGATGGTTCCCCTTACGAGAAAGCAGCGGTATCTAGCTGAACTAGACTCGATTGCATTTTCACTCATCGGCTTCTTCAATAACTTTGCTATAGCGGTTTTCTTCCTTGGCGATGTTTTGATGAGTGGGCGCCTCATTATCATCGGCGTGTGCGCCCTCGTCGATCGCTTTCGGAAGCGCAAGAGTTTTGCGGGCCCTGACTATCAGCCACGTGTCGCGGTGTTGATTCCGGCCTACAACGAAGAGAAGGTTATCGCACGCACTATTCGCTCCGTGCTGATGTCGAACTACAAGAACATCCGCATCATCGTCATCGACGACGGCTCGAAGGATGCAACGTACAAGGTCGCGACGGAGACCTATGCGAAAGAAATTGCAGATGGGCGCGTGACTGTTCTGACCAAGGCCAACGGCGGAAAGGCGGAAGCCCTCAACTATGCGCTCGAATACACAGATGAAGAGATCTATGTTGGCATTGATGCTGATGGAGTCATCGCACATGATGCAATTGGGCGCATGATTTGCCATTTCGCAAATCCCGAGATCGGCGCCGTGGCGGGTAATGCAAAAGTCGGCAATCGCGTAAACTTATGGACGCGCTGGCAGGCACTGGAGTACATCACGAGTCAGAATTTTGAGCGCAGAGCCCTGGACCTGTTTGATGTGGTGATGGTTGTACCCGGGGCGATCGGAGCCTGGCGAACAGCCGCGGTGAGAGCCGGAGGCGGTTACCATCCCGACACTGTGGCTGAAGACGCCGACCTGACGATGAACCTGCTCGAGCAGGGTTATGCGGTGATCTATGACGACCAGGCGCTCGCGTTTACGGAAGCTCCGATCAATGCGAACGGGCTGGCTCGGCAGCGATTCCGCTGGTCATTCGGAATTCTGCAGGCGATTTTCAAACATAAGGGCGCGATCGCACGCCGCCGGGCGATGGGCCTCTTCGCATTGCCGAACATTCTTATCTTCCAGATTCTTCTTCCACTCGTCTCGCCGCTGATCGATCTTATCTTTGTCACGGGCATCATCCACTACTTCATCGATAAGCACTTCCATCCGGAGACCACAAACCCCGCAGACCTGTACAAACTACTCACGTTCTTCACGGCGTTTCTACTCATCGACTTCGCCGCTTCGGCCCTCGCGTTCCTGCTGGAGCGAAAGCATCCGGCCAGCCGCGGAGACGCATGGCTGTTGGTCCACATTTGGGTGCAGCGGTTCACTTATCGACAGCTATTTTCGTGGGTGCTCTTCAAGACCATCAAGCGGGCAATCGATGGAAAATCATTCTCATGGGACAAGCTCGATCGGACCGCGCAGATGTCCAAATCAACAGAACAGATGACGCAGTAATGAAGAGGTGAAGTATGCCCACGTTTGATTTGAAGTCCCTGCCTCCCTTCACCAACGAACCCTTCACGGATTTTTCATCGCCCGAGCAGCATCGCGCCATGATGGACGCTTTGGCACAGGTTCGCTCGGAACTCGGTAAGCCATATGACCTGCTTGTCGGCGGCCACCGAACTCAGTCCGCGAAGCTATTCGACTCTACCAATCCAGCCCGCCCAAGCGAAGTGATCGGCAAGCACTTTGAAGCAACTGTCAGCCAAGCGAGTCAAGCTGTTGAAGCCGCGACACAGGCATTCGCGGCCTGGAAGCACACAGCCGCCGCCGAACGGGCATCATTGCTTCTTCGAGCAGCACAGTTGGTGCGGGAGCGACACTTCATCTTTTGCGCCTGGCTGACGTTTGAAGTTGGAAAGAACTGGGCTGAGGCAGACGCCGATGTTGGCGAATGCATCGATTTTCTCGAGTTCTACGCGAGAGAAGCGTTGCGTCTGGATGCATCGAAGACACCGATACAGCTTCCTGGTGAACGTAATCTCCTGCGTCATGTACCGCTGGGCGTGGGCGCAGTGATTCCGCCATGGAATTTTCCACTTGCGATCATGGCCGGCATGACTGCGGCGGCTGTCGTTTGCGGCAATACTGTCGTTCTAAAGCCGTCTCCCGATGCACCGACGATTGCGGCGAAGTTCGTCGAGTTGCTTGAGGAAGCCGGCTTGCCGCTTGGTGTTGTGAACCTGCTCCACGGCGGCCCGGAAGTCGGACGCACGATCGTCGAGCACCCAAAAGTACACTTCATCGCGTTTACTGGGTCAAAGAAGGTGGGTCTAGAAATCCATGAGCGGGCCGCACGGACGCAGCCGGATCAGCAATTTATCAAGCGGACGATCCTGGAGATGGGCGGCAAAGATGCCATCATCGTGGAAGAAGACGCTGATATTCATGCTGCCGCTGACGGAGTCGTTGCGGCTGCGTTCGGTTTCAATGGGCAGAAGTGTTCCGCGTGCTCTCGAGCCATTGTCTCGGACTCGATCTACGAACTGTTTTGTGAACAGGTGCGCGAGCGAGTAGCGAAGCTAACCAGCGGGGAGCCTGCGGATAACCGAGCCACAGGTCCAGTCATCAACAAAGTCGCCTATCAGCGCGTGCTGGACTACATCGAAGTCGGAAAGAGCGAAGGACAGTTGATCGCCGGCGGCAAGCCGATTGAAAACGAGGATGGTGGGTATTACATCGAAGCCACGGTGTTCGCCGATGTGGCTCCCCAGGCACGCGTCGCGCAAGAGGAGATTTTTGGCCCCGTTCTTGCTGTCATTCGATCGAGCAGCTTCGACAACGCTCTCGATATCGCGAACGGAACGGAATACGGTCTGACTGGGGCGATCTACTCGACCTCCCGCGAGAAGCTGAACCGTGCACGCGACGAGTTCCACGTGGGCAACCTGTACCTTAACCGAAAGTGCACAGGTGCGATGGTGGGAGCTCATCCTTTTGGAGGCTTCAACATGAGCGGCACCGACTCGAAGGCCGGCGGACCTGATTACCTCACGCTCTTCACGCAGGCGAAGTCAGTAGCTGAGAAGATCGGCGTTGTGAGCGAGCATGACGAGCGAGAAGAAGAACAGATGGGCGGCTTCTAGGAGCACAAGTCAGCAGAAACAGGACGGCCGCCCGATCGGGCGGCCGTCGCATGTACTTCGTAAACCCTTAGGCGGTTCGTGCGAACTGCGCCCGCACCTGCTCGGCGGCTTCCGCGAGAGCTCGATGATGCAATGTAAAGAGTGCTAGTTCCAGGCGATCGGAGACGCCCGTCTTGTCGTAAATTGTGCGCAGGTAGTTCTTGATGACCTGCTCTTTCGTTCCCAAGCGAGAAGCAATCTCCTTATTTTTGCAGCCTTCGCCAACGAGAGCGACGATCTGCATCTCCTTTGGTGTCAGCCGCTGGAGTACGCGGTCGCCGGTGCGATCGGGCGATGGCATCGAGCGGACGACGGCGCGATGTACGCTCCGTTCCCCTGCAGCCACACTCCTGAGACAATCGGCCAGCTGCCTTCCGGAGATTGAGCGATGAATAATACCAGCCGAGCGCAGCGCTATATCTTCGTCGAGTTCCTGGCCATGGTCGACAATGATCACCGGCTTCGATTGAGCCCTCTCTACGGTGTCAAAGAGCTGGTTCAGGTCGGTACCCATGCTCGTTGGAAACAGAACGATGGAAGCGGGGAACGTGGCAATGGCTTCCTTCAGGCAAGGAAGATCAGGACACTGCACAACGACTTCAAGGTCAAGTTCGCCTGCGAGCACCCTGGCAGCGCCTGTACGGAAGATCGCCTGATTGTCAGCAAGAATCACGCCGTGGCGAGACTGCTGTCTCCATGTCCGCAGGTTCGAGTCAGTATGGTCCATCACGCTTTTCATCTCAATCGATGCAAGCAGGAGCTACCATCCCACGAAAGTTCGTAAACCGGCACATACGCGCATCCGTCGTCACCACGATGTTGCCTCCTATAGCGGAGATTTTGTATGAACAAATTCCTATTCTTGCTCTGCCTCTAGGGATCACTCCGTTGCGATGCGCCATGGTTGTCGTGTAACCTTCGGCAACGCCTTCATTTTGGACGAATGGATTGTCACCACAGCGAATCCTTTCGCAGATCCGAGAACTGAAACATGGCCTCCTTGCGCCCTTTCCACATTGCATTTCCCGTAAACGACCTCACTGCAGCTCGCGAGTTCTATGGAGGAGTGCTGGGGTGTCCCGAAGGACGAAGTTCGGAGCAGTGGATAGACTTCGACTTATATGGTCACCAGATTGTGGCGCATCTCCAGCCGAGCGACGGAGACAGGACAAACGCGCATAGCAATCCAGTGGACGGTCACGCGGTGCCAGTTCCACACTTCGGCGTTGTGCTTGATCAATCAGATTGGGAAGAACTTGCCGAGAGGGTGCGCGAAGCCGGTGTGAGCTTCATCATCGAACCCTACACCCGCTTCAAGGGAGAGGTCGGCGAGCAGTCGACGATGTTCTTTCTCGATGCGGCTGGAAATGCTCTCGAGTTCAAGGCATTTGCGCATCTATCGCAGCTATTCGCAAAGTGACCTAAGCTCCGCGTTCGTGGAGGATAGCCAGGCAACCTGCGACGCTCTGCGATATCCTGAAAATTGTGTTGGAGAGCCCTATTAGCAGCAACAGTCCATGCATTTTGGTCACGGGAGGCGCCGGCTTCATCGGCTCCAACTTCGTGCTGAACTGGATCGCGTCCGGCAAAGGGCGGGTCGTAAACCTCGACCTTCTGACGTACGCAGGCAATCTGGGAAATCTTGGGCCACTACTTGAAAACCCCGATCACATACTCGTACACGGCGACATCTGTGATCGTGGGTTGGTCGGCGAGCTCCTGCTTGAACACCGTCCTTGGGCTGTGGTGCACTTCGCAGCTGAAAGCCACGTTGACCGTTCTATCCGGGGTCCGGAAGCGTTCCTTAAAACGAACATCGAAGGCACATTCTCGATGCTGCAAGCGTCTCTTGAACACTTTCGCAGCCTACCCCCGCACGAGGCGCGCCACTTCCGTTTCCTCCATGTCTCCACAGACGAGGTTTACGGCACGCTGGCTCCTGACGAACCGCCTTTTCATGAGAAGACGCCATTCGCACCGAATTCACCCTATGCCGCATCGAAGGCAGCGAGCGATCACCTCGTGCGGGCCTGGGTGCATACGTATGGCATGCCCGCCATCATCACAAACTGTTCCAACAACTACGGTCCCTTTCAATTTCCTGAAAAGCTGCTTCCTCTAATGATCGTGAACGCCCTCGCGGGAAAACCGCTTCCCGTTTATGGTGACGGTCAACAAGTGAGGGACTGGTTGTATGTAATTGATCATTGCCGCGCCATCGAAGCAGTGTTGAAAGCAGGTCGCACTGGCGAGACCTACAACGTGGGCGGAAGCAATCAGCAAACTAATCTGACCGTCGTGCTGACCCTGTGCGATCTGCTCGATGAGTTGGTTCCTGGCTCGCGGTACCGGCCACACCAACAGCTCATCCGCTTTGTTGACGATCGTCCTGGGCATGATCGTCGGTATGCCATTGACGCCGGCAAGCTCGAACGCGAGCTTGGATGGAAGGCCGAGGAAACCTTCTCCTCAGGTCTTCGCAAAACGGTGCAATGGTATCTCGATAATCAGGTATGGATGGAAGAAGTTACATCCGGTTCTTACCAGAAGTGGGTATCTGCAAATTATGGTGACCGCGCTATTTCAGAACGGTCAACAGTTACTGCGAGTGCGAAATGAAAGGCATCATCCTGGCCGGCGGCTCGGGCACCCGTCTTTATCCGACTACGCAGGCGATCTCCAAGCAACTCCTTCCCGTGTATGACAAGCCGATGATCTACTACCCTCTATCCGCATTGCTGTTAGCAGGCGTGAGGGACATCCTGCTGATCTCTACACCGGAAGACACGCCGCGTTTCGAGCAGCTTCTCGGCACTGGAGGCGATTGGGGCATTCGGCTGCAGTATGCTGTTCAGCCTTCTCCTGATGGCCTTGCCCAGGCGTTCCTTATTGGTAAGGATTTCCTCGCGGGAGAAGGTTGCTGTCTCGTCCTGGGGGACAACATCTTCTATGGTCATGACTTTGCAAAGCTGGTCGGTTCTGCTGCGGCTGAAAAGGATGGGGCAACCGTGTTTGCCTACGCTGTGCAGGACCCGGAGCGTTATGGCGTGGTTGAATTTGATGCAAGCATGCGGGCGGTGTCGTTGGAAGAAAAACCGCTCAATCCGCGCTCTCGCTATGCAGTGACCGGGATTTACTTCTATGACAACCAAGTCGTAGACATCGCCAAGGGCCTCCAGCCATCAGAGAGAGGCGAACTTGAAATTACTGATGTAAACCGCTGGTACTTGGAGCGAGGGCAGCTTCGCTGCCAGTTGATGGGCCGCGGCATGGCATGGCTGGATACAGGCACGCATGATTCGCTGCTGGAGGCCGCCCAGTTTATTTCCACCATTGAGCATAGGCAAGGCCTTAAAGTCGCATGTCCTGAAGAGATCGCTTATCGTCTCGGATACATTGATCGGGCGCGACTGTCCGCGCTCGCAGCGAAAGTTTCGAAAAGCTCCTACGGAAAGTACCTGATCCGAATTCTCGACGAGGTCGTTCCCGCTGGGTTGTAAACTCCGCTGAGTCGGTGCGCCGACCTGAGTCACTATGGAAATCATCGACACTCCGCTAAACGACGTAAAGCTCATCCAACCGGCACGCCATGGTGACGAGCGAGGTTGGTTTGCCGAGACTTTTCAGGCTCGCGACTTCGCGACAGGGCGGCTTCCGGCAGAATTCGTCCAAGAGAACCAATCCTTTTCCCGGCGCGGTGTACTGCGTGGCTTGCACTATCAACTCGGTCAGCCCCAGGGAAAACTCGTCAGGGTTCTTGATGGATATATCTGGGATGTCGCCGTCGATCTCCGGCATGGATCGCCGGACTTTGGTAAGTGGGCCGGATTTCACCTCCGCGCAGAAGAGTTGCAGCTGCTGTGGATTCCGGAAGGATTCGGACACGGCTTCGTTGTTCTCTCCGAAACTGCAAGCGTCCTCTACAAAACCACAGGCTTCTATTTTCCAGAAGGCGAGCGCTGCATTTGTTGGAACGATCCTTCGCTACGCATCGAGTGGCCGTTGGATAATATTGGCGATCCGATGGTGTCCGCCAAGGATGCGCGCGGTACTTCGTTCTTCGAAGCAGAACTGCCACCGCCGTACACCGGACAAGCAAACGAGTGACACAGCGTCGGCCTGTACCCCGCAAACGAGAGAACCTTCGGATACTGCTAACGGGGGTTACAGGGCAAGTGGGTGGCGACCTGCTTCCGCTGCTGCAATCTTTTGCGCAGGTGATTGCGCCAACAAGGGCTGAGCTCGACCTGACCAACATAGAAGCTATTCGCGCTTTCGTTCGTGACGCTAGGCCGCACTGGATCATAAACCCAGCAGCCTATACTGCGGTCGACAAGGCTGAAAGCCAGCCTGCTCTGGCGGAAGCGATCAATGCCTCCGCACCGCGAATCTTAGGCGAGGAGGCTGCAAGGCTCGATGCACCCGTCATCCATTTTTCAACGGACTATGTTTATGACGGTACGGGCGACCAGCCATGGATAGAAAGCGATCCTACCGGCCCGCTTGGCGTCTACGGGAAGACCAAGCTTTTGGGCGAGCAAGCCTTGGCGTCGACGGGTGCGGCGCACCTCATCCTGCGCACAAGTTGGGTTTATGGAGCCCGTGGAAAGAATTTTTTGCTCACGCTCTTGCGTCTGGCAGAAGAGCGGGCAGAACTAAAGGTGGTTGCCGACCAATTTGGAGCGCCGACATGGTCGTTTGATTTGGCGAACCTCGTGGTTTCTCTGATCTCACAAATGGAGAATCTTGCCGATTCAACGGGCACTGCAAGATCGCAGGTCATCGGAGAAAAGAAGGGCATCTACAACGCTGCCTCCTCAGGCGAAACGAGCTGGTTCGGCTTTGCGCGTGAGTTTCTTCGCTTAACCACGATTGCTGAACCAGGTCGACGGCTCGCCACCCTGCTGCCCATCTCTACCTCTGAGTACCCCACGGCCGCCAGAAGACCTCAGAACTCGAGACTTGATTGCAGCCGACTCTCCGAGGTCTTCGGGTATGCTTTGCCAGCATGGCAGCAATCGACATCCCTTGTAATGGCACAACTGCTCGCCAAGGGCAGAAGACGAAGCAGCTAAACTGATGGAAGTGAGACGCTTACACGATAAGCAAGCACGCTAGAGCCTCCATGTGGTCACGCATCTTCAAACTGCTTTCTGGAACGCGTCGCTCCGCTTCACTGACAGCAGCGAAAGTAAATCCGCGACCGGCAACGCAAGATTCACTTTCGGAGAGAGTGCCTAAAGGCGACAAATTAGCTGTTGATGTCCCTGCAAAGGCACGCCTCTTCGAGGCTGAACCATCCAAGCGGAAGGAACTCGCTTTAGAGTCACAGGCCTCCTCCGAAGCGCGTACGGCCGCAGGCGAAAGCCCCAAGATTGACGGAGCGGATCGAAGAGACTCATCTGCGCACTGGGCGGCCGCACGCAACAGGCAGCTTATATACACGCACAAGATACGTACGGACCGGATGCGTGCAGACGGGCCATCGGCCTCTAAGGACGATCCAAATGATGCGCATGCTCCGGTTCAGGCTGACGAACTTCCAACGCCACAAAGTGAATCGTCTGATGGGGTTCTCCACACCCACGCAGTCCCGCCGGCCCTCGAGTTGCCTGAGAAGCCCGAGCCTGTTGCTGCAAACTCCATCGCTGAGGATCAGGAGCAACAGCCATGGCCTGCGACCCGAAGCACCTTCCAGGAACCTGCAACCGAGATACCTGCGGAGGACTCGGGCGCAGCATACGTGGCCACGAGGCAGGGCTACGAAGAAGTTCAGACTGCACATCCGCGCACCAACGGGCGATTCGCGATGCTTCATACGGTCGTCCAGCAGTGGCACAATACCGCTGCACGCTGCAAATACCTGATCGTGGTTGGCTCCACATCGGAAAGTCGTAGCCTGGCGCCACTGGTTCGCACCCTGCGTGCTCAGCCCGGTGCTGTCGGCGCAGGGGTTCAGGTCTGCGTTGCTGGAGAACGGCCGGACTGGGCAAGAGAGGCTTTACAGATTCTTGGGGTTACGGTCGACATGGAATTGAACGTTGCCGGCCGTCAGGAAAGTCTCGAAGAAACCAGAACACGCATGATCAAAGGCTTCGGAAAGATCTTAGCGGAAGTGAAGCCTGAGTGGGTCGTTGTACAAGGCGATAGCGCGACGGCCGCCATGGCATCGATAGCCGCATACTACGCGCAGATTCCTGTGGCGCGCGTCGATGGTGGGACGCCTTTTCGAGACGTACATACAAGAGACGAATCGCATCCGGAGACACTCCATCGACTCATTGCCAGCCTTTTCGCTTCAGTGCATTTCGCGGAAACGTCGTTGAGTAAGGAAGGCCTTGTGCGGGAAGGTGTCCCTGAAGAAAGCATTGTTGTTACCGGCAACACGAGTGTCGACGCGATGCACGAGACGTGCGCGCTCCTGGCCTTGCCGCTTGGTTCTGCTCCGGTTCGGTCCTCCGGCGTCGTGCACGTATTTGTCGTCGCCGAAATGCCCGAAACCTTGGCAGATCACTTGGCGGATTTGTGCCGCGCCATCCGTCATCTCGCAACTTCGGTCCCCGGTCTTTACCAATTCGTTTGGCCGGTACATGCGGACGCACGAGGGTTGAAGCTGGTCAACGATTTGCTGGACAGGGTTCCAGGCGTGCTCCTCTGCGGTCCCGTGAAGTACGAACAGTTTCTCCGCAATCTGAGTGAATGCGATCTGGTACTTACCGACCTCGAGGATGTTCAGGAGGAAGCCCCATCACTTGGAAAGCCCGTGCTTCTGATGAAGCAAGCTACCGAACGGCCAGAAGCCCTTCGCGCCGGAATCACAACGCTTACGGGAACGGACGCAAGAAGCATAGAGGCAGGCATTCGGACCCTCGCGCGCAAGCTTTCTGTGCGCCACGGCTCCATCACCAATCCGTACGGTGACGGCAAAGCTACCATCCGCATGTTGGATTTCTTCGAGGGGCGGCGAGTGCTTGAATTTGGCCGGACGGCACTCCCACGATTGCTTCCCTCCGCGGACGCACTGCCATCACGGCGTCTCGCGAGTCCCTCGCCAGCTAACAAGCTGCTGAGCAACGCAGGAACAAGTGGTGGGCAGTGAGGGACTCGAACCCCCGACATCCTGCTTGTAAGGCAGGCGCTCTAACCAACTGAGCTAACCGCCCACTTGTATGTGAGCTATGTCAGTGTAGGATACTCCGCGCGGCCTTTCAAATCAGCCATTTCGTTGGCCGCCAAGCCGCCACCGAGCCATGCCAATCTGATACACTCAACGAGGTTGTTGGGGACGTAGCTCAGTTGGTTAGAGCGCTGCCCTGTCACGGCAGAGGTCGCGGGTTCGAGCCCCGTCGTCCCCGCCACTAACAAAGACTTAGTGGCGTTTGTGACAAGAATTTAGCGAGCTAAGAGAGTTCTCACAAGAGTAAGTTGGAATGCCCGCATCAAGGAAAGGCTCCGCATAGGAGCCTCTCCTTTTAGCTAAGCGTGTCGCCTCTCTTCGCCAAGCTGCTGACCAAATGTGCTGGACCTACGCCAGTCGATCTTCTTATTGTTCCGGCGTCAGAAAGCGAAGCAGTCCATGGAAGCGAACTGAGACTAGCGCGGCTTTGACGAAACCTCACACACAGCCTCTTGCGGAGTAGCCTCGCCTAGACCTGCCGGCCACCAGTTCCAGTCGCCGGCCAGACACAAGAGCGCGGGACCGATAACCATACGTACAAGTGTCGCATCGATGAGCACGGCGACCGCTAACGTAAAGCCAATCATCTTCACGACGAGGAAGTTCCCAAAGGTGAAAGCGGCGAATACGACGATCATGATCGCGGCGGCGCTAGTGATCAGACCAGCTGTTCGTGCGAGTGCTTCAGCGATCGCATCACCTTCACTCAATCCACTTTTTCTCGCCTCCAACACGCGAGCCACGAGGAAAACCTCATAGTCCATGCTCAGTCCGAAGACGATAGCAAACGTGACGATTGGCACAAGCGGAAAAACACTTCCTGTTCCGACAGGGATGCCAATCAGGCCGCTGCCATACCCTTTCTGAAAAACCAGCACCAGAGCACCGAACGCTGCCGCCACGGAAACGAGGTTCAACACAATCGCCTTGATCGCGACAACGGCTGAGCGGAACCCCGCCAGCAATGCAAGCAGCGTGCCCAGCACTACAAGCCCGGTCACTGGCAAAAACCTTTTCTCAATGATCAGCTCGTAATCACCGTTTAGCGCTGGAATGCCGCCGACGAGCATTGTAGATCGCGGACTCCCGGTCAGCGCAGGTGCGCCTACCTTGCGCAGCTCCCGTACCCAGTCCACCTGCTCACGGAGAGAGATAGACGTCTTGGGAAGAACCTCCAGCAGCGCAGCATGTCCATCGCCACTTAGGAAGGTGCGCCGCGTATCACGGGAAACGTCGGTAAGGAACGATCGGTCACCGCTCGCGAGAGTCGTCATGGAGATAACACGCTCACAGCGAGGATCGCTCGCCAGCGTTTTGCTCGCGTGATCAATCGCGGCCCAGCCGGCGTCACTCTGCGAAATAGAATCGTTTGGAAGCTCAATGATCACGCGCATCGATTGCACGATCCCGGCTCGATCCATCTGCTCCAGCGTGTGTAGTGCGTGAACAGACTCGGCAGCTTTCGGCAGCCAATCGCCTTTCGGCAAGCTTGTATCCAGATGCGTTGCCTGCCACGCAAGCGCCAGCAGCGGAACGCCTGCGAGCACCAAGGCCAGCCAGGGATGGGCAACGATTCTCTGCCCCCAGTGACGCCACCGCGTTCCGGTGCGTTCCGAACGATGCACATTCATCTGCGGCAAGAATGGCATTCGACCTGCATCGATGTGCCGGCCTAATATCCCTAGCACCGCAGGCACCAGCGAGTTGGCCATCAAAACACTCGTCGCTGCAACCAGGCATCCTGCAACCCCGATGGACCGGATCTCGCTGATCGGCACGGTGATCAGCGCAACAAATCCAATGGCCAAGGTGGACGCTGAAATGAGCAGCGTCCGTCCGGCGCGCTTCGACGCGATCAGCGACGCTGAAGGGCCATCGTGGCCTGTGGCGATGGCCTCTCGAAAGCGGCTGACCATTAGCAGCGTGTAGTCAATGCCTAGGCCTAGCCCCAACATCGTCGCGAGGTTTTGCACCAGAATGGACAGGTGAAAACGCGTAGCGATCAGGGAGGCAATCGCGAGCGTCGTTGCAATTGCGAGTTGGCCCACCGCCAGGGGAATAAGCGCCGCGACAAAGCTACCGAACGCGAGTAACAGAAGCACAAGTGTCGCTGGAATGACGAGGCTTTCACTGTGCTGTACCTCGTCGGCACTGGCTTTGCGAATATCAAAGTTGAGTGGGATCTCGCCAGTCAATTCGACATTCACCTTCGGGTAGCGAACTCGAAGATCCTGTGCGAGCGCCTTTGCTCGGGAAGAAAGGCCGGGTACCAGCGATTCAACAGATCCATTGGGCGAAGAAAGCCCTAGGACCACGTAGGTTCCGCCGCCCTTGCCCAGAAAGATCGAGTCATGCAAATCCAGATAGGACACCACGCCGGAGACGCCGGGTTGATCCTTCATTCCGTTCACGATGGCGGTGAGCGCGGCCGCACCTTCGTCTGTTTCAGCCGACGGCAGGCCTCCGATGACCAAGACGACCTGATCTACAAAGGGGGAATGAAAGCGCGTCTTCAATTCCTGCACAACCGCCTGCGCGTTGCTTCCCTCTACCCGCGTTGCAGTCTCCAAGTGGCGTTCGGAGTGGAAGGAAAAAGGAAGCAGTGCAAGGACACCGGCGAGAACAACGGCAGCAGCCCAGAAGCGCGGGGATTGTATAAAGCTTTTGATCATCGGCAAAGACGCGGCCCACTCAGCCCTGTCACGATGGCTCCAAGATTTTCTCCGCCAGTCATCACGTCTTTAGGGTACCTGAGGCCTGCTCTCACTTGTTCCAATATGCATCTACAGCAGTGGACGCCGTGTTCGGCTCAGGAGCCACTTACTATGCTTGTGATTACCCGATTTACACTTGCTGCCCTGTTCGGATTCATGACCATCTCCGCGTTGGCGGCAGATCCGCGCGCTGGATCGTGGACGCTGGTTTCCGCTCAGTCTTCCCTTGAGCCTGCCGACAAGCTCAGCATCGTTTCTGCCAACGGCACGGTGCATGTGCTTATGACGGGCGAGGCGCATCTCGACTTCATGGCAAAGACAGACGGTAAACAACTGCCTGTCGTAGCAAATCCCGTGTTCGATCAGATTCAGCTGCACAGGATCAGCAAGAAGCAAGTTGAGGTCATCGAGAAGAAGAATGGGGCCATCGTCGCCACAATTCATAACGCCCTGTCAAAAGACGGCAGCGAACTTACACTTACCACATCGCGTCCCGGGCATCCTGACCAGGTCACCGTATGGACTCGAAACGCGTCCGCGAAAGCCGGGCCCGATCCCTTTGCAGGCGACTGGACACAGGACGTCAGCAAGACTCGCATGAAGCAGGGAAACTTGCTCACAATCGAAGCTACGAGAGGTGACGGCGTGCGCTTTAGCAGCGATTACAGTTACACAGCCCACTTCGATGGCAAAGCGTACGACCTGAAAAACTCACGCAACGATACCGTGCAACTCACCCAGGTCGACAGTCACACAGTCGACGCGGTCTACCGGCGCGACCAGCAAGTGACACAGAAGGATCGCTGGGTCGTGGCTCCCGACGGCAAGACCATGACGCTCATCAGCTCTGGAGAACTGGAAACGGGCCAGCACTTCAATGAGAAGCTTATCTTTCAGCGCGCACCATAGTGCTTGGACGAAGGATGCCTCGTTAAATCGCTGGAACCACCGAAACGGCGGCGTCGATCTCTCGGGGCGCAACCGCGATAATGCCTTTGCGATGCATGAACTTTAGGATCCCGTTCACTGTGTCTTCAAGCGTCGGATCGGGTTGTCCCCACGCAGAGGCATCGCGTGCAGCCTGGTAAGTGGAGTTGTCGTAACGCTTGAACTCCATCGATGTAATGTTATCGACCGAGCCTACGAGGAAATCCAACAACGGAAACAGTAGATCTTCTTTACGGCAGCGGCGGATCAACTCCGGCACGAAATCATGAACCGGAAACACATCGAATTCGCGCCCCGTCGAACGGGTGATGAGGTTGGTGATGTCGATCATGTTTGCATAGTCATCGCGCACGATGTGGTACGTCTTGTTTGCGGTGCCTGTCGTGGTTGAAATCGCCACGATGTTATTTGCAACAATGTCCGCTGGAACGAAACTCACCTGATTCAATGCGTCAACACCTATGCCGTGGTTCACCATGAACGCGACGAGCCGCACGGCAATGTCAAAGTTGTTGCCTCCGCCGCTTACGGATGGGCTTACGAGCGCCGGACGAAAGATCCGCGTAGAGAGACCTTTGCTGCGAGCATCCGCAACGACCTGCTCCGCTACCCACTTGGTCTGGCTGTAACCGAAGTCGAGTAGATCGAGATTTTCATTGAAGTCCGTTTCCCACAGCACGTCCTTCACCGCCCAACCGAAGACAAACGTGGTGGAAACGTAGTTGAACTCTTTGGGACGGCCCTCGAAAGCCATCCGCAATACTTCGTTCGTTCCCATCACGTTGGCATCGCGCATCCGGTCGTAGTTGAAGAGGTAGTTCACAGTCGCACCGTTGTGAAAGACGGTGTCGATCTCATTTGCAAAAAAATCCCACGCGTCAGGAGCCAGACCAAGGCTTGGCTGTCCTAGGTCGCCACATATTGGCGTTACCCGCGACTCGAACATCTGCATCAGAGATTGGCTGCACGATCCCATGGACTCCATCGCACCGCGAAGGCGCTTCTTGCCTCCTTCGTCGTCGGATGCCCGGACAAGCACATAGATTTTCGCGCGTGTCTGTTCCAGCAGACTCTTCATCAAAAAGGGTCCGATGAATCCCGTACCGCCCGTAAGGAGCACGTTGTGCGGGACTGGGAGATTTGGGACAGGAGCCGGCGCCGGAGGATCAAACACAAGCGTCCGGTCGTTACTCATCATTGCTCGCTCGGACGAGCGCTGCTCCTCGCGGAAGGCCTGAAGCGCAAGACGGAGGTGCTCTAGTGCTTCTTCTGGCGCACTCTCCAACTGCTCGGCGAGTTGAAAAAGCTGAGCCACACTGACGCGCTGAATCACACCAATGTCTACTTGCCGGGCCAGTACGTCGGCGCCCTTGTCTTTCAGCAGTTCTTTTAGCTCGTGCATAAAAAGCACGAGGTCGAGCGAATCGAGACCCGCTTCGACAAGGTTGTAGGACTCGTTGCCGGTGAGGTTGTAGCGGGCCTTCACTTCATCAAAGGCAGTCAGTCTTTCAGAATTCACGCCCGAAGCACCCGCATCTTTCTCTCGCGAGAACTCATTCAGCACCTTGAAGTCACCAGCCATCCACATCTGTTTCGCTTTGTGGCGCATGATTTTGCCGGAGCTTGTGCGCGGAATGGCGCGCGGAGCGATAAACGAGATTAGCGCGACTTCAACATTGAGGAAGTTACGCACGGCCTGCGCGATCTTTCGCGCATCAGGCAGCTGATTGGGATTCTTCACTTCGGCCACAATCGCCAAAGCGGGATCGGCCTCTTCATGAATCTGAAAAGCAGCGACACAGTGCGCTCGAATGAGCGGTGATGACCGCTCCACAACGCCTTCGATGTCCTGAGGATAGTAGTTCTGGCCACGCAGGATAATCATGTCCTTAATGCGGCCGCACACGAACAACTCGCCGCCATGGAAGAAACCCATGTCACCGGTCCGGAGAAAACCATCGTCGTAGGGCGTGTCGTCTACAAGCCTCGCTCGAAACTGCTTCAGCGTCAGCTGGGGATTGTTCCAATAGCCGACGCACTTGCCCGAGCCTGCGATCCATATTTCGCCAATGCTGCCATCGTTCAGGACATTGTGGCGCTCAGGCTCGACGATCCTTACGTCTATGCCCGGGAGGACCTTGCCGCAACTCACCAACTTTGTGGAGGCCGCAATTTCGGAAGCTTCCGCGGCGAGGCGAACTCTGCCCATCGCCAAGGCATTTTTATGTACCGAAATGATGTTGCGTCCACGCATGGAAACAGCCAACGTGTTCTCTGCAAGGCCGTAGGCCGCGTAGAAGGTCTCTGCCTTCAATCCGTATGGCTGGAACGCTTCAAGAAAGCGGGTGTACGTTTCTGCCTTCACCGGCTCAGCTGCGACCATCAGCACCCGCAGCGCACTCAGGTCACACTGCACCAGGTTCTCCTTCGAGATACGCCCGGCCCGCAAGCAGTATTCGTACGCGAAGTTCGGCGCGGCTGTCGCGGTCGCCTTGTATGTACTCATCGCGTCGAACCACAACACCGGACGCTGTATGAAATCTGTCGGAGAAAAACCGTACGTCGTTCCTCCTCGCAATGCCGGATAGAGATAGCAGCCGATCAGACCCATGTCGTGGTACTGTGGCAACCAAGAAACAACAACGGGCGACATGTGGTCGATCACGAGAGGCGCTGTCCGCAGGATGTTCTCGTGCGTGACCATCACACCCTTAGGCTCCATCGTGGAGCCGGAGGTGTACTGAAGGAAGAGAATGTCCCCAGGCGTGGGGAACGTCTCATGCAGCGTTCCATGCTCGAACGTTTCCGTAACGATCCATGGAAGAGCAGAAATGTAGTCCACATCTACACCGGAGGCCGCTACACCGCTCCGTGCCAGATTGGTTTTCAGCGATGCGTGATACTCGCTGCTGGTGAGAACTCCGGCAGCCTGGCAATCTCTGGCGATGTGCACCATTTTGTACAGCGCGCTTTGGAATCCCCTTGAGCTTGGCGGATAAGCTGGAACCGGAATGAGGCCTGCTCGCACACATCCGTAGAACGCGCAGATCATCTCCAGCCCGGGCGGGTACGCCAAAAGGAGCCGGTCGCCGTAAGCAAAGCGTCTGTCCTCCAGCAGGTGACCTGCGATTGCCTTTGTTCGCGACACGAAAGACGCGTACGTGTAGCTTTCCAGGGCGTTGCCATTGAGGTCCAGATAGGAAAACAGGAGCTTATGTGGATGCTCCTCGCCCAGGCGGTCAAGTTCTTCTAAAATCGACGCCATAAAGGTTCAGCAAAGCCCCTTTGAAAGTTTGGATCGGGAAGCCTGATGGAAGGTCGTGGAGCATCTCATTGTTTGCGGCGCTCTCGTGTTCTTTCCTGAGGAAAATAGATCAGGATGTGGTTCCCTCCGTGCGAAGTTGACTCCTTGGCGGAACACCGAAGGTACGACATGTTGCTCTCTAACACCTGCCAACGAGCCAAGTCGTGTTGTCCGGAAGGTTTATAGCTTTCGGTCGCAATTGTGACGCTGCAATCGTATGTGAGTATTCGCATATGCTAGCAGAGACGGTTGGAGTTACCTGTGCCTTAGGAAATCAGAAGGTGTTGATCGCGTGACACCTTGCTTGAGTCGCGCTTCCAAGCTACGATCAGCATTGAAGCAGCGCTTGTGCTGAGCACAACTTAGACATCGGAGACTTGGACTCCGGTTGGCTTAGCGCAACATATAACAGTTCGCGGAGACCATCGTGACCGCCCAGTTGATGACTCCACCGCTCGATGCCGCAGTTGTTACGCCAGACCGGTTTGTGGAGGATCTGGTCCCTCACACCTATGCAGCGGAAACGACCGGCGCCTCCGGTGATCCTTCTTTTCCCAAAGTGCTCCGCCGACGGCTCGATAAGTATTTCAGTGAACAGAAGCTCTCTCCAAAAGCTAACTTCGCGATGTGGGTGAAGATTGGGGTTGGAATCGCTGTTCTCGCCGGCAGTTGGGCTGCGACCTACGCCTTCCGCCCCAGTGCAAAATGGTTCCTTGCTCTTTATCTGGTGGGCGGACTGGCACAAACATTTCTTCTGCTGAACATTGCACACGATAGCAATCACAACGCGATCTCCTCGACGGCCTCCATCAACAAGGCGCTTAATTATGTATTCGACCTTTGCGGGATCAGCTCGTACATGTGGCGAATCCTGCATCATCGCGGCCACCATTCCTGCGTGAACGTTCATGGTGAGGATGATGCTTTGACGGGTCGTGGCCTGCTTCGGTTTACGCCACATGAGCCACTGCGTCCCATGCAGCGCTTTCAGCACGTGTACGCTTTGTTCCTGTACGCAATCTTCTCGTTGGATTATGTTTTCGTCCGAGACTTTGAATGCTTCTTTTTTCCCAAGCATGATTACTTGAAGAAAACGAATCACCGCTTACGTGAATACGTGATTCTTTTTGCTGGTAAAGCGTTTTACTTTACCTACATGCTCGCGCTTCCGGTACTTCTTCTGGGCAAACCCATCGTGTTGGTAGCCGGAGCGTTCTTGCTCGTTCACCTTGTCGTGGGACTCAGCGTGGCGCTGGTTTTTCAAACGACACATACGGTAGACAGCACGTACTTTCCAGAGGGCCGCAACGAGTTCGAAAACGGGGTGTACCACATTTTCGCAACGACCGCGGACTACGCCACGACGAAACCCACGGTAGGCTGGTTGACGGGTGGCCTCAATCATCATGTGGTGCACCACCTGTGCCCGTTCGTATGCCACACCCATTACGCCTCGCTGACCGCGATCGTTAGGGATACTGCATCCGAGTTCGGAGTGCCCTACAGAGAGCACCCTACGATGAGGCGCGCTGTCTGGCACCACCTGGTACTTCTGAAACAATTAGGTAATGGAACGTGGGCATGATTGGGACGGCGTTCGAGAGTTCCTTATTCAGTGTCCGCGCGCGACTGTAAAACTAAATGTGTTGTTGCGGGCAGCCGAAGTAGACGAAGCTGCTGCGAGGTGTGACGTTGTCAGCATCCATCCCAGGCGTCTCGCGGTTCCGCTCGTTTACGGATTCGCCCGCTCTGGCACGGAATCCCATCAAGGTTCTGTCCGCCTACTCGGGCCTCCTCGGCAGCACTTTCCGGTTCTATCTTGGTGGTCTGAAAGAAGCCATTGTCACAATAGATCCCGCCGTGATTCAGCACGTGTTGAAGACGAACGCCGAGAACTACCGCAAATCCGAGATTCAGGTAAAACGGATGGGCCATTTCCTCGGCAAAGGCCTCCTTACTACCGAAGGTGAGCCATGGCGCAATCAGCGGCGGCTCATCCAAAAGGGTTTCGACCGCAAGCAGCTTGATGCTCTCTCCGCGATCATGCAGGACTCACTGGCAGAATCGCTGCTCGAGTTTGATCGCCGGATTGAGGAAGGCCCCGTCGATATTTATCCGCAACTTATGGAGATGACCTTCGCGATGGTCGCGCGTTCCCTCTTCGGAGCAAAGCTGAAGCGCGAAGACATTGACCTCGTGAGCGACACCATTTGCACGGTGCAAGAGTTCATCGTGCGGCAAACACTGCAGCCGTATTTGAACCCGTGGTTCGCGGTGTCCGGTGAGTTGAAGAAGCATGAAGACATGCGCGCCCAGGCGGACAACGTGCTGCTGGAGTACATCAAGGCTCGTAGGCATCAGGCACCCGGCAGTGATTTGCTGCAAAGCCTGATGGACGCCCGCTACACCGACGGCGAAGGCATGAGCGATGCCATGGTGCTTAGCGAAAGCATGCAACTCCTGGTCGCTGGACACGAGACCTCGTCGAACGGTCTATCGTGGCTTCTCTACCTCTTGAGCACTCGCCCGGAACATCTGCTCAGGGTGCGCGAGGAGTTTAATGCTGTGCTCGGCGATGCTCCTTTGAGCCACGCCGACGTTATGAAGTTTCCGTTCACCACACAGATCATTCAGGAAGCGCTGCGGCTCTATCCCCCGTTCTGGATGATTGACCGCATGGCTGTAGAAGAAGATCGTGTGGGCGATGTCGTGATCCCCGCCGGGTCGATGGTAATCGTGTATGTCTACGGCGCGCATCACGCGCGACACGCTTGGGGCGACCCGGAGCAGTTTCGCCCTGAACGCTTCGTCAAGGAAAATGAGAAGCAGCGTACGCCGTTTACGTATATGCCATTCGGCGGAGGCCCGCGAGTCTGCATCGGCAATCAATATGCGATGCTACAGATCCTCATGATTCTGAGCATGATCCTCCGACGTTATGATTTTGAACTGTCACCCGGCCAGGAGATCGAAGAGCGCGCCATGGTCATCCTGCGACCGAAAAACGGCATCAAGATGCGATTCACGCATGCTGATATCGTTCACACGCACGCCTCTGAATTAGTAAGCGCTTAGTTATTCCTCGAACTTCCCCTAGATCACTTGCCTTGCCTCTGTGTAGGTTTGGAGAGCTTCGCCGTACGAAGATATAAAAGGAAGAGCCATCCTCAATCCGGAGCCGCATGGAACATCCAGGGACTACACTCGCGCCGGAGCCTGCACGCAACCGCTATAACGTTCTCCTACAGCTGGTCGCCGGCCTTGGCGGTCTGCTCTATGGTGTCGACATCGGCATCATCGGTGGCGCGCTGCCTTACCTCGAAGCGACATCGCACCTTGACGCAGGCCAGCTCGCGACCATCGTCGCTGCAGTTTTGCTGGGCAGCGTCATCTCGACGATCTTTGCAGGTATGCTCGCCGACTGGCTGGGCCGCAAGCCGATGATGCTTCTGAGTGGCCTTACCTTTGTGCTCAGCATTCCTGTCATCGCGCTCTCGCACGGCTATGGTCCGCTCCTGCTCGGCCGCCTTCTACAGGGAGCCAGCGGGGGCTTCATCGGTGTTGTCGTTCCTCTGTACCTGGCAGAATGTCTTTCATCCTCTAACCGCGGCAAAGGCACAGGGGTCTTTCAGTGGCTCCTTACCTTCGGCATTGTTTCCGCTGCCGTGATTGGGATCTTCTACAGCTATCGTGTCGAGGCAGTGGTCAACAGCCATCATGCCTCGGCAATTTACAACGTGAAGAATAGCGCATGGAGACACATCTTCTGGATTTCTCTGCCTCCTGGAATCCTCTTCACCGTCGGTTCCCTATTCATCTCCGAATCGCCGCGGTGGCTCTTCACCAAAGGGCGCCGCGACGAGGCGAAGACAGCGCTCTTACGTTCCCGCACTACAGAAAAGGCGGAGCTCGAATTCTCCGAGATGGAAACTGTGACAGCGGAGGCTAATGCAACACGCCACGCCAAATCTTCGCTTCTTCGCCGCAAATACGTGCTGCCGTTCCTTCTTGCCTGTCTCATTCTTTGCTGTAACACAGCCACGGGTGTGAACTCGATCATCGGCTACAACACCGAGATTCTTGTGCAGGGTGGCCTCTCGGACCTAGGCGCGCACTGGGGTTACGTACTCTTCACGAGCGTCAACTTCCTGATGACGATAGTCGGCATGCTGCTGGTCGATCGCAGAGGCCGTCGATTTCTTCTGCTGATCGGTACAAGCGGCCTCATCGTGTCAATGCTTGCCGCAGCCTGGATTTCCCGGCAAACCGAGGCACAAATCGTGGATGCACGTTCGGCTGTGCAGGCCGTAGTTACGCCTGATCAGCAACTCACGCTTCACTTCGATGCTGGCGAGGCGCAGAGACTATTCGATGCATCCGGCTCGTCGCATTCGCAGACAGCTGCACCGCACGCAGCGCTGGTGGTCATCTACTCGTACGGCGGTTTTACAGGAGCAACCTCGTCCGTGCGCTCTGACGCGGCGGGAGCACAAACGCTGACGATCTCGCGAGCGAGTGCTCTCCCGGCGAACAGCGTTGAGGCCTTCTTCAGAAACCCGCTCGCAAAACTCGCGGATGCCAGAACAGCGCCGCTGGTCATTGAAAGAGCACGTCTTAGCCCCGTTCCCGATCATAAGCTTGGTATTCAGCTTGAACTGGCACTACTAGCCTTCATAGCCTTCTTCGCGATCGGACCGGGTGTGTGTGTCTGGCTTGCGCTATCTGAGTTGATGCCGACGCGCATTCGCTCCATAGGTATGAGCATCGCGTTGGTCATCAACCAGTTCGTGTCCACGCTCGTCGCGTTGGTGTTCCTTCCAGTTGTCAGCAAGTATGGCTATTCAACCATATTTATGCTGTTCGCCGGCACCGCTTTGGTGTATCTGCTAAGCGTGGCGTCCATGTTGCCCGAGACCAAAGGAAAGACTCTGGAAGAGGTTGAGCAAGGCTTCGAAGCTGCGTCGTGATGCAGCTTCGAAGTTACGCTCGTTGCCCGATCCCCACGGTCGAGAGCGACAAAGGTTGATGCCTTGATGGAATTCTCCGCGAGAACGCTGCAACGCTTCTTCGCATGCTGAAACAGAACACCACAGTGCAAGCGCAGAGATCACTCGAACCTGTTTCCATCCCGTGAAGAAACGGCAGGAGCCACTTCCGTCGCGGCAATTGCGCCCGCTACGCAACTGTCCAACAACTCCTATGATGGTGGCTCTGTTCCTTAAACTAGTTGTCTTTGCTGAGTGCTGATCCAAGCCGAGGTTCGAAGCGTGCGCTCATTGCACGAAACATGCGGAGCGAAATTGCTTATACGCTTCGACTTGGTGCGCCTCTCGCTCTTGGCGAGCTTGGATGGATGTCGACATACATCGTCGATGCGCTGATGATCGGCCGGCTTCCGGCAGGCTATTCCCCTCTTGCACAATCTGCTGCGCTTCTGGGAAACACGATCTTTTACGCAATTGTATTCAGCGCCATTTATCTGATGAACGGCCTGGAGACGTTGATCTCGCAAGCCTACGGTCAAGGCAAGCGAGATGAGTGCTTGTATCTGCTCGCGCAGTCCGGCTGGATCATCATCGTGTGTACGCCCGGCGTGATCGCGGCTACCCTGGGCTGCGTCGCACTTCTGCCACACCTTGGAACACCAAAGAACATCGTGGAGGAGACCTTTCGCTACACGCGCCCGCTTGTACTTTCCACACCATTTCTCATGGCTTACATGGCTCTCCGCCGGTACTTGCAATCGATGAACAATGTTGTGTGGGTGACTGTGTCGCTCCTCACGGCGTCGGTTGTCAACTGGCTCGGTGACTGGGTTTTTCTGTTCGGGCATTTTGGAGCAAGCCCTCTAGGCATTGCAGGTTCGGCATGGGGAACCCTGGTGGTGCGGCTCTACATGCTGCTGCTGCTTGGGGTGGGCGCATACGTCGCAACACGCCGTCTAAATCTCTCCTTTCAAATTCCCATGCTGCTTCCCGACGCCAGACGCTTGCGCGCGCTGCTTGCCATCGGTTGGCCGAGTGGGCTGGAGAACCTCACGGAGTTCGGCGTTTCCACATACATGTCCATTCTGTGCACGCGGCTTGGCACGGTGCTTGCGGCTGCCCAGGACGTTGTCCTCAACCTGAACGCATTTGTGTATCAGGTGCCGTTGGGGCTTTCTTACGCCACAGTTACGCGCGTGGGTCAAGCAGCAGGAAGAAACAACCGTGCGCAGGTGGAACGGGCGGCGAATGCCAGCCTCGCGCTCGGTGTCGGCTTCATTGCTGTGGCAGGACTGCTCTTTGCCGTATTCGCACCATTCTGGGCGGGGCTCTATAGCAAGAATGCCGATGTTGTCACTGCGGCCGTGCCGATCTTTACACTCTGCGCGTTTCTCCTCCTGGGTGACACCACCTTCGTGATGCTTGCATCCGCGCTTACCGGTCTGGGTGACACGCGCACACCGATGATCGTTAGCCTGATCTGGAACTGGGCTATCGGCATGCCGCTCGGCTACGCACTCGCCTTCCACCATGGCATGGCGCTTAAGGGACTCTGGTTTGGACGAGCAACGGCGTCCGTCGGGACAGGTCTGACTCTGCTCGCGTTTTGGCAGTGGCGACTGCGTCGTGCTGATGCGGATCCTCGGAAACCTTCCCTCAATGTCATCCGATCACTCACGGCAACGCACGAGATCGCCGTCAACGACGTGCGTGCTTCAACACCAAGTTGAGAGGTTCTTCCGTGTTCTCCTTTCTTTCCAAATTCTTTTTCGTTCTGTGTCTTTTAGCTGGAATTGCCGCCTCCGCGCAGTCAACCTTGGCCGGCTTAAGCGGTACGGTCCGAGATGCGTCCGGTGCTCTGATTCCAAATGCTTCCATCTCGCTTCGACGTCTACAGGACAACTCCACGCGCCTACTCAAGACAGGTTCTCAGGGCGAATACAGCATTTCCAACCTCGATCCGGGAACATACAGCTTGCGTGCAGCGTCTGCAGGCTTCGCACCACAAGAAGCAGACAACCTCGAACTCACCGCGCGTCAGCAACTGCGGTTCGACGTGACACTTGCCGCGGCTGGAAGCGACACGGTGACCGTCGATGCAACAACGGCGGGAGCAATCAACACGATCGATGCTTCCATTGCGGCAATACTATCTCCCGAGGCTGTTCTCGATCTTCCGGCGAACTATCGTGGTGCGGGATCCACCTCACCACTTAACGTCATTCAGACGTTGCCCGGAATACAGCCGGACTCCGGTGCGTTTCCGCCGCAGCCGTCCGCTTCGCCAAACCCTTCTATCAAGTTCTCCATTCAGGGCGGGCTGCCATCCCAGTCGGAAACGACCATCGACGGCATCTCTGCGCAGAACCAGACCACCAACAACATTCAGGCCGATGCCTTTCCATCCGCGGAATCCATCGCTGAGATTCGCGTAGACGGCGTCAACAACAATGCAGAGTACGGTCAGCCTGGCGAAATCACTACCGTCACGAAATCAGGGACGAACGCGCTGCATGGCTCCGCCTTCTGGTACTTCCAGAACTCAGCGTTTGATGCCACGCCATTTGGATCACTAAAGCCGAAGAAGGTGGCAAACGATTTCGGTGGAACGATTGGCGGCCCCGTCTTCCTGCCGCATTTGTACAACGGTCATAACAGCACGTTCTTCTTCGCCACATACGAAGGCCTGCGCTTTCCGCAATCGCGAACCGTGCAATACCTTGTGCCGACGGTGCGAATGAAGCAGGGCGACTTTTCCCAGGAAGTCACAACGCTCAACAACCCATTTACCGGCGGCGTTTATGCAGGCGAAACGCTGACGCCGAATCCATCTTCTGCGGCACTGCTATCGCTTTTCCCCGATCCCAGCCTTGCCGTTGGCCAGTCGGTTGCGAGTGTGCTCGCGTCGGCAACTCCATACAATTACATCGCCAACAAACGCAACGACATCAGCTCTGACCAGTTCGACGCGCGTGTCGATCGCACATTCGGGAGCAAAGGTTCTGCTTTCGCCCGCTATACCAACAAGAGCATCGATGAGACACAGCCAGAAAGTCTCAATATCCCCAATGGCACAGCGTACGCGCACTATCGTATTTTCGCCGCGGCTTCTACATATGCCCTCACACCGCGCATCGCGAACGAGGCGCGCTTCGGGTTCACATTGGAAGAGGATGGCACCTCCAATCCGCTGGATGGATCGACGCTGACGAACGCCGCGAACTTTACTGGTATCGCGAAATCATTTCCCTTCAATGGCCTGCCCTATCTTGGCTTCCAAGACTTCACCAGCGATTCAACAAACCTAGGAGGCTCGCGTCTTAATGCCGTGGAGCGCTCGCGCGTGTTCCAGTACGTAGACAATGTGACGTTCCAACTGGGAGCCCACACGTTGAAGGTCGGTGGTGACATACGCCACCTGGATGCTTACACGCCGCTCTCTATTTCCGGCTATGGCGACAACTATGGCTCTTTCTTCTTTTCGCAAGGCAGTTCTTTTACTGGCAACGAGTTTGCCGACTTCCTTGCGGGTGTGCCGCTGTCTTCAGAGACAGCCACCGTAAACTCTGACAACAATGGCACTACGACGGCGTACGCGGTCTATGCGCAGGACACTTGGAAGGCCACGCCGCGCCTGAACGTCACACTCGGGCTGCGGTATGAGCTCCATCCTGGGTTCACCGCGACGAACGGAAATATCGGCAACTTTGATCCATCTGTTGCAAAATCGGGCCGCCTGCTCTATCCAGCCGGCTATGCAAGTCTGCTCTCCATGCCGGAACTCGCGAGCTTCGATGCTTGCGTCACGGCGGGCGTCAATTATGCAGGACCAACCGCAGCTCTTATCAACGGCGCACCCTGTACACCTGTGCTGACAAACACCCAGGCCGGTCTGCCTGCGTCTTTGCGCACGACGCCCGAGCTACGCTTCGAGCCGCGTCTGGGATTCGCTTTCCGCCCATTCGACAACGAGCGAACGGCAATCCGCGGAGGTGCGGGGTTCTACAACATCACAACCTCGGGTGCTTTGTTCTATGCGCTTACTGGAACTCTGCAATCGAACCTGCAAAGCTTCTACAACTCCGTTATACCCGGCCAGGGACCGCTTTTCAGCTTCCCAAACGTCTCCACCCTGTCGGCGCTCTCAGCAACTCCATATGGTTCCGGCGTCTTCTATTCGGCCATCGACACACACTGGCACGATCCTTATTCATTGCAAACAAATCTCTCCATTGACCAGGATCTTGGTCATGGCCTCGGCATACGCGCATCCTACGTTGGTCTCAAGACGTGGCATCTTGTTTGGCAGCCAGAACTGAACCAGCTTCCGCTAAGCACGACGACCATAGCCACGAATCAGCCTCGCTCCGCATTCAATTTTCCTAACTTCTACGCCATCTACAACCGCAGCACGGAGGCTCAGGCCAGCTACAACTCAGGCCAACTGGAACTTACCCGCCGCTTCGAGCGTGGGCTTTCCTTTTCCAGCGCTTACACGCTCGCGAAGAACTTAGCCGACAACCAGGGAACCTATGGTGCCGCGAGCGGTCAGGCCTCCTTTGCCGATGAACAAGGCGGCTATGACGCAACAGACGCCAACAACCGGCATCTGGACTACGGCAATGTGATCGGCACGCGGCATCAGCGCTGGATCTCTTCCGGTGTCTTCGAACTGCCTGTGGGTCGAGGTAAGCGATTCGGTGGGAGCATGGGGCGCTTGACCAACCTCGCTGTCGGCGGATGGCAGCTTTCCAGTATTTTCTTACTGCAATCCGGCCCTTACCTAACCGCCTATGTGCCTTCCGGCGTAATGGACCCTTCTGGCACCGGATCAGGAACACTCTTTTTCCGCAGCCAGCGGCCTGATCGAGTCGGAAACGGGAACGCTGGTCCGCATACCCGCACTCACTGGTTTAACAACAACGCCTTCACGTGTCCGGGAACGCCCGGCGGCATAAGCACACTCACTGCTGTGGCAGGCTCGTCACCATGCAGCGTTGGAGCGGCAACCGCTCCCATCGGACGCTACGGCACCGAGTCTGTAGGTGACTTGACCGGGCCGGGCACAGCAAGCCTCTCCGCAGGTCTGAGCAAGCGCTTCGCAATTTCGGAACGTGTCAACCTACGCGCAGAGGGCAGCTTCACCAACATTCTCAACCACACCAACTTGTCCGATCCCGTCCTGGACGTTACCGATCCGGCTTTCGGCGTGATCACCCAGGCTCGTGGCTCGGATTTCGGCGGCAATCGCACCGGACAGGTAGCTGTTCGCGTGGAGTTTTAGCAAGCCTGAGAGACGTTAGGCTGGTTCCTCTTCACGGACGCGTGCGGGCATCAAAGCTACGGCATGGGTCTTGCTATAGCCGAACGCGTGGCAAAGGCCCGCCGATACGACCAAGGATATCTCCAGGACGCAGACACCATTCCATTCCCACCGAGCCCAGACCAGGCTCGCCAGAGCCGAGCCAGTAGCTCCACCGACAAAGTACATCGTCATGTAAAGCGTGTTCAAGCGGCTGCGCGCAGATTCGCCAAGGCCGAAGATCCTGGTTTGATTTCCAACCTGCAGCGTTTGCATACCGAGGTCAAGCCCTACAACCCCTGCGACGAGCAGAAACATGTGAACGGCCAAAGGAGCATGAACGATCTCGCTCAGCCAAATCCACGCCAGGCACGCGGTCATGATGGCTCCCGCGACGGTTAGCACGTAACGAGTTCCGCGTCGGTCTGCGAGCCTGCCTGCGAATGGCGCAGCCAACGCGCCTGCGGCGCCTACGATGCCAAACGTCCCCGCAACACTGGGTCCCATGCCGTAGTTCTTGTGCAGCACGAACGTCAGCGTAGTCCAAAACGCGCTGAATGCCGCGAAGCTCAACGCGCCCACCGCACCTGCCTCTCGCAGTAACGGCTCCCCACGAAACATAGTCCAGAGCGATTGCAGCGTTTCTTTGTAGGACAGCGATTGCCGCGGAGTTGTGCGTGGCATCACTTTGTAAAGCAGCGGAACGAAGGCAGCATTCATCAACGCAGCCACAACATACACGGAACGCCATCCGCCGATGCCAGCAATCCAGCCCGCGAAGCTTCTGGCAAGCAGGATTCCAAGAAGTAAGCCAGTCATCACTGTGCCGATGGCCTGGCCACGTCGTTCTTTGGGGACAAGCTCTGGGGCCATCGGAACGACAACGTGTGTCACGGACGCCATCAACCCAATGAGGACGCTTGCGACGATAGCTAAAGCAAGCGTGTGAGCTGCCGCAGCCATCAACAACGCAACCGAGACACACGCGTACATGCGCATCATCAGCTTTCTGCGATCCGTGATGTCGCCCAGCGGAACGAAGCTCAGGATACCGAGGGCGTACCCGACTTGCGTCGCCACCGCCACAAAGCCCATCTCGCGAGCGCTTTCGTGCAGGCTTCCGCCCATGACGAGAAGCAATGGTTGGTTGTAGTAGATCGAGGCAACGCCTACCGCGCACGCCACACCAAGAAAGGGCAGCACCCAGCGGCCCTGCATCGCTCCAGAAGACGAATCCATCACTCTACACAGATGCTCATCCGGCGTTTCCGTTTCGCTGAACGCCTGAGAGGCAGCGAAGGCGCGAGGCGACTATCATGGAAGAGAGTACGTGATGCAGCCTGAGCAGAACAACACGATCGCTGTTGCCATGTCGGGCGGGGTAGATTCCTCTGCTGTGGCCGCCATGTTGCACGCTGAAGGCTACACGCTGGTTGGACTGACTCTGCAGCTCTGGAATCAGAGGCGGCTCGCAGGCCGTGAAGGTATGCCGGAAAGTGTCCAGGGGCGCTGCTGCTCGATCGACGATGTGTACGATGCCCGGCGCGTGGCGGAGCAACTTGGCATCCCCTACTACCTTGTCAACGCACAGGAGCGGTTTGAAGAAGAAGTTGTGCGTCCCTTTGTCGACGAGTATCTCGCCGGTCGCACACCGATTCCTTGCACACTCTGCAACAACCATCTGAAGTTCGATCAGCTGCTCGTCACCGCTCGCCAAATTGGCGCCGACCGCATCGCAACTGGTCACTATGCCCGCAATCACTTCGATAAAGCGCGCGGCCGCTGGGTGCTGTCACGACCTGCTGACAAGTCCAAAGACCAAACCTATTTCCTCTTTGGTCTAACCCAGGAACAGCTGTCGCGCACACTATTTCCCTTAGGCGAAATGCAGAAGCCTGCGGTTCGCTCGATGGCTGCCGAGCACGGTCTGGAGCTTGCCCAGAAGCCGGACTCTCAGGAGATATGCTTCATACCGGGTGGCAGCTATTCCCAGTTCCTGCGTGCCTACCTCAATGAGCAGGGGCGTGAGTTGCCAGACAGTTCAGGGGAGTTAGTGAGTTCGGGGGGCGAAGTGCTGGGGCAGCATGATGGCATTCACGGCTTCACTGTTGGTCAGCGGAAAGGCCTCGGCCTCAGTTCACCGCAACCGCTATACGTGCTGAACATACATCCGGAGTCGCGTGCCGTTCAGGTTGGTACAGATGAACAACTATTCTCACGAACGCTGATAGCAGATCGTCTCAACTGGGTTTCTATACCCGAACCAAGCGCGCCGATTCGGGTTTCTATTAAGATTCGGCACCGGCATGAGCCTTCGCCGGCAACTTTGCGCGCGATTGGGTCAGGCAGAATACAGGCTGACTTCGATGAGCCGCAGCGTGCAATTACTCCCGGGCAATCTGCAGTTTTCTATCAGGGCGATGATGTCGCTGGCGGCGGTTGGATCACCCAAAGCTGAAGCTTTCGCTTCGGCGCTGCTACTTCTCAGGCCGCGGACTAAAGGTCGTACGGATTGATGCTGCCCGGCGGCGCCTTTGACTTCACAGGAGAACGCTCCGCCAAGGTTTGAAGTGCCGCTTTTATCCCCGCGATAACACCCGCAGCCTGGCGAATTGGAACGCGGATTCCGTGCTGAAGCTTCTCGGAAACCTCTCTTGTTGTAGCGAGCGCGGTCGTAACGATGCCGTCGACCCGATTCGCTTGTACCTGCGTTTTGGCATTGATGTCGGCAACCGTGCGATTGATCTGCGTGACAGTCTGGCCCAGTTCATCTACTTTGGCGCGCGCAGTGAAGCTAATCTCTTCTATGTTGGTTGTGATGGATCGAATCTTGGGCGCGAGATCATCAACCAGGTCGGAGCCTTTGCTGATCATCGGAAGCGCCTTGTCTTTTAGTTCATCCACTGTCGCCATTAGCTTCTTCACATAAACAAGGGCGACGACACCGGCGATCAGAACTGCCAAAATGAGCAGAAGCATGACTGCCGCAATCACCAACTCCGATTCCATAATCAAGTGGATGTCATGCCCATTTACATCGTTCGAAGATTGAAAGGCAAACATCATCAGACTGGAAGCGGTTTCCATACAGACTCTCCTCTTTGGCTGCCTGTTCGCCGGGCAAATGCGCTACTTATAAAGCGCGGCAGCAGCAAACTTGTTTCAACATGTACTGAAAGCATAAAAGAAGGGCCGGGTAATCTGCCGGCCCTTTCTTTGCACAAACAAATTTACAGGTTCTCGGGTGGCGTTGCTGTCTTCACATAAGCATCTTTGCCCGCGTCGACGGCGGCCGAAACAGCGTCGCCCTGGTTCTGAATGAGCTCCTTACCCTTATCGACATATTGCGAAAACTGCGTCCGGCCCTTCTCGAGCGCATCCTTGCCCTTGTCGACATATTGGCCGGCAACATCCTTACCCTTGCTCAAGTAATCACCAACGGCCTGCTTGCCTTGATCAATATACTGACCAGCCTGCTGCACACCCTGGTTGTAGTATTCATTGGCCTTTTCGCGAGCATCCAGAGCCCCGGCCACGATGTCGTCACGTGTTTCCTTACCCGACTTCGGTGCGTACAAGACACCTACCAAGGCACCAATGCCCAAACCAGCCAAAAACCATCCAAAACCGCCAACGCCGCTTTCGTTGTCTGACATTGCATCTCCTCTGAACTTTGCTCCGGTTACGAACTGATACGACAGAAATCCGTAACCTAGTGTCTTCCTCGGTGGATGCCCTGATGCATCACAAGGTTGCGTGGTCCTGGAAACAGAGTAAAAGCAGCTTTGCGACCTCGTCCGGTCATCTTGTCAGTGTGACGCATCATACTGAGATGATTCGGCTGAAATCTTTTAGGAGCGATTTGATGATCTGCTGGACTAGAGTTCACCTGCCTACCCCCATCGCGATCGTCGGGTGCGGCATCTTGGCGCTCAACACCTTGACCGGCTGTAACAAACCCATCAGCGATGCCGCATTGCAGACCAACGTGCAGTCTGCTCTTACGGCGGATAGTGCAATCAATCGGCAACCGATTCAAACCGCAGTTCAGGGTGGAATCGTCACGCTTTCCGGAAACGTGACGGACGATACGGCCAGTTCGGTCGCCGCCGAAGACGCTGCGAAGGTGAAAGGCGTGAAAGAGGTGGTGAACAACCTCCAGATCGCGGGCGTGCAGGTTGCGCCCACCGTCGTGACCCCGTCCGCGCCCAAAGTAGCTCGCCAAACCACCTCAGCGGAACGACAGGCGATAGCCACCCATCAGCCGCTTCCAGCGCCGGAGAGCGTGCCGCCTCCACCACCCGCGCCTACTTTCCGTGACGTCAGCGTTCCTGCCGGCACGGAGATCCCTGTCCGCATCACACAGACGCTGGACAGCGAGTCGACGCAGGAAGGTTCCAGTTTTTCCGGTGTCGTCACGCGGGAAGTCGTGGCGGATGGTGCCGTCGTGATCCCGGCAGGTTCCGGCGTCAGCGGCCGCGTTATCGCCGCACACGAGGCTGGGCATTACAAGGGCCACTCACTACTCACGCTTCAGTTGACCGCCGTCAACCGTCACGGGCGCAGCATTGCGCTTTCGACGGAGGATTACACCGTGGAAGGCAAGAATCGCGGCACCAACTCTGCTGAGAAGATCGGCGGCGGTGCCGCGGTTGGAGCAATCCTCGGCGGTATCTTCGGCGGTGGAAAGGGCGCAGCTATTGGCGGACTCGCCGGTGGTGGAGGCGGCGCAGCGTACCAGGGCTTCACACGCGGACAGCAGGTCTCGATTCCGTCAGAGACTGTGATACGGTTCCGTCTCGCCAGTTCCGTTTCAGTTCGAACAGCCGAGACCCCGTCGAATTACGAGCCATCCGACCCGGCCCTGCGTCAGCGTTAGTCGCCTGTATGAGGGACGCTCCAGCGTCTCTCATACTTCGGAATGTTGAGCTAGCTTCGAAAGCCTCGAGCGACAGGATCTGAGTGGCAGGAACGAATCTACCGTGAGGCAATCTGAGGGACGCGCGCCAAACCATTCCACGAGCCACCTTCACATTGTGCAGCGGCGCAGTACACGGTCGGCTGCACAATATTCCCTTTTCGGCTTGTGGCATCTCTGTTCTCTCGACGCGCCAACCGTTGCCGCAGCCTGGACGTGGTTCGTAGCCTTCGCCTACGGCATCATCTTGCCCTGGACCTCGATTCTGAGCATGTTCTTAGCCGTGTGGATGCTCTATGCTGCTGACCGGCTTCTGGACGCGCGCACACCGCAGCCGGGCAGCGGCCTTGAAGAACGCCATCATTTTCACCACCGCTATCGCAAGCGATTCCTGAGCTCGCTGATCCTGTTGTCGATCATGCTTGCTGCTTTGCTCTTTCGCCTTACTCACATTGAACTCAAGCTGTTCAGTGCCTTAGGTGCGTTGCTCTTCGCTTACTTCTTCCTCATTCATGTATGGCCCTTCCAATCAGCTGGGTTCAGCGCAAAAACGAACCGCCTGCCGAAGGAGTTCGCTGTCGGCGCTTTCTTCTCGGCGGCGATCTTTATTCCAACGGTCGCCCGAGTTACAAGCGCGTACGCTTCGCTGTTGACGGGAGCTATCCTCTTCGCACTTGTCTGTACGCTAAACTGTCTCTACGTTTACTCCTGGGAACACGGGGGCGATCTGTCGGGCGCTCACTGGACAACAGAGTTTGCCGTGCAGCACAAGAATGCCGTGATCTTTGTAACGCTCACAGCATGTGCCACGGTCGCTTTGTGGCCGTATGCTTCTCGAGGTCCGGCGCTGACCGCACTCGCCTGCGGACTGAGCCTACTCTGCTTCCTCATACTGCATGTATTTCGTCAGCGCACATCCGCAATCCACCTGCGCGCCTCCGTGGATCTGGCGCTGCTGCTTCCGCTGCCGGTGATTGCCCTTGCAGTGGTAGTCAAATGAACACATTGCAAGCCTCAAAGCCCGATTTTGACTACGTCGCGAGTGTGTATCGATGGGCTGAGTACCTCGCATTAGGTTCACAGTTGCAGTCCACCAGAAAGCACTTCCTCTCGGCGCTAAATGAGCGCAGACACGCCCTCATCTTGGGCGACGGTGATGGGCGATTTCTCGCCAGTCTTTTGCGAAGCAATAGGTCACTAAGCGCCACCGCCGTAGACACAAGCAAGCGCATGTTGAGATTGCTGAAGAAACGTTGCGCAGAGATGGATTCCCGCCTGGTGACAATGCAAGCGACCGCACAAAGCGTCCAGCCAAGCGCCTGCACGGACCTCATCGTTAGTCACTTCTTTCTCGACTGCCTCACGCAACAAGAAGTCGACTCGCTCGTCGCACAAATCGCGAACTGCTGTCGGCCCGGCACCTGGTGGCTCATATCTGAATTTCAGATTCCCCCGCGGTCGCCTTGGCGATTCTTCGCAAAGACTTATATTCGGATGTTGTACTTCGCATTCTTTGTCACAACCGGCCTTTGCGTTCGACAACTTCCCGAAACGCGCATGCCTCTGTCATCCGCGGGCTTTGAACGAGTTGCGTATCACCAGTCGCTGGGCGGTCTCCTGTATTCAGAAATTTGGGAGCTTAGGTCGAAGGCTGTGAGCACCCACACGCAACCTCCCGCTACCATGGGGTCATCCACATTGAATGAAGGATAATTGACCGAAGACGCATGAACCTCTTTATTCTTCGCCACGCTAGCGCTGGGACGCGGCGGGCGAATCCAGTTCTCGATCCCCTTCGGCCCTTGGATAAGGACGGCAAGCGTCATTGCCTGCACCTGGCCTATGTGCTGAACGCGATGAAGCTGAATTTTGACCTGGTTGTTTCAAGCCCTTTGAAGCGAAGCTTGCAAACGGCCCAACTCGTCGCCACGGAGATGGGCTATGAAGCAAAGATTCTCATCTCAAACTCGCTAGCACCATCAGCGGATTTCGTTCAGTTTCACAGGCTGCTGCGCGAATGTGACCGATACGAAAACTTGTTGGTTGTGGGACACAACCCGAATATCACTGCCTTTCTTGGACAGTTGCTTTCACCACCTAACCGGGAGCCGGAAGATTCCGCGCCCACTCGTTTCCGTTTGCGCAAGGGATCACTTGCGCGTCTCACTGTGGACCGGGGTAACGCTGCGATGCAATGGATGTTGGATCCGCGTATCGTGCGGTCGCTTTACGCTACTTCAACTAAGAGCTCCCGCCGAAAGACTTCGCGAAAATAGCTACGCTCTTTCTTCAACGACCAGGCCTCGAGTTCCGCATTTCCTCGCGCTGCTTCCAGTTGAATCACGACCCGCTTCGGATAAATCCTGGTTCTAACATGCAGCGCAGAGCTCGTGCGATCCTGATTCAACGCAAGCGCAAGCCTCAAGAGTACGATGGCGCGCTGCACATTGCGATGCTCTTCCACTGGAACTGCGCGCATCGGTCTATCCATCAGGTCAGGGCGGCTTTTGCCGATGTATCTGGCAATTGCGGCCACGATGGCGCGTTGCTGCGGTGAGAAGCCAAAGATGTCGGAGTTCGCAATGATGTAGTGGGTGTGCCGATGGTGACCTTGATGGTTCATGAACTTGCCCACACCGTTCATCATTGTGGCTGCCTGAAGCCACAAACGGTAGTCTGCCGGCAGTTCGTGCACGCGCTGCAGTTGATCAAAAAGCAGTAACGCAGAATGGCATTCCGGCTCGACTCGTTTCGGATCGATTCCATAACGCTGGCACACATCCAAGACACCCTGCCAGCGCTCATTCTCAACGGTGCGATGCACGCTCGCGCGTGAATCGACATCGGCCAGCATCTGCGCGAGAAGACCATCGCGCAGGCCCAACGGCGAATAGCGGAATCCCCGAAGGTGCATACGCTCCATCAAAGTCGCGTACACCTGCGCGCCTCCGATAATGATCTCTGAGCGGCGAGGACCGACACCCGGAACGGCAGCGCGTTGCGCATTCGTCATCTTCAATAAGCGATCGGCCAGCATGCGAACACCCGCGGTCGTCGCTTGCAGAGCCTTCGACCCCACGGCGTTAGAGCTTCCTTTGGGACGCAACGGTCCCTTCATTGCGAGCACCTTGGACGTGGAACTTGCCTCAGCCAGTGCCGCTGCAGTGCCGGAGGTCGCAAACACCAGATCGACTTTCGGTACGCCGAACTTTCGCTCGGCTCTCGCAAGCTCTCGCCCGATGTATTTACGTAAAGCTGCAACGTTCTCTTTGGCAGGCGGATCCGTGCGCAGAAACTCCTGCTGCAGGCGGACCGCTCCGAGTGGCAAGCTGACCATGCCTTCGATGCGGCCTCCATCCGATAACGTAATCTCGCAGCTGCCACCCCCGAGGTCGATCAAGAGACACCTTCCGCGAGCACCCGTTTCGTGCGTCACCACTCCGAGATGTATGAGCCGACCCTCTTCCAGCCCGGAAATCACTTCCACGTTCCATCCGGTTGCTGACTTCACCCATGCGCGAAATGCGTCCGAATTGCGAGCGTCCCGCATAGCACTGGTAGCAACGACACGCACCGAATCCACAACGTGAGACTGAACCGCCTTATGAAAGCGCTTCAAGGCCTTAATTGTGTTGGCCATGGCCTCCGGCGAAATGACGCCGGTCTCGAAGACACTTTCGCCCAGTCGCGTGACCTCTCGATCTTCGTGTAACGTCTTCAATCGATGCTGCTGGACGGACGCGATCGCCAAACGGCAGGAATTGGAGCCAATATCAATGGCTGCGAATGTTGGCATGAGATTTCTGCATCCTTGGCTCGCGAAAAATACTCCGACACTAAGCACGATACATGCAGAAGATGCCTGCAAGATGTCCAGCAGGAGCGGCACTCCCATGCACCACGGATGTTGATACCCTTTTCAGGTAGGCCGATGATGAGTACCAAAACTCTGGGTTACCCAGAACACGCCGTTCTGGCGGAACCGAGTTCTCCAAAAGCAATGACCTGGCTGTCGACGCGGCCGCTTTGCCTGCTCTCATTGTGGCTCGTTATTTTCGTTTCAGCATTGTGGACTCCGGCGCTGCTGGACGACGCCGATTCGACGCATGCGCAGGCATCGCAAACGATGCTCAACACAGGTGATTGGGTCACGCTGAAGGTCAATGGGATACGGTACCTGGAAAAGCCTCCGCTCCCTTATTGGATCAACGCAGTAAGCATTCGCTTTTTCGGGTCCAATTCTTTCGCGATTCACTTGCCTCTGGCGCTATCGGTTCTTGGCCTGACAATGCTGGCGTTCAGCTGGGGAAAGCGCGCGTTCAGTGAAAAAGCCGGTTTCTATGCGGGTGTTTTCGTTCTTACGGCAGCAGGCGTATTCCTCTTCACACGCATCTTCATTCCAGAGGCGCTGCTGTCGTTTCTTCTGGGAACCGTGCTTTTCAGTGTGCTTCGAGCGCTCGACTCAACAACGGAACGACCAGCTTTGTACGCGTATACAGCGTGGGCGGCGTTGGCCCTCGCTATTCTCGCGAAAGGTTTGATCGCGATCGTTTTTGCTGGTGGCGCGGTTCTCGTTTACACAGCAGTCAGTGGTGAATGGCGTCGCTGGCGGCTGCTGCGTCCGTTACCTGGCGTATTGCTCTTTTTGGCCATCGCCGCACCTTGGCACATTCTCGCTGGAGTGCGGAACACAGGCGGCTACCAGGGCCACGGGTTCTTCTGGTTCTACTTTGTCAATGAACACATCATGCGCTTCCTGAACAAGCGCATACCTCGCGACTACAACAAGCTCCCTGGCTACCTCTACTGGTCGCTCCACATCGTGTGGTTGTTTCCGTGGAGCCTCTTCCTTCCAGTGACCTTCATCGAAGGCTGGCGAGCACGGTCCCGCCTATCCAAGCCAAAAAGCTTTGCGGAACGAAGCGTGCTGCTGCTTACACTATTTTTCGGCTTGCTCATTCTGTTCTTCTCGGTTTCAACAAATCAGGAGTACTACACGTTTCCCGCATACATGCCAATTCTCCTGCTGACCGCGGTTGCGATCGTGCGCGCGGAAGTCGCTTCGGGATCGGACATTCACATGAAGCGGGCGATGACGTTTGCCTACACGGCGTACACCGTCATCGGAGGCTTGGTTGCTGTCGCGCTCATCTATGGACTGTGGACCTCCCGGCATTTGCTGTTCGAACCGGACATCGGGGATCTGATTAATCGACGCGGCGTAGGCGATTATTCCCTATCGATGTCGCACTTCTTCGACCTGACTACGGCGTCTTTTGCAGCGCTGCGCCTTCCGGCGGCACTTGCAGCTGCGGCCTTTACGGTCGGGCCGGCAGTGGCCTGGCTTCTTCACCGTCGAAGAAAGAACACAGCGAGCATCATGACAATTGCAGTGACCTCGGCTTTATTCCTCGTCGCTGCGCATATTGCTCTAGTACGCTTCTCCACGATGCTGTCGTCGCGAGACTTCGCCGCTCGCATTCAACAACTCGAGCGCGCTGGTCTTGTTGCGGGATCCAGCCGCGTATTGTTGTACGGTGACCAGACCTTCGGTTCGTCCATTCCGTTTTACCTTGGCCACACAGTGAATCTTGTCGACGCCCGTACTTCCTCCATGTGGTTTGGAAGCACTTTCCCCGACGTGGCGCCCATCTTTTGGACACCCGCGCAGCTTCTGCAGGAGTGGGGTAGAGGGGAGCGTAAACTGCTCTTCGTACCTGAAGAGCGTAGCGCAGACGTGAACCACCTTCTGGGGGACAGGCAGGTTTTGTTAGAGGAAGAATCCGGTAAAAAATTGATCACAGATCGTCCGCTGGATAAGTGACAACCCAATCAAAGTCGAAGACGATAACATGCGGGCGAAGAACGAAGATTTTGACGCAAGGCAATTCCAACACTGACGCTGTCGTCGCGAACCCAGAATGGAGTTGGACTTCCCTGTCCATTCTCTTCTGCCTGTGGGGTGTGTTGGACATTGGAGGGCTCTTCAGCCCAGGCCTGTTGGATGATGTCGATTCGGTTTACATCCAAATAGCGCGTGAAATGCTTAGCCGTCACGACTTTGTGACGCCTACTGTCGACGGCATCAGATTCTTCGACAAGCCCCCGTTGATGTATTGGATAGCCGCAGCCTCCATGCGCGTCTTTGGCATTCATGATTGGGCCGCACGACTACCTCTCGCACTCGGTGTTCTGGCGCTGCTGGTAGCGGTATATGCGCTTGGCGTAAGACTGTTTCGGTGCGCATCGCCGATGCACGCTCCGGATCGTGGAGGTCTCTACGCGGCGATTGCGATTGCAACATCCATCGGTCCGTATCTTTACACTCGCTTCTACATCCCCGACATCCTTATCGCGTTGTGGATGACGCTGTCCGTGCATTTGTTCCTGGTTTGTCTCGAACGCGTGGAGCAGCAAAAGTCTTCCCAGTGGCCTGGCGCTGCTTTCGGCGCCACGCTTGCGCTAAGCCTGCTCACGAAGGGCTTCATCGGCGTCGTGTTTCCGTTTGCTTTCGTCGTTCTGTACCTGGTATGCAAGCGCCGCACGAGAACGCTCTGGCAGCTCCCGCGAATCGCCGCTACTACTGCCTTCCTGCTGGTTGCGGCTCCCTGGCATTTCCTCGCTGCGTTGCGAAATCCACCGATCGCGATGCCGGCCGGAGTAGGTCTTCCGGCTCATGCAGGATGGAGTTGGTTCTACCTCTACAACGAGCACATTGCCCGATTCCTCGGAAAACGAATACCTCACGATTACGGTCAGGTTCCCATACCGCTTTTCTGGCTACTGCTTGTGCTTTGGCTGCTGCCCTGGACCGCATTCCTGCCTGCGGCGTTGGTGAATGCCGTGAAGGAGCTTCGTTCCGGCGGCACGTGGTTGGCGGCCAAGACTGCGGCTGGCATTAAGACTGGCAGCAGCGAAGCCGCACTGACTCTCCTGCTATGGGCTGGAATCATCCTCGGCTTCTTCACGCTCTCGTCGCGCCAGGAGTACTACCATCTGCCCGCGCTGCCTGCTTTAGCTCTGCTGGTGGGCGGATTGCTGGCCGCAGCAGATCGCCAGAGTGGTTTGACTCATAGCGCATGCAGGCCCAGCTTGTTACCCGCACAAGCGCTTCGGGGCTCGATGTACTTCCTCGTACCCTTCGGCACATGCATTGCTTTGATCTGCGGATATCTAGCTGTCACATCGCCGGCGCCTCAGCCCGGCGCTGACTTGAATAAGGTCCTCAGCACCAATCCTGATCTTTACAATCTATCGCTCGGCCACGTGTTTGATCTCAAAGGAGAGGCCATGGGCTTCTTTCGCGGGCCGCTTGCGGTCGTTTCCATATGCATGCTGTGCCTCGGACCCCTATCGCATCTGTTGCGCCGAAGAGGCAAGACCCACGCAGCCAACTTGCTCGTAGCTTGCAGCATGACGGGCGTCTTGCTGGCCGCTCACGAGGGTCTGGTCCGCTTCTATCCCATACTGGGTTCCAAGGGACTTGCCTTAGCGGTGGATCGTGCCCGCAAGCCGGGCGATCTCATGGTGGTTGACGGTGAGCTGACGGCAGGTTCAACACTGCTCTTCTACACAGGACAGCAGGTGCTTCTCGTGAACGGTCATGTCAATGGTCCGTGGTTTGGCAGCTTCTGGCCAGACGCACCAAAGGTGTTTCTGAACGACGCCGACCTTCACAGGATTTGGGCAGGATCGAAGCGTGTCTTCCTTCTTACCTACCATCCGCAACAGCGGAAACAGGACCTCGGCGCGTTTGGTCCTGTCGTAGATTTTGGTGATTCGGGCGGTAAGACAATCCTCACGAATAAGCCATAGACAATCAGTCGGCGGACTCGACCATTCCACCTTGCTTCAGCCTGTAGACTTTGCCGCGGTAGTAAAAGTTTTCGCCGGTATAACTTGCGATCCAAAGCAAGCTCCCGAGCAAATCTCGCAGCGGATATATCAGTGTGCTGTACAGCCACTCAGGGTCTTCCAAAACCAGCAGGATAGAGCCCGCCTGCAACCAGCGGCTGACAACAGCGAGTCCGAGCAACATCAAGCCAAGTTCCGAATGTGCTGTGGACAGGCCCCAAAGCAGTCCCATAAGGCCGAACGGCATGGAAAATGTAAGGCCGCTGCCGAGATGTCCCCATGGGCGTGATCGACGTGTGCTTTGCATCCAGCGAAGTTGATTTCGGAAACTCAAAGCGAACGGGGAATTCTGCACCATAAGGCGAATGACGTGGGTCGCGAGGAGTACACCCTTGCCTTGTGCTGCCAGACGATTTCCCAAAACAAAATCATCTGCATAGAACTGGCCTAGCTCGCTGAATCCACCCACATCCTGGAAACTCTGCCGGCGCACAGCCATCGTCGCACCGAGTGCGAACTTTGTGCCTTCAAGCATATCCGCAACAAGGACGCCCGAAGTCATCTCTACACTCTTGCCCACCGCATCCAGTTGCGATGCGAATCCTGCTCCTTCATGCGCCGTGCCGAGATAGACGCATGAGGCTAGGGCCACCTTCGGATCACGCAAGTACTGCGCCATGTGCCGGAGATAATGCGGCCCTACGCGCACGTCTGCATCGCTGGTAATGAAGTTGTCATAACCCGCGGCCGAATCCAGCTTCTCGAGCGAGAATACCTTCGCATTGTGGAACTCGGGTATCGGCTCTCCGCAGGTCAGATAGCGCGCCCGCACATGTGGGTAAACTTCTCCGACACTTCGCGCAAGCTGCAAACCTTTGTCAGATTCCTGACGGGCACAGAACAGAAGCTCAAACTCTGGGTAGTCCTGCTCGAAGAACGTCTCAAGGTTGCGTTGCATGCCTTCTTCGATTCCGTGCAGCGGCTTGAGAACGCTGAGAGGCGGAAGGAACTGTGTCGCCGATTGCTGCTCGCGTTTGCGGCGCAGCCCAAAGCGCACAGATGCAGCCATCACCATGAAGCAGTAAATGGAAGAAGTGACAAGCCCGGTCACTGATACCCAGAAAAGCATTTGGAACAACAACCGAATCACATCCGCCGCCAGCAGTTCCTGCCCTTATGGGCCACCTAGTAGTGTAGACGAGCGAATTTTAGATAGGCCTAACGTTCCTTTGTTGGTTTCACCGGGCGGCGAAACGGCACAAGGCCGGCACTCGGCGGAGCCTGCTGTTGTACACGCGTTAGCATTTCCGTTCGCACATAATCAACAAAGCCCTGCATCTGGCGATTCATCTCTTCCATGCGCTCGCGCATCTGTAGCACGATGGCGATTCCAGCCATGTTCACCCCGAGATCGCGAGCAAGATTGAGGATAAACTCCAAACGCTCCAGATCCTCATCCGTGTACAGCCGAGTGTTGCCTTCAGAGCGCGATGGCCGCAAAAGCCCTTCCCGCTCGTAGAGACGCAGAGTTTGCGGGTGAATTTCATACATTTCGGCAACCGCCGAGATCATGTACGCCCCCTTCGATTTTCGTCTCGTAGCCATCGAGAAGAGGATACCCCGTTCTCTCCGTTCGACGCATCCAAACCGCCTGAGGTTCCTTCCATTGTTCTCCTCTTCCCGTAATCCACTTTTGAAGGCGGCTTGCGTTGCCGGTGCCAGTGCTGCGACGATCGGCATAGCGATTGCGGCGGTTCGAACGTTCCGATCAGTTCCAATTGCGCCTGGCTCCGTGGTGTTCGTTACGGGCGGCTCGCGAGGCCTGGGATACGCTATCGCCTCCCGCTTCGCGCAAGGTGGTGAGGTGAAGCTGGTCCTCGTCTCACGGACGGGCTCTGAGCTTGAAAGGGCGCAAGCGACTTTGCTTGAGAGGCACGCGCATCTCCGCCCGGAGGACTTTTATCTCGTCACAGCGGATCTTTCCTCGGCAGATGGGTGCAAGCGCGCGGTCGCTGAAGCAATGGAACGGTTCGGCCGAGTCGATATCCTCGTCAACAATGCCGGAGTCATCGAGGTGGGGCCGATCGAGGCGCAATCTGAGGAGATCTTCGAGCAGACGATGCGTATCAACTTCTTTGCAGCGTTTCACACGATCTGGGCGGCGCTTCCACACCTGCGTGTGCAGACACCGCTGAATAGCTCGCGGAGAGCGGCGATTGTGAACGTCGCTTCGATCGGCGGCAAGTTCGCTGTGCCACATCTGCTACCCTACTCGGCGGCAAAGTTCGCACTGGTCGGCTTCTCAGAAGGGCTCTTTGCAGAACTCTACGGCAAAGGGATCCAGGTCACTACCGTATGTCCCGGGCTCATGCGCACGGGCGGTGAAGATCACGCAAAATTTGTGGGCAACAAAGAAGCAGAGCGCGGCTGGTTTGATTTCGCCGCGAAGACACCGGGTGTAGCGACAACCGCGGAACACGCAGCTGAGAAAATTTACACCGCTGTTGTTCAAGGTCGAGCGGAAATCACAATCACGCCGCAAGCGTGGTTAGGAGCACGTTTCGCGGGAGTCTTCCCTGAGACGCTCCAGAGGATGAACGGTGCAGCTAACAAATACCTGCTGCCGAGTGCATAGGGTTAGCCGGTTTTTCGCAAACACAAACTCTACTGTGCCAAGTCAATCATCCTTCCAAGATCCGCGTTACTGCCACAGGGTCTGGAAAGCGACCGTGAACGTCGCCATCGAGAGTGATCAAGTTTAATTCTCCGAACGATTGTGTATCAGGGCCGCGGTTACCTTCAGAGGAGTGGTGTTCAGCTTTCGTATCAGCATAGGCCTCTCCATCGATCACGCCTCCGCCAGCATCCCCTCGCGAGGATCTTCCGGATTCAGCTTTTGAAGTTCGCGCAGAATCTCCTTCGAGCGCTCGTCCTGCACTTTCGGCACGACAATGACCACTTCGACAATCTGGTCGCCGCGGGTACCTTCATGTGCGGCATTTGGCACGCCTTTCTCGCGCATGCGCAGCTTTTGTCCTGTTTGTGTACCGGGCGGGATTTTCAGCTGAGCTCGGCCCGCGTGACTGCCTTCGCCATCAATAGTAGGGACCTCGATGCGTGCGCCAAGCGCGGCCTCCATGGCGGTCACAGGTACTGTGACATGGATGTCGTCACCGGTGCGACGAAAAAGCTTATGCGGGCCGACCTTGATGATGAGGAAGAGGTCGCCTGAAGCCGCACCTTCCGTGCCCGCATTCCCTTTGCCTGCCAGCCGAATACGCTGTCCGTCGCGCGTGCCGGCCTTAATGCGGAACTCCAGCGGCTCGCGGCGCGTAACAACGCCTTCTCCATCACACGTCAGACATGCGGCTTGCACTTTGCCCGCGCCTCCACAGCGTGGACATTGTGTGTCAAACTTCATGCGGCCCGCTGTCTGCGTCACTTTGCCGGCGCCGTGGCACTCTGGACATTCCATCGGTTTACCAACGGCACCCGTGCCTCTGCAGGTTGAGCATTGCTCCTGCCGCTGAATGTCAAGCCGTGTGACACCGCCGCGAACGGCCGTCCAGAAGTCGACCTGCACTTGATACTCGAGATCAGTGCCAGGTTGGGGGCCGCGTGCCTGCCTCCCACCGCCGTTGAACATGTTGCCAAAAATGTCTTTGAAGCTTGAGCCGAACCCCGCGCCGCTTTCGGATGCTCGACTGCCGCCGTCCTGGGTGAAACCAGAAAAGTCGAACCCGCCAAAATCGACAGGTGAGCCCCGGCCACCGCGACCCTGCCCGCCGCCAAAACCTCCTCCACCCCGCGTGTAGGCGCCAGCCGCGGCAGGGTCGATGTTGTCTGAATAGAAACCGAGCTGATCGAACACTTTGCGCTTCTTGTCGTCACTCAGCACATCATTGGCTTCAGAGATCTCTTTAAACTTCTCTTCGGCCTTTTTATCGCCGGGATTCACGTCCGGATGATACTTGCGTGCAAGCTTGCGAAACGCCTTGCGGATGTCATCCGCAGTAGCCGTCTTCTTGACGCCTAATGTGCCGTAGTAGTCCTTTTGCTGAGTCGGTGCCATCGTTCGTTTGTCTCTGATTCTTTAGGTGATGCTACATAGCGGAAGCGCGGAGTCTTCACTCTACGTGAATATACCGGCGCGCTTCTGCTTTTCGGCTGCGCGAGCAGCACGCAGGCTCATGCCATGCGTGTACGCCCGCTTGTTTTCTGCTGCAGTCGTGTTCTGATCTTTGGGGCACCAGTAAAGCGTTCGTCCGGCGATGTCGCGATGCAGGATGCGCTCGCCGCAGAGGAAGCATGGCTTGCCATGCCTTCGATATACGTAGTGCTCTTCGCCGCGCAAGGCTGGTTCCTTCCTGCTCGGCCTGTCGGCGCGCTGAGTACAGACGATGCGGCGATCGACCATGCCTGCTTTCAACAGAGGAACCGAGTCCTTCCAGATTGCACGCAGAATCTTGATGTCGACCTCGTTTCCCGGCGTAAACGGATTCACGCGATGGCGGAACAGCAGTTCCGCACGGTAGATGTTCCCAATACCGGAAAGAACAGTCTGATCCATCAGCAATTCAGCAATGGTCGTCTTACGGCCAAGCACCGCATCGTAGAAGTGTTGCGGGTTGTCGTGACCCTTTGGCTCAACGCCCAACGGATCCGGCCCGAGGCGCTCCAACAGCTTCTCCCACTTCGCTCGATCATAGACGCTGCAGTCTGTCGGCCCGCGCAACTCGATCCATTGCACGTCCTCGGCCGGAAACGGTTGTGTTCCATCATCTGCCTGACAGCGCAGATTGTGCGGCTGCCCTTTGACACTGCGGTGTGTTTTGCTGGAACCAGCGCGCTGCAGGATGGCCCGCAACGCGCCCTTTGGCTCGGGCAACTTGCCGCACCCTTCTGTCCAGTCTCCAAATCGGCCCAGGTGCACATGCAGGATTAGATCGTCGCCAAACTCATATCCGAGGTGCTTGCCGACTGCAATGACGCGGCGCAGCTTCTTTCCATCCACCATATGCGCATCGTGAAAGCGATGGTTCGGCCCCGGCAGAACATTCAGCGTCCGCCCGGCGAACGCCGCATTGTGCCGGTCTGCCCAGCGATGAATCTCATTACCCTCAGGCACGTTCTTTCCTCGATGTTTTCAAGTCGTCAGACGCAGGAACCGCAGCCGCCTAAGCGGCTGCGGCCTGATCTTCGTTTAGCCTAATTCCAGACTGTGCTGGCCTTAATCGCCTCAACGTTGAACATCTGGTCTGGTTCTACGCGGCGCATATTCTGCGCGAATTGCTCGGCTTCTTCGCGTGTTCCAAACAAGCTGCGGTTATAGAGCCTGCCGGCGCGCAACGCGTCACAGCGCCAGACGATGCTGTTCTTATGCTCGCCCCCGAAACCCAGCTTCCACTGGATAGCATCAGGTCTGGCTCTGTCCTGGTTTTCGTGCTCGTTTGTCACTTCTCTACCTCCACCTGCTGCTATCGGTTAGAACGCATCCGCTCTTGCTTTGATTCGTGCCCTTTGCATGTCACCACCACGATCCACGCAAACTTGAACTGAGCGAATTCTTCTGTTCAGTTCTGCAAGAAGGAGGAGACTTCGCTTTGAAGTGCTCCCCCTTGTGTTTCCTGGTACGTGTGAGATGTCGATCCGGTTCGCAGCTTACTTCGCGGAGTCAACATACTCAGCGTCGATGACGCCTTCGTCCTTCTTTGCCTCGTCAGCGGTTCCCGCAGAAGCTGCATCGCCATCTGTCGGAGCCGCCGAGCCTGCTGCGTTGGCCTTATAAAGGGCCTCTGCAAGCTTGTGGCTCGCGGTCGTCAGGCGCTCACGCGCTGCTGCCAGTTCCGTCGCACCTGGGTCACCGGTCAGCGTGGTCTTTGCATCAGCAAGAGCGGACTCTACATCGCCCTTATCCGCAGCATCTACCTTCTCGCCGCCTTCCTTCAGCATCTTCTCGACGTTGTAGACCATGGAATCGAGCTGGTTGCGAGCCTCGATCTTCTCCTTAGCTTCCTTATCTTCGGAGGCGTGCGCCTCAGCTTCCTTCGCCATGCGCTCGACTTCTTCCTTGCTTAGACCCGAAGAACTCGTGATGGTGATCTTCTGGTCCTTACCAGTCGCGTTGTCCTTCGCCGTGACGTTCAGAATGCCGTTCGCGTCGATGTCGAACGTGACCTCGATCTGCGGCACACCGCGCGGAGCCGGAGGGATGCCGCTCAGCTTGAACTTGCCGAGTGTCCGGTTCTGTGACGCCATCGGACGCTCGCCCTGGAGCACGTGTACTTCGACTTCCGTTTGCGAATCAGCCGCCGTCGAAAATGTTTCCGTCTTCTTCGTCGGAATTGTCGTGTTGCGCGGAATCATGCCCGTTGCCACGCCGCCCATCGTTTCGATTGCCAGTGTCAGCGGAGTTACGTCGAGCAGCAGCAGATCCTTCACATCGCCCGCGAGCACACCGCCCTGAATCGCCGCGCCGATTGCCACGACTTCGTCAGGGTTTACACCCTTGTGCGGCTCCTTGCCGAAGAGGTCTTTCACCAGCTTCTGAATCGCCGGCATGCGCGTCTGTCCGCCGACCAGCACCACCTCATCGATCTTGCTGGCGTCTACGCCGGCATCGGTCATCGCCTGCTTGCATGGTCCGACTGACTTCTGGAGCAAGTCGTCAACTAATGACTCCAGCTTGGCGCGGCTCAACGTGCGCACAAGGTGCTTCGGTCCGCTGGCATCCGCCGTGATAAACGGCAGGTTGATTTCGGTTTCCTGCGCAGTCGAGAGCTCGATCTTGGCGCGTTCCGCAGCGTCCTTGAGGCGCTGCAGAGCCATTTCGTTCCCCTTTGCCGTCAGGTCCAGACCGGACTCGTCTTTGAATTCCTTGATGAGCCATTCCACAATGCGCTGGTCGAGGTTGTCGCCGCCGAGGTGCGTATCGCCGTTGGTCGACTTCACTTCAATAACACCGTCGCCGACCTCGAGGATCGACACGTCAAACGTACCGCCGCCAAAATCATATACAGCGATCGTCTCGTCCTTCTTCTTGTCGAGACCGTAGGCCAGAGCCGCCGCCGTAGGCTCGTTCACGATGCGTTTGACGTCCAAACCGGCAATTTTGCCGGCGTCTTTCGTGGCCTGGCGCTGTGCATCGTTGAAGTACGCCGGAACTGTAATGACGGCTTCGGTAACCGAAGTGCCGAGGTAGTCTTCCGCAGCTTTCTTCAGCTTCTGCAGGATCATCGCTGAAACTTCGGGGGCTGTGTATTCCTTGCCCTGGGCCAGAACAGCGATGTTGTCACCTTTGGAAACCACCTTGTAGGGCACCATCTTCATCTCGTCGCCGACCTCGTTCAACCGACGGCCCATAAAGCGTTTGATGGAGTAAATTGTGTTTTCCGGGTTGGTGATGGCCTGACGTTTCGCCACCTGCCCGACCAGGCGCTCACCATTTTTTGTAAACGCGACGATGGATGGAGTCGTACGACCACCTTCTTCGTTCGCGATCACCTTGGGTTCGCCACCCTCCATCACCGCGACGCAGCTGTTCGTCGTTCCAAGATCGATACCAATGATTTTTGCCATGTTCTTCCCCTGATGAGCCTGAGCCCGTATCTCGTGACTTCTTCACTCTCGCATGTGAGTGACTTACTGTCAAATAGATTGATGCTTGCAGACGCGAGAAGTTGCAGAGTTTCAGACTTAGTTTCGGCTGGCGCGATCTAGATTTACGACGAAGACGCTTTTCGGGCAGGTGCTGCTACGAACGAGCTATCGCCCGGTCCTGGGATTCGCTCATACTCCTCTGGTAACTCACCGTAGTAACGGCCCCGGAGCATACATGATTTTTCGTTCATCTCGCAGTGCAGTTTTCTTGCTTCCCCTCACTCTTGGTTTGGCCTCATTAACAGGCTGCGGCAACGGCTTCCTCTCGTCTCCAGTAACGGCGGCGGCTGTCGCTGTCACTGGCAACTGGCAGTTCACATCCGCATCGGCGGCAGCCGCACAGCTTCCTTCGTTTTCGGGCGAGCTCACAGGAACGAACACGAGTTTTCAGTGGAATTCTGCACTCCAACTCGGCTTCGGCCTGCGTTGCTCCCAGCAAGGCTTTTGCTGTGACGGGCTCCGCTGACGCGCAGAACCGCGTGACCCTAATGGGGACTGGCGTTGCCGGAGGCACACTGGTCCTGACGGGCGTGCTCGCGGCAGATGGCAAGTCCATCAGCAACACCACGTACACAGTGAATGGCGGCTCCTGTGCTTTCGTGAAACCTGCCGACGCAACATCGCAGGCTTATGCCGATATATCGGGAACCTACACCGGCAGCTTTACAGACCCGGATGGCGATGTGATCCCGGTAAGCGCCTCGCTGACACAAAACACCACCCCGGACGTTAACGGCAACTTTCAGATGAGCGGAACGGGCACGTTCGGCGGCGGCAACAATCCCTGCTTCGTCAGCCCCACTCCAGTGCATCGGCGCAGGTGACGGGCAGCTCCTTCACCGTGCTCTACACAGACTCACAATCACAGGCGCAGATCAACATTCAGGGCACGTTCTCGACCGACGCGACGACGCTAACACTCTCCGGCGTGCAGGTGGCGGGTCCATGCGGCTCGGCATCCGGCTCAGGCACGCTCACGAAGCAGTAAGGCTTTCGGCTGAAGCTCCTTATGGGCTTTGCCATCGGGGCCGAGCAGACTCAAGTTTGCTCGGCCTCTTTCTTTTTCGAAGTTTGGCATTTCGAGGCTTCGCTGCTCTACTCATCTTCGGCACCTGCCTTTTTGGAGAAGCATTGAGCACCCCCGAAACAGCCTCAACATCGTCCGTTCCTGAAAGCCTCGCAACAGAAGAGTTCCTGACTCGCGCGGCCAACGCCGCCTCAAGAATGGCCGTGTTCGACTGTGACGGAACGCTGTGGTCGGGCGATGCCGGGTCTTCTTTCATGCGGTGGACGATGGATACCGGCCTTCTGTCACGCTCAGCTACCGATTGGCTCAACGAGCGATACGCCCGTTACAAGAGCGGAGATATATCCGAGCTGGCCATCTGCGGCGAAATGGTCCAGGTATACGAGGGGATTGAAGAAACTGCGATGCGCAATGCCGCCGCAAAATTCTTTGCCGAATATATCGAGCCAAACATCTTTCCGGAGATGCTCGAACTTGTGACAACTCTGCATAGCAAGGGAGTTGAGATATGGGCCGTGAGTTCCACCTGCGACTGGGTCATCAAGGAAGGCGTGAAGCGCTTCGGGATCGCTCCGTCGCGGGTACTGGCTGCCTGCGTCGAAGTCCAGGCAGGCCACGCGACAAATCGCCTGATCGATGTACCTACCGATGAGGGCAAAGTGTGGGCTTTATACCGGGCGGGGATCTCGGTACCGGACGCGGTGTTTGGGAATTCAGTGCATGACGCGGCCATGCTTTCCATTGCGAAGGCGGCGTTTCCCGTCAATCCATCGCCGGAACTCGCACACCGAAGCGCGGAAGCCGGCTGGCACGTCTTCTACCCTGCTGCGGTGCGGCAATGCTGACGCTTCCGGTGCTTTCAACGTAACGTCTACACTGTGCTTACGTGAAAGAGCCGATACGCAAACTGAATGGAAAACGGCCTCAAGCGTCCAACAGACCTCTTCGGCATGTCGTGGCTGCGCTCATCTTGCGAGAGACCGAGGCAGGCCGTGAGGTTCTGGTGTGCCAGCGCCGCCCCGATCAGCCAATGAGCCTGAAATGGGAGTTTCCTGGCGGCAAGGTCGAACCAGGAGAAACTGCGGAAGCCGCCCTTGCGCGCGAACTCAACGAGGAACTGGGAATTACGGCTTCCGTTGGCCAGCGGATCACCACGGTGAATCATGTCTATAGAAACGGTGGAGCGATCGAAATCCAGTTTTTCCGCGTCACTGATTTCAGCGGAGAGTTGGAGAATCGAATCTTCCAAGACATGCAGTGGAGTTCACTGGAACGGCTGCCTGATTTTGACTTCCTGGCAGCAGATCTCACGCTCATTCGAGACCTGTCCGTCGGCAAGCTTCTCTAGGCAATTCGGGTACTAGCCGGATCCGGGATGTAGTCCCTGCCACACCATCACCAACGAAAGCCCAACGACAACGATCGCAGTTGTCCAGGCGATCGCGTTAAACCAGCGCGAATTCGTGTACTTGCCCATGAGTTCCTTCTTGTTGATGAGCTTCAACATAAAGTACAGAACAAACGGCAGCAACACGCCATTGAGCACTTGTGAAAACACGCTCATCTTCATCATTGGAAACTGCGGAATGAGCACCACACCGGCGCCTGCGGCAATGAGGAATGTGTAGAACCAGTAGAAGAAGGGCGCCTGTTTGAAATTGCGATCCAGGCCGCTTTCAAAGCCAAGGCCTTCGCAGACCGTGTATGCGGTAGAAAGAGGAAGAATGGACGCGGCAAAGAAGGAGGCATTGAAGAGACCAGCAGCGAAAAGGATCGAAGCGTAGCGGTCGGCGAGCGGCTTCATTGCCTGGGCAGCGTCCGCGGCATCGTTCACCTCGCGCATGCCATGTGTATAGAGAGTGGCTGCACAGACCACGATGATGAACCAGGCCACAATGTCCGTAAAGATAGACCCGACGATGACATCCAGCCGCGAAGCTTTGTATTGCTTCACTGTGACGCCCTTGTCGACAATCGATGACTGCAAATAGAACTGCATCCACGGCGTAATCGTGGTGCCGATCACGCCAATCGTCATGTATACATAATCGTGATCCCGCCAGACAGACCGCTGTGGGAGCTTCACAGTTTCAACAAGCGCGGTGTGCCAATCAGGGTTCGACATCACACCCGCGATGACATAAGCGATGTAAAAAACGCTCGCGACAAGGAATATCTTCTCAACGCTCTTGTAGTCGCCGCGCACGACGAGCGCCCATACCGCGACTGCGCATAATGGCACGGTGATGTACTTGCTGATGTGAAATAGTTGCAAAGAGCCGGCAATGCCCGCGAACTCTGTCGCGACGTTCAGGAAGTTCACGATAACCAGCAGGAGCATCATGAAGAAGGTCATGCGCAGACCAAACTCTTCACGAATCAGGTCGCTGAGACCTTTGCCCGTTACCACGCCCATGCGAGCGCACATTTCCTGCACAACGATCAGCGCGATGGTAATCGGCAGCATCGTCCAAAGCAGGCTGTAACCGTACTTGGCTCCCGCCTGCGAATAGGTAAGGATTCCACCGGCGTCGTTATCGACGTTTGCGGTGATGAAGCCCGGGCCGAGGACCGCCAGGAACAGGAAGATGCTGGTGCGCCAACGGCGCCACCCCGTCAAACGTGCACCGCCGATGAAAGCAAATCCTGCATAACGGGCTGTGTTCTTTCGTTTTGCAAGAGACTCCCTTCCCTGTTTCTACACTACCTCGCGAGAGGTACGGGTCTGTTACAGCAGCAGCGTTCGTCTTGAGGCCACTTAGCCTTCGCGGAGCTGGGCGATCACCTGTTCCGCGTGAATCACCCCGATGAGTTTGCTGGATGGATCGATCACCGGCAGCGATCTGAGATTGTACTTATCAAACAACTCCGCGACGCGATCCTGAGACTCCTGCAGCTTGCAGAAGACGATGTGTCCTTCTGCCAGTTTTTCGAGCGCAGTATCGCTCTTTGCAAGCAAAAGGCGGGGTAACGTAACGATGCCTTTCAACTGCTGCTGTTCGTTCAGCAGATAGACCTCTGTGATTGTGTCAGCATCCCCCTCAAAAACACGCAGCGCGTCGACGGCATCGCTTACAGAAGCACCAAAATCAACATCGACGAAGTCCTTTGTCATGCGTCCAGCGGCTGTGTCGGAGGAAAACTCAAGGAGCTCCTCGACGTCATGGCGCTCTTCAGGTTCCATCTCTTCGAGGATGGCCTCGCTTTCCTCATCGGACAGCTCCGCAAGAAGGTCGGCGGCGGCGCCCGGGTCCATCTCCTCGATGATTCCCGCAGCGCGCTCGGAATTGAGTCCCTGCAAGAGCGCCTTTTGCAGCTTCGGATCAATTTCTTCGAGTGTCTCCGCCGCTGTTTCTTCATCAAGGCTCGTGAAGACAGCTTCACGCTCCGATGGACCCAAATCCTCCAAAATATCCGCGATGTCGGACGGGTGAAGCTTCGACAGTCTCGCCTGTTCGATCTTCAACTTCACCCGGCGTGCCGGGTCTCTGTCGATTAGGTCGACACAGCTCCACGGAATGGCCCGCGCTGTAAATTGATTCGAGATGCTGAAAACCTGCGCCGCAGGCAGCCCTTTGAGCATGCGCCGGGCAGCGCCGCGCATACCAACTTCTACATCGGATATGCGCAACTCAGGCCCATTGCTGCCGCTTTCCCAAAGCAATTCAACATCGTTCACCCGTACAACCTTGCGCCCGTCGACATCGATAATCTGTTGATCGAGGAGGTCGCGATCGATCAACAGGAAGTCATCCATCGAGGGTGGTGTGCCAGGCTGAACTTCGGCCTGGAATGCCTTATCGTTGCCTCCAGGCACAATCAAAGCGTCCACCGGAAGATAGCTGGATTTCGACTGCCCTCCGCTTCGCTTCTGCACCACGAAGCCAGCGATGTGGTTGGCGTCACTCGAGACATCTACCGCAAGTTCGTGCACACGCCCACAGGAGCGACCGCTAGCGTCCATAACAGGCATGCCCATCAGCATGGCTGCGCTGGTTGCGCGCTGGGGTATCTCGCTCATATCCCCAACCCTAAACCAAAAAGAAGGCCGGCACAGCGTGCCGGCCTTACCCTCAACAGGAACAGCTGATTACTTGTTGAAGTCCACCTTAGGCGCTGTGTTGTTTTCCGGATTGCCACGGAAATACTGATCTTCCTTCGCATGGAAGCCGGCGAAGCCTGCCCAGAAACTGTTAGGAAACTGACGCACATAGGTGTTGTAAGCCTGGAGTGTTTTGTTATAGCGCTGCCGCTCCACGGCAATGCGGTTCTCGGTTCCTGCAAGCTCATCCTCCAGCCGCATGAATTGCGCATCCGCCTTCAAATTCGGGTAAGCCTCTTGCAGGCGGAAGAGCGGGATCAGGGTGGCACTGAGGTGCTCATTGGCCTGTATGTTCGCGGTGCTTGGCTTGTCAGAAGCAGATGCGATGACCCCGGCGCGCGCATTAGCGATGTTCGTCAGCACCGTTTCTTCCTCCTTGACGTAGCCTTTCACGCTGGCAACAAGATTTGGAATCAGGTCAAGCCGGCGTTGCTGCACCACGTTGACTTGCGAATACGCCTGGTTCACTTCTTCGTCCATGGACACCATCTGATTCTTCGACGAGATGTAGCTGCCGAAACCAAGCAGGACCACGAGTCCCAAGACCACTACTAAACCGATCGCCACCAATCCACCACGCTTCATCGAAATTCCTTTCACTACCGTTCGCACATCAGCTTACGCCACTTACCAATCACCACCAGCGCCGCCACCACCGGAACCACCGCCAAATCCGCCGCCGAAGTCCCCGCCATCGTCCCCGCTACTTGACCCGCCGCCATCGAAACCGCCGCCCCCGCCTCCCAACCCGGCGCGGCCACCACCCATCAATGATCCAAGTAGGAACCAGGGAATGAAGCTTCCTCCACCCGGTCCGCCGCCGCCGCGACGGCCGAAGATCGTGAAAAGGAACAACACAAGAATGATTAAGCCTACCCAATTGAACCTGCGTCCATAGCTAGCGTTCTCGCGGTGATATGTGTGCTGAACGGCGGCTGCATCGAGTGTCACGCCAGCATCCGCTGCGATTACATTCGCGATCTGCTGTTCCCCGGAGAAAATCGCCGGTCCATACTCGCCTTGCTGTAGTTGAGGCACCATGCTGCGGCCAATGTCCCCAACCTTGGCATCATTCAGAATGCCTTCAAGCCCGTAGCCAACTTCGATCCAACGCTTGTGGTCCTGGATGGAGAAGATCATGAGCAGGCCTTTATCCGTGCCTTTTGCTCCAACTTTCCACTTGTCTTCCAGCTCTGTTGCGAAGTTCTGAATCGGCTCGCCTTCCAGAGACTTGATCGTGACGACCTCGATGGTTGCGTGAGCCTTTGTGTAAAGCTGCCGGGCTAAATCGTCGATCTGCTGCTGTGAGCCTGCGTCGATTACGCCGGCGAAGTCGTTCACATAGCTTGTAGGCTGCGGGAGCTCGGAGGCCTTCTCGGCAAACGCCACAGTGCCCGCGACACACAGGAGCAGAAGCAACGAGTTTCGCAACCACGAGGACACAGCGCTATCGTACTCCGCACGCGCGGCGACCTTTTCATCAGCGGCAAGCGGACGGGTCTCCTAGCGACCCCAGGGCTGCTCTTTAACTTCAATTTGAGCCTCGCACGTTATCCTGTGAAGCGACCTATGGCTTCTAACGATCTCGTACCGCCTGTCGCTCAGCGCGAACCTCATACAACATCCCTCCACGGCACAGAACTATCCGACGACTACGCCTGGCTGCG